>JBDTVQ010000415.1:0-6120 GCA_040007195.1 Acidobacteriota bacterium | reverse complement strand
TGCAGGAAGGCCTGTTGGAACAGAACCTCGCCGCGTCCACGGCAGGTGGGGCAGGTCACCAGGCCATCGGGTTCGGCGCCTTTGCCCTGGCATTTGCCGCAGGGATCCAGCCGGGGCACCTGAATTTCGATCGCAGAGCCGCGCATGGCGTCTTCGAAGTCGATCGTGAGGTCGTAACGGACATCTTCGCCGCGCTGGGCCCGATTCGGATTGGAACGCTTGCCCGCGCCCATGCCGAACAGGTCGCCGAAACCGAAGAAGTCGCCAAAGATGTCGTTGAATTCGGTGAAGACGTCGGGATTGACGTTGGCGCCGCCGGCTTGCAGTCCGTCATGACCGTAGCGGTCGTATGCGGCGCGGCGTTGCGGATCGCTGAGGACACTATAGGCCTCGGCGAGTTCCTTGAACTTCTCTTCAGCCGATTTATCGCCGGGGTTCCGGTCGGGATGGTACCGAAGCGCGGCTTTCCTATAGGCGCTTTTCAGCACCTGGTCGTCGGCCGTCCGCTCCACGCTGAGGACTTCGTAATAGTCGGCTTTGATCACCGGCTGCTCCACTCCCTGTCTTCGGTTCGATTTCCGTTATTCACGCACAGCCACTTTCACCATGGCCGGGCGCAGGAGTTTGCCCTTGTACAGATAACCCTTCTGGTACTCTTCCAGAATAGTTTCATCGGCATGCTCGCTCGATTCAACCTTCTGTACGGCGTGATGTAAGTTAGGATCGAACTTTTCGCCTTCAGACTTTACGGACGATACCCCCATACGGGTGAATAAGTCCACTGTCCGTTGGTAAATTAACTCCATTCCTTTGGCAAATTCCTTAGCTGGACCGTCCTCCGCTGGTACTGACTTCATACCGCGGTCTAGGTCGTCCAGAATTTGCAGAAGGCCCTTCAGAGTCTCCATGGTGGCTGTTTCAAACACCTCGCCGCGTTCGCGGTCCGACCGCCGTTTGAAGTTTTCGAAATCGGCCTGCCGGCGCTGCAACAGCTCCTGCAGTTCCGCCTTTTCGTTTACCAGCCGCTCATAGTCGGCGGCCAGTGAGGCTTCCGCCCCTTCGGCCGTGCCATGGTTTTCGGCGTCGGCGCCTCCGCCCGTGACAGGCTCGGAGGAGTCAATGGTTGCGTCAGATTTCTCCGTGCTCATATGCGAAAAAATGCTCAAATCTTAGTGTATCTATTTGCGCCGGGAAAGAACACTGGCGGCCTGCGATGTGCCACAATTTCCTGGATTTGCGAAATTTCGAAGCGGCGTGACCGGCGGTGCCAACAGCCTAACAGGGCAGACTCAAATAGGCTTGGCCGACATGCCGGACCGCTGCCAGGGTGCGTTCGTAGTCCATGCGCATCGGTCCGATGACGGCGAACTTCCCGGTGAGCCCGCCCGGCATGCGCAACGAGATTCCAATGAGCGACAGGGGGCCGAGCGTGGGATCTTCATCGGCCATGCCGATCTGCACCACCACCTCGCCGAGTGGCGGCTCAAGGAACCGGTCGAGCAGCTGCAGAATGCGCTTTTTCTCTTCCAGCGTGCGGAACATCTCGCGCAGGCGTTCGCGCGTGAGCTGAAAGTCGAAGCTCACCAGGTTCGCCGTGCCTTCCATGTGAAACTCCGGCGGATGAGTTCCTTCGAGCAGGCCCTTGTCGTAGAGCAGGATGAGTTTGCGCAGCAGGTCGTCGTAGGCTGCGCTGGTTTGGTCGAGCCGGTTGCGGAGTTCGCCGCGGATGTCGGCCAGACGCCAGCCGCTGAAGTTGACGTTCAGGTAGTTGCGAATCGTGGTCAGCTCGTCCTGCGTGACCGCTTCGTCGAGATTCATCATCTGATCGCGGATCATTTTGTCCCGCGTGACGACGATCATGAGGACGCGTGTACCGCCCATGAGAAGCAGTTCGACCTGATCGAGCACTTGGCTCGACGTGGGAATCGCGGCGGCGATGCCGAGGCCGTTGGAGAGTCCGGTGAGCATTTGCGAGCTGCGCTCGACACGCTGCTCGACCGTTTGCGAATGGCTGAGCTCTTCGCGGATACGGCCAACTTCGTTCATTGCCGGGCGGCGGTTGGCCAGCGTCCGGACGTAGAGTGCGTAAGCTTTTGTCGTCGGCACGCGGCCGGCGGAGGTGTGCGGCTGATGAAGGTAGCCCTGATCGGCCAACTCGGCCATAACGTTGCGCACAGAGGCCGGGCTCAGATGATGGCGGCGAAGGCGCGAGATGTCTTGGGAAGCGACCGGTTCGCCACCATCGATATACGCGCGCACGACCGAGTGCAGAATCTGTTCAGCACGGGCCGAGAGTGCGGGTGCATCGCTCATTGTGGTGTGACGGCGGTCCTTATCTAGTCATTGTAGGGGAGCGGGCGAGGGTGGAGCAAGGGGGCGTGAGCGGGGGCACACTAATGCCTAGATGGACCGCCCCTGTTCCGCAGGCCACGGTCTAAAACCTAGGTAGCAGATCCAGACTAAGAGCGTTACGGGGAGCAGGCACATCAACCCCCACCATTGCGAATATCCAGCCCGCCTTGAAATCCTGCATCCGGCGACGATCATTACCGCGGGAATTGCGATGCAGACTAGCGCAGCAAGCAAGACTATGATTTCTGGCAGGCCAATCGATTTCATTATCTATAATCCTCGTTTCAAAACACCCACTGGTTACAATTGAGCCGTGAAGTGACAAGACTGTTCCGGCACCGGCAGGTTGTCCACTTCCAACTGCGCAATATAGCCTCTAATCGCCTCTTTGGCGTTGGCGATGGCTTCGTCGCGCGTGCGGCCTTGCGTGACGCACCCGGGAAGGCTCAGGCACTCGGCAATCCAGTAGCCATCTTCACCGGGCCGGATGACGACCTGTCGCGGTGTGCTATCCATGCTTTCCCCATGATATTCCCGATGCTATGTTCGAGTCGTGGAGATCATCGGCAAACTCAGGCCCGATGTGCGATCGCTCGCGCTGCTGCCGGCGGCGTTCCACCCGCCGACACGCGCGCACGAGGCGATGATGCGAGCGGCGCTGGAGCATTGCGACGCGGTGCTAGCCGTGTTGCCGAGGACACTGCCGCACAAGGAGTACGACGCCGTGGGGTTGGCGAAGCGGCTGGAGATCGTGGGGCCGATGTTGAGCGAGCGCATGGCGGTGGCGGTGAGCGCGGGCGGACTGTTCTACGAAATCGCGCGCGAGGCGCGGGAGCATTTTCCCGAAGCGCGCCTGCACCTGGTGTGCGGCCGCGACGCGGCCGAGCGGATTGTCGGTTGGCGGTACGAGGGGCATCCGGTGATTGAAGAGCAACTGCGCGAGTACCAATTGCTGGTCGCCGCGCGAGGGGGCGAATTCACTGCGCCGGAAAGCCTGAGCGGAGCCGTAGCCGCGTTAGAGTTGCCGGACGCTTTCGATGCGATCAGCTCGACGGACGTGCGCAATCGCATCGCAGCAGGGCAGCAGTGGGAGCACTTGGTGCCCGAAGCGAGCGTGGAGATCGTGCGGCGGATCTACTCGCCGTTGGTGCTTTCGAGGAACGCCCGCAGTTTGTGAGAGCGGCTGGGATGGCGCAGTTTGCGCAGCGCCTTGGCTTCGATCTGGCGGATGCGTTCCCGCGTGACGGCGAACTGCTGGCCTACTTCTTCGAGCGTGTGCTCGCTGCCATCAAGCAGGCCGAAGCGCATCTTGATGATCTTTTCTTCGCGCGGGCTGAGCGTCTTGAGCACTTCGGCGGTCTGCTCGCGCAGGTTGAGGTTGATGACGGCTTCCGACGGCGAAACGACGCGCTTGTCGACAATGAAGTCGCCCAAATGCGATTCCTCTTCTTCGCCCACCGGGGTTTCGAGCGAGATCGGCTCCTGTGCGATGCGCAGCACCTTTCGCACCTTGCCCACGGGAAGCTCCATGCGCTTGGCGAGTTCTTCGTTGGTGGCTTCGCGGCCCAGTTCCTGCTGCATCGAGCGCTGCATGCGGACCAGTTTGTTGATGGTCTCGATCATGTGGACGGGGATGCGGATGGTGCGGGCCTGGTCGGCTATGGCGCGTGTGATGGCCTGGCGCACCCACCAAGTGGCATAGGTGGAAAACTTGTAGCCGCGGCGGTAGTCGAACTTGTCGACAGCCTTCATGAGGCCGATGTTGCCCTCTTGAATGAGATCGAGGAACTGCAGGCCGCGATTGGTGTAGCGCTTGGCGATGGAGACGACCAGGCGCAGGTTGGCTTCGATGAGCTGCTTCTTGGCCGTTTCGGCTTCGAACTCGCCACGGTCGATGATGTGGAGCGTGCGTCGCAGGTCGCCGGCGGAGGCGCCATAGTCCTGCTCCATGTCCTGCAGGCTCATCAGCGTCTGGCGGTGCGTCTTGCGCAGATCGCGTGTGTGGTTTTGCGCCGAGGGAATCTCTTCGAGCTGCCGCTGGGATTTGGCGATCTCGCGTTCAAGCGGCCGCAGGTGATCCACGGCCATGCGCACGGTTTGCGCCAGCGAGTGGCGCATTTCGCTGGTGAAGGGCAGGGCGCACACACGTTGCGAGAGCTTGATGATGGAACGCGCCAACGTCATGCGCAGGCTGCGGTTTTGCTTGGGCTTGGTGCCGCGTGGAACGGCGGGAAGCTTCTGCTGCAGTTGTAGCGTTTTCTTGTAGAGCTTGTCGATCTCGTCGACGGCGGCGAGAAATTCCTTGGTCTGCTCGTCGAAGTTCTCTTCCGAGACGGGCGGGTCGGGCGATTGCAGGATGTCGCGAATGGCGGCCTCTTCGCTGGCAATCTGTTGGCCGAGTTCGAGAATCTGCGTGATCACCAGCAGCGAGCGCGAGAGCGACTTCATCATGCCGCGCTGGCCGCGTTCCACGCGCTTGGCGAGTTCGATTTCGCCTTCGCGTGTGAGGAGCGGAACCGTACCCATCTCGCGCAGGTACATGCGTACGGGGTCGGTGGTCTTGTCGGAGAGATCGGTTGCGAGGTCGAACGCGTCTAGGTCTTCGGATTCCTCTTCGGCTTTTTCGAGATCGAGCTTCGGGTCCTCGAGCGTATCCACGCTCGCGGTGTCCAGATCGGCGATCAGGTCGTCGAGTTCGCGCTCGCGCCTTCTTTCCTCCGGTCCGAGATCTCCCATTTCGTCGTACATCAGGTTTCCCTTAACGCGGCGCTCGCCGGATCCACCGGCCAACACTTGTTGGTGCCCGCCCAACGCCGCTGCATTCCACCGAATTCATCACCACACCCCTCAAACCTTCCCTCCTATTAAAGCAAACGAACCGCCGATGTATTGGACCGGACCAGATCAGCGGGCACATCATGCCGAAGAACGCTTGCTCTGGTTGAGTTCCGTCATCAGCTCCATTGCTTCGTCCAGGCGGCCTTCGCGTTCGGCCTCGCGGATGCGCGCTTTGAGTTGCGTCAATCGAGACTCCCGTCCCGATGCTTCCATACGCGACAAACAAGCCTGCGCCTGGCTCAAGGTGAACTCCTCATTCTCGATCTCATCGGCAAAAGTGAGCCGCGCCAGCAGGGTACGGTCGGAATCATTTAGCCGGGATTCGAAGGCGGCGTAGTCGAAGGGCTCGCCCGTGGCAAGGATTGCACGGAAAATTGCGGCGGCTTCCAGGGGCTGTTCGTCGACCAGGCCGGCCAGGCGCTCGGAGAGTTGGTCGCGCGCTTCGGCCGAGTGGATGAGGCAGCGCAGCAGCAGGCGCTCGTTGGGGGGAATGTTCGAGGCAGGCGCCGGTGCCGTGCGCTCGGCGGTGCGGGTGACGGCCATTTTGCGGAACTGATCGAGCACCAGCGAGCGTTCGACGCCGAGGTATCCGGCGACGTCCTCGGCAATGGCCGCCCGCTCCAGTTTGTCCGGGATGCGCTGAATGGCAGGCATGAGGAATTGCAGTCCGGCCATTCGTCCTTCCGAGGAGCGCATGTCGAATTTCGAACGGGCGCGGTCGGCCAGCCAGTGGAAATAACGGGGCGCGTTACGGATGGCCTCGACGTAGGCTTCGGCGCCGTTCTGGTTGACGAATTCGTCGGGGTCGAGGCCGCCGGCGAGTTCGAGCACTTTGATGCGCATGCTCTCGTCCAGCAGCAGTTGAATGGCGCGCTCGGCGGCGGCGATGCCGGCTTTGTCGGGATCGAAGTTGACGACGACGTTTTCCGA
>JBDTVQ010000414.1:0-6169 GCA_040007195.1 Acidobacteriota bacterium | reverse complement strand
CAGGGCTTGGTTTAGTATTCCTTACCCGGCGGCTGGGTGATACAGGCAGAACCCACTGATGGACGCCCGGCGAAAGTCCGATCCTCAATCAGAATGAGGCATCTGGCCTTCGTCCTGTCCGCCGCTCTTGCCGCCGCTCAAACTCCGCCGCAGGCCCCCGCTGCGCCCGCCGCACCTGCCGGGCAGGCGACCGGCGCCGCTCAGGCGCCCGACGGCATTCGTGGCGTCATGCTGCCCTCTTTGGATAAACAAAAGGAGTCGGTTCGCCGCCAGGTACGCGCGGCGCAGCCGGCCGACCCCGGCTGGTTCACCGTGCCCTGGCCTTCGATCCAGTGGACCGCTCCTGTCCAGCCGTCCGATGCCGGTTCACCCGTGGCAAATGCCGGCTGGCGGCCGGACTGTGAACCCGTCCCGCAAACCGAACGGGAGTCCTACTTCCAGCGCGCCGCCGCAAAACAAGGAATCGACGTTGGATTAATTCGCGAAGTGGCCCGGCGCGAGTCGGCTTTCTACCCCTGCGCCGTCAGCTCGAAAGGCGCCGTAGGCCTGATGCAACTCATGCCCGGTACCGCAACCTCGCTCGGTGTCACCGATCCATTCGATCCGGAATCGAACGTCTTCGCCGGAGCGCAACTTCTATCCACTTTGCTCGGACGCTATCGTGGCGACACGCGTCTGGCCTTGGCCGCCTACAACGCCGGGTCCGGACGTGTAGAGGACTACGGCGGCGTTCCGCCTTTTCGCGAGACTCAAAATTATGTCGGTAAGATTCTCGAAGCCGTCGGCTCCGGTGACCCTGGCGCGGCCCAATAACCTCCGGGCCCCGTTCAGTGTGCCGGGTAACCTGGGCTGTCTTTCACTTCCTGCAACTGTTTCAGGTGCCGTTCGGTATGCGCCGCCAGGAATAGGACCCATTGGTAGGAATCCAGTTCCTTCAACGCCGGGTGGGGCGCCACATAGTCGCGCAAGCTGATATCGGTCTTTTCTATGAATCGGATGGTGCGGTCGCGCGAGGCGAGAAACGCTTTTTTCGTGTCCTCCAGGCTCGCGAACTTACCCTTGGGCACGATTGGCTCCGGCGCCTGAACTTTATTTGTGCGTGCTGGCACCATCTTCTGTATCAGCTCGTCCTTGCCCTCGGTCAACGCCTTCTGCTGTGCCGTGGCTTGAGGTCCCTTTAGCAGTTGTCCGGTCAACATGCCGAAGATGTAGTCCTCGGCCATCGCAATGTGTTCCGCGACTTCAGCCACAGACCAGCGCTCCGGCGCGGCCTTCCATTTGGCCTGCTCGGGTGATACGCCAGCTACCGCGTCCACGAATTGTTTCCGCGTTGCATGAAGGTAGCTCATCGCCCGGTCACGCTCGCCTTTCTCCAAAGGGTCAGCAAACACACACACAGAAAGAGCCGTCAAAATCGCCGCGAGTCTGAAAATATTTCCCATGGATGCCCTACTATGAGGGTATCCGATTCGCCTGCCGGCCGAGAACGCCGAATTTAATACACAATGTACATTCCGATATCTATTCGTAGCTCCACACCACGCCGATAGACCTTGAGAGGAGAGTGTTTGCTCTCCTGATTGAACCGGCGATGGCATCTCCGAACCCAACCACGCCCAAGCTAACGATCAATGGCAATCTGGCCAACCAGATGAAGCCGTTCGAACTTGATTTCGAACTCGACGTCTGTGAGCGTCAGCCGACGATCCTCATCGTCGACGACCTCGAAATCAATCGCCGGCTCCTGCGCGCCATGCTCAAAGCCGCGCCCTATCGCGTGCTGGAAGCCCGCCGCCCGGCCGAAGCGCTCACCGTCCTCGAAACCGAGCACGTCGACCTGCTCATTCTCGACCTCATGATGCCCGAGATGAGCGGCTTGGAATTCTGCCACCGCATCAAGAGCAATCGCCGCACACAACTGGTGCCGATCCTCATGATCACCAGCGTTCAAGGCATCGAGAACGAGATCGCAGGCATCGCCTCCGGCGCCGACGAATTTCTCATCAAACCCCTTCACCCCGACGTGGTGCGCACGCGCGTCCGCGCCATGCTCCGCAACAAGGCGGCCATTGACTCGCTGGAGGAAGCGGAAACCATCCTTTTCGCCCTCGCCCAAGCAGTCGAAAAGCGCGACAAGTACACGGGCGATCACTGCGAACGCCTCGCCCGCTATAGCGTCATGCTCGGCTCGGCGATGGGACTGCCGCGCTGGGAACTCGTCGCCCTGCACCGCGGCGGCTTCCTCCACGACATCGGCAAGGTCTGCGTGCCTGACGCCATCCTCTTCAAAAAGGGATCACTCACCGAAGAGGAGTGGATCGTCATGCGCTCGCACACCACAAAAGGTGTCGAAATCTGTCGACCCATGAAGACCTTGGCGCCCGTGCTGCCGATCATTCGGAACCACCACGAACGCTGGGACGGCACCGGCTACCCCGACGGCCTCAAGGGCGAAGAGATTCCGCTCGCCGCGCGAGTCCTCCAGATCGCCGATATCTACGACGCGCTTACGACCGCGCGCCCCTATAAGCCCGCCTTCAGCCGCGCCGAAGCTCTCGCTACGCTGGAAGCCGAAGTGCATCGAGGCTGGCGCGACCCCGAACTGGCCTCGCTCTTTCAGCAGTGTGTCGAAAAGTGCGAGGAGAACGACCAGCCGGAAGCCTCCTGGGGCAGCGAACTCAACCAGTCGCTCGAAAACATGCGCCAGCAGTTGATGAAGTAGTCAAGCTGCCCGGCCTGCCGGCTCAGGCATTCCGCAATTCACCCGCTTGCGCCTGCACTTTCCGCAGCGCCGCCGCCACGTGTTCCATATCCGTCCGCGTGCCGAGCAGCATCGTCTGCGTCAACCACATGCCCTGGCTGCACAGCAGTTCGTTCACCGGGCACTCGCTCCGGCCTGCCCACTCGCGCATCGTTTTCTCGCCGTAGATCGTCCGCCAACCGGGCGTCGCGAATGCGGTCTCAAGGAACGGCTCTTTGTTCAGCGGCTTGTACCCGCCTGACGCCGGGATTCCTTCGGCGCGCACGGCTTTTAAAATTGCATCCTTCCCTACGCCCTCAAACGCTTCCTTTTCCACGCGGAACATGTACAAGTGCCACGCGCTGCGCGTGCAACCGGCATAGTTCTTCACCGGCTTCACTCCGGGAATCTCTTTGAGCAGCGAAGTCAGGTAGGCTGCATTCGATTCGCGCACCTTTGACTGCTCTTCCAGCCGGCTCATCTGCGCCAATAGTAGGGCCGCCTGAAACTCGGTCAGCCGCAGGTTCGCGCCCGTTTGCCGGTAGGAGAAGTCGTCCACCGATCGCCCGCGGCTGTTCGAGTGATACGCGAATATCCGTTCCGCTAGTGCCGCGTCATTCGTGCAAACAGCCCCGCCCTCGCCCGCGTTCAGGTTCTTCGAAGCCTGAAAACTGAAGCACCCCGCCGTGCCGTGCGTCCCCACCTTCTTCCCGCGCCACTCGCCCAGGTGCGCCTGGCAGGCGTCTTCAATCACCATCAGGTTCCGCTTCTTTGCGATCTCGAGAATCGCATCGATGTTGGCCGCGCCACCGGCCATATGCACCGGCAGAATCGCCTTCGTTCGCGGCGTAATCTTCGCCTCGATCTTGGCGGGATCTATCTGGAACGATTCCAGGTCCGAATCCACGAACACGGGCAGAGCGTGGTGCATCAGCACCGCATTCACCGTCGCGATGAACGTATACGGCGGCACAATGACTTCATCGCCGGGCCCGATCCCAAGCGACCCGAGCGTGGCAATCAGCGCGCTGGTGCCATTGGCAGTCGCGATCACGTGCCCCGCGCCGGTCAGCTTCGCGTAGGAAGCTTCAAACTGGTCGACCGCTTTACCGCCTCCGCGTCCCCACTTGCCGCTGCGCAAGACGCCGAGCAGCGCCTGTTCTTCCAACTGGTCGAATCGGGGCCACGACGGCCAGGAGCCCGTATGTACTGGCGCCCCACCCAAAACGGCGAGCTTCCCGTTGGCGGCACCCGCATTCGATCCCGCGGCCGCTATGGCCGCTACTGCTCCCGCGAAATTCCGGCGCTTCATGGTCCTCATGTTAACCTGCCCATGGATGCCTGGAAAGCCCCCGGCGGACTCTCTCCGCCTTCTTGAGGCCGATATTGTCGAATGCGGCCGATGTCCCCGCTTGCGCGCGCACTGTGAAGAGGTCGCCAGTGTGAAGCGCCGCGCCTACCGTCACCAACAGTATTGGGGGAAACCTGTGCCGCCGTTCGGCGACCCCGAAGCTAAGCTCCTCATCGTGGGCCTGGCCCCTGGAGCCCACGGCGCAAATCGCACGGGCCGTATGTTCACCGGCGACAAATCGGGCGATTTCCTCTACGGCGTTTTGCACAAGACCGGATTTGCCTCACAACCGGAAAGCCACTGGCGCAACGACGGACTCGAACTGCGCGGGGCCTGGATCACCGCCTCGGCCCGCTGCGCTCCCCCTGATAACAAGCCCGCCACGGAAGAGATCCGCCAGTGCCGGGTGTTCTTGCGCCGCGAGCTGGCGCTGCTCAGCGCGGTCCGCGTCGTCGTCGCCCTCGGGCGCATCGCCTTCGACAACTATCTCGGCACGCTCCGCGCCGACGGCGTTCTGGTTCGCGGAAGCGAGTTCCCGTTTGAGCACGGCCGCGTGCATTCGCTGGGCGGCGGCTTGCCGTCACTCATTTCGTCCTATCACCCCAGCCAGCAGAACACCTCCACCGGACGCCTTACCGAGCCGATGCTGCGAGCCGTTTTCGAACGCGCCCGCAAGCTGATGACCTGACGGCTATTCCATCGCCGAGTACAACATCACCTTGAACTTCTTGCTCGGCCCGGGAACGAACGGCGGCCGCTGCACCATCCACACGCCCACGAGATCGTTTTTGCGATCGACCCAGAAGTAGGTGCCCGCCGCGCCGCCCCACTCCCAGTTGCCCACGCTTTGGACGACCTGCGATTCTTCCGGCGTCACAAGCACCGCGCCCCCTATGCCAAAGCCGTGTCCTCCGCGCCCGTTCGGTCCGCCCGGAGGGATCACGCTCAGCGGTACCCGGTTGCTCGTCATAAAATCAATTGTGCTGCGGCTGAGGATGCGCTTGCCCCCAAGCGTGCCGCCGCTGACGATCATCTGCAGGAACTTGATGTAATCACCCGCCGTTGAGTAGAGCCCATAGCTGCCCGGAAAGTACGTCGGCTCCTTCGAAGGATCATCGGGACGTCCCGCTTCCAGTGCGCCGACTTTGTTCAGCACGTACGACTTCGAGACCCGGTCCAGCTTCTCCTTCGGTACGAAAAACGAAGTGTCCGTCATGCCCAACGGTACGAAAATACGATCGCGCAGGAACTGGTCGTAGCGCTGGCCCGACCAGATTTCCACCAGTCGCGCCACTACCTCCAATCCCTGCCCATAACGCCACGCGTCGCCCGGTTGGTGAGACAGCGGCACGGCCGCTAGCCGCTTGGCCGTCTGCTCCAGATTTGAGGACGGGTCGAATACCTTATTCGCGAAGTAGGCCTTATTGTTCACCATCCCTGACGTATGCGTCAGG
Source organism: Acidobacteriota bacterium (assembly GCA_040007195.1). GTDB lineage: Bacteria > Acidobacteriota > Terriglobia > Bryobacterales > Bryobacteraceae > JAFLBB01. The sequence goes on along the minus strand of JBDTVQ010000414.1, from coordinate 624 downwards.
AGGTGGAGGATGGTCAGCGGGCGCTTGAGGTCTTTTACTCCGCCTTCGTCGCCGCCTTCCTTGCGCAGCACCTTCACGTTGGCAAACTCGGGGATGTACTTCGACACCGGATCGTCCATCAGGAACTTGCCCTCTTCGTAGAGGATCATCGCCGCAGTGCTCGTGATCGGCTTGGTCATGGAGAAGAGGCGGAACAGGGTGTCCGCCGTCATCGGCTTGTTCGCGTCCAGGTCACGCGAGCCAAACGATTCCGAGAGCACGATCTGGCCCTTCCGCGCTGCCATCACCTGGATGCCCGCGAACTCCTTTTTGTCCGTCATCTGTTGGAGGACGGATTTCAGCCGCTGTAATCGCTCCGGCGAGAAGCCTGCGGACGGAGCCTTGGCGCTTTCGGCGGCAAACAGGCTGGACGTAAGGGCAAGTGCTGCAACTAACGCGGTTCGCATGGCAATGAGCGTATCAAAAGGAAAAGGCCCCAGGCCGTAGCCGGGAGCCTTTTCGCGTATGTGGTGAGCGCAGCCTAGAACACAAACTTCAAAGCAAACTGAGTCTGCCGCGCCGGCAGAGTCGAGGTAATCGTTCCAAACGAACTGCTGCTGCGGTTACCCTCAGGCGTGTTGAAGT
>JBDTVQ010000413.1:0-6201 GCA_040007195.1 Acidobacteriota bacterium | reverse complement strand
CGAACTTCAAACAGGAATCGTTCAGCTTCGAAAAAGAGGTTGTGTTCCTCATTGAGGCGACGCTCAGTTCGACACTTTCCGACACTTTGGACCTGACTGCCGCCACCCGCTACCAGGTTTGTAGCGACACCCTCTGCCTTCGTCCTGTTCGACGGAATTCGACGGTTTCGCTCAACTCGAAAACACCCGTGGCGGGCGCGGCGGCGCGGTCCATTCCACCGGGATACACGCTCGTGCCCGCTGCGGGCGAACTGTCGAGTTCGACGCCCGTCACGACACCCCCGCCCACGACAGCGCCAAAAGAGAGCCTTTTCTCCTTCCTCCTTGTCGCCTTCGGCTTCGGCCTCGCGTCGATCTTCACCCCCTGCGTTTTCCCAATGATCCCGTTCACGGTTTCGGCGTTCCTCGGCGGCAGCCCTTCGCTCACCGCGCCCGGACAGCCCGCCGCTCCCGCCGGGAGCCCCGTGCCCAAGGCCCTCACCTTTTGCCTCGGCATCATCCTTAGCTTCACCGCGCTGGGTTTTGGGATCACGGCGATCCTCGGGCCGTTTGGGGTTGTCCAGATCGGTTCGAACCCCTGGGTGAACACCTTCATCTCGCTCGTCTTTATTGCGTTCGGCCTCAGCCTTCTGGGCGCTTTCGAGATCACCCTCCCTTCGGGCATCGTCAACCGGATGAACAACGCCTCACAGGGCTCGGGCCTCCTCCCCATGCTGCTCATGGGACTCACGTTTGCGCTCACCTCCTTCGCCTGTGTCGGCCCATTCATGGGCACGCTTCTTGCCGCCTCGGTCCAGGGCGACAAACTGCAACCGGCTCTCGGAATGTTGAGTTTCGCCACGGGACTGGCCGCGCCGTTCTTCTTCCTGGCCCTGTTCCCCAGCTATCTGAAGAGCCTGCCCCGCTCCGGCGGCTGGCTCATGCGCGTGAAGGTCGTGATGGGCTTCCTCGTCCTGGCCGGCGCGGTTAAATACCTATCCAACGTCGACGTTGTGTTGCACTGGGATTTCCTCACGCGAGAGCGTGTCCTGGCCGCGTGGATCGTCCTATTCGCTCTACCGGGCCTCTACCTGCTCGGGTTCCTTCGCATGGAAGGCATCAAGTCCGATGAGACCGTCGGTGTCTCCCGCGCGCTGACCGGCGCGGCGTTCCTGATCATGAGCGTTAGCCTGCTTCCCGGCATGTTCGGCGCGCCTCTCGGCGAACTCGACGCCTATATCCCTTCGGCCAAATCGTCGCCGTTCGCGTCTGGCGGTGGCGCCTCCAAACTGAACTGGATCAAGGACGACTACAAGGGCGCCCTTGCGCTCGCCAAGTCCGAAAACAAACCTCTCTTCGTGAACTTCACCGGCTACGCCTGCACCAACTGCAAGTGGATGAAGTCGAACATGTTCACCAGGCCCGAGATCGCCAAAGCCCTGGAAGGCTTCGTTCTCGTGGAACTCTACACCGACGGTACCGACGCGGCCAGCGAAACCAATCGCAATCTCCAGGAAGGCCGCTTCCAAACCGTCGCCATTCCGCACTATGTCGTGCTCGACGGCACCGAGACCGTGCGCGCCAGCCAGGTTGGGCTGACCAAAGACACCCAGGCATTCAAAGCATTTTTGACTAAAGGTCTCGGCTCATGATGAATCTCCACCGCGCCGCCTTCGTGGCGGCACTCGCTCTACCTGTACTTGCGCCGCTCCTCGGCCAGGCGCCTACGCTGCGCGGATACCCCCCCTCCCTATATGACTCGCAGCGCGCGCTGGAAGCCAAGGCGCGCGCCATCCCCGATCCGGTTCGTGCCAGACAGTACCTGGAGAAGATGGCCGCCGACCCGCACCACGCCGGTTCGCCCGCCTCCAAAGCCGTGGCCGAATACGCCGCCGGACTACTTCGGTCCTGGGGACTCGAAGTGAAGATCGAGGAGTTCGAAGCGCTGCTGCCCTACCCCAAATCGCGCACGCTCGAATTGATCGCGCCCAAGCCGTTCACTGCGCGCCTGTACGAGCCCTTCCTGCCAGCCGACCCCGACTCGACGGACAAGAATCAGCTCCCCACCTATAACGCTTACTCCGCCACAGGCGACGTCACGGCCGACCTCGTCTACGTCAACTACGGCATCCCCGCCGACTACGTACAACTCAAGAAACTCGGCATCGACGTCAAAGGCAAAATCGTTCTGGCGCGCTATGGCGGGTCGTGGCGCGGCACCAAAGCGAAGACCGCTCAGGAGAACGGAGCACTCGGCTGCATCATCTACTCCGATCCGCACGACGACGGCTACTTCCGCGGCGACACGTTTCCCGAAGGCCCCTGGCGGCCAGCCGAAAGCGTTCAGCGCGGCAGCGTGATGGACATGCCCGTGTACGTCGGCGACCCTCTCTCTCCCGGCTGGGCCAGCGAAAAGGGCGCGCGCAAGCTCGCACTATCCGAAGCCTCAAGCATCATGAAGATTCCCGTGCTGCCCATCAGCTATGCCGATGCGCAGCCGCTGCTGGCCGCGCTCAAGGGACCCGTTGCCCCGGCCGAATGGCGCGGTGCGCTGCCGCTTACGTATCACATCGGTCCCGGCCCGGCGAAGGTGCATCTTGCGGTCGATTTCGATTGGACCACCAAGCCGCTCTATAACGTGATCGCCACGATCCCCGGCTCCGAACGGCCCGATGAGTGGGTGATCTACGGCAATCATCACGATGCCTGGGTAAACGGCGCGTCCGATCCCGTCAGCGGTGCGGTCGCCCTGCTCGAATCGGCCCGCTCGCTCGCCGAACTCGTGAAGACCGGCTGGCGTCCCAAGCGGACCATCAAATTTGCCCTATGGGACGGCGAAGAGTTCGGCCTCATCGGTTCCACGGAATGGGTGGAAAAGCACCAGGACGAACTGAAGAAGAAGACCGTCCTCTACATCAACACCGACGCCAACACGGGCGGCAAGTTTGGCTTCGGCGGCTCGGCCACGCTCGAAGCGTTCTTCAGCGAAGTGATGCGCGACACGATCGAAGAGAAGGACCGCCCCGACAAAACCGAAATCGCTCCCCTGGGCGCGGGCTCCGACTACGTAGCATTCGTCCACCATGCAGGCATCGCCAGCCTCAACATGGGATTTAGCTCGGGCAACGGCGCGGGGACGTACCACTCCATCTACGACTCGCCCGCCTGGTTCCTGAATCACATGGACAAGGATTTCGTCTACTCGCGCAAGTTGAGCCAAGTCACGTCGACCGCGATCCTGCGCGCTAGCGAAGCCGCCATTATTCCCGTCAGCTTCTCCGCCGTCGAACGCAACGTGCGCAAGTGGATCGCCGAGGCCAAAGGCATCGACATCAGTGCCGTGACGAGCGAACTCGACAAATTGGCTCCCGTCGCCGAGGCTTATGAAAAGGCACTCGCCTCGTCGCCCACACTCGACGCCGCCAAACAGAACAAGCTGAACGGGCTGCTCATTACCGCAGAGCAGGCCCTCACCCGCCCAAAGGGCCTTCCCCAGCGGGAATGGTACAAGCACCAGCTCTCCGCGCCGGGCCTCTACACCGGATACGGCTCGGTGACGCTGCCCGCCGTGAACGAATCGCTGCAACTCGACCGCAAGGACGACGCAAAGGGCGGCGTGGAGGAACTGGCGGCCTCGCTGGCGGCGTTTCGCGCGGTGGCCGAGCAGGCCGTGGCGCTGGTGCAGTAGCGAAGCGCTACCATCGCTGTTATGCACCGCCGCCGCTTCCTGGGAACCACTGCGGGGTTCGGCGCAGCCGCGTCCACCGCCGCGTTCGCCGCCACGCCCATGCCCTCGGCCGCGCCCGCCGCCACACCCATGCGGCTGTTGCTGCGACACACGTGGACCACCACGATGTCGTCCAGCGACTCGCGCGACACCATCCTTTACACGCTCAACCACGCGGGCATCACGGCGATCGGTGAAGGCGCGCCCATAGTCCGCTATCACGAGTCCGCCGAAAGCGGATGCGCCGCTCTGAATTCGAAACTCGGCCCGGGCTTCTTCCGCGAATTTCCGCCCGAGCAGTATGACAAGACCCTGCGCGAAGTGAACCGCCGCATCCCGGGCGAGTGGGCTGCCAAAGCCGCCGTCGCCGCCGCTGTCCTCGACTGGAATGGCAAGCGTCTCGGCGTCCCCGTATACCGCCTGTTCGGACTCGATCCCAAGGACGGCCCGCTCACCACCTTCTCCATCGGTATCGACACGCCCGAGGTGACCCGTCAGAAGGTCCGGGAAGCCGCGCCTTATCCTGAGCTGAAAATCAAAGTCGGCCTCGACACCGACGAAGCCACCATCGAAGCCGTGCGCGCCGAAACAAAAAAGCCACTTCGCGTGGACGCCAACGAAGGCTGGAAAACCAAGGAGCAAGCTGTCGAAAAGATCAACTGGCTCGAAAAGCACGGCGTTGTGTCCATCGAACAGCCGCTGCCCGCCGCGCAGCTCGACGACATGAACTGGATCCGCAAACGCGTGCACATTCCCGTCATCGCCGACGAGTCGTGCCTGCATGCGGAAGACATCCCGAAACTGGCGCCGCACTTCGACGCCGTCAACATCAAGCTCGATAAATGCGGCGGCATCCTTGAGGGCTATCGCATGATTCAGATTGCCCGCTCGCTTGGCCTGAAAGTGATGGCCGGCTGCATGGTTTCGAGTTCGCTGGCCGTCACCGCCGCCGCCCACCTTTCCCCGCTGCTCGACTTCGCCGACCTCGATGGCAATCTCCTGCTCAAGAACGATCCGTTCACCGGCGTGAAGGTTGTCGAGGGGCGGCTGGTGTTGCCGGGCAAGCCGGGGCTGGGGGTCGTTGCCGCTCCAAGGAGTGCCGCATGAATATCCATTTCGCGCCGCTGGCCGCGCTCTTGGCCACGCTCCCACTGGCGGCCGAGTTCCACGTCATCACGATCCGCTACACGCCCAGCGGCTGCATCGATTGCGCCCAGTCGCTCGAAGCCCGGCTTCGCAAGACACGCGGCGTCGAAGACCTCACCTTTGATCCCAACGGCGTCGTCACGCTACGCCTCGCTCCCGCCAATCGCGTCCGCCTCGAACTCATCCGCGACTTCATTGAACAGGGCGGCGAGAAGATCAATCGCATCGAATTCGAAGCCTCGGGCGCTCTTGAAGCAGAGGGCGAGGCGCGCACCTTCGTAGTCTCTGGGGTCGACACGCGTTACCCCGTCACGGGCGCGAAGGCCGCCGCACCGCGCCTGCGCCTGACCGCCCATACGGACAAATCCCGGCCGCTGGCCTTTACCATTGATAAAGCCGTCGCCGAATAATGGATTTCGCTAGTCATCTCAAATCCTCCATCGACATCGTCCGCGTCATCGGCGAATACGTGCGCCTGCAGAAGGCCGGCCCCAACACCTATAAAGGACTCTGTCCCTTCCATCAGGAAAAGACGCCGTCCTTCCACGTGCGCCCATCGCACCAGTGGTTCCACTGCTTCGGCTGCGGCAAGAAAGGCTCCTCGATCGACTTCGTGATGGAGATCGAGGCGCTCAGTTTCTGGGAAGCCTGCGTGCAACTCGCCGAACGCTACGGGATCCCGCTGCCCAAGCGCAACGAACCCGCCGACGCCGACACCAAGAAGCGCGCGGGGATCTATGAAGCGCAGGAGATTGCGCAGAAAGCCTTTGTCGCCGCCTTTCACTCGCAAGGGGGCGGACAGGCCCGCGAGTACGTCACGCGCCGCGGCGTCAGCCGTGAGCATCAGGAAGAATTCGGCATCGGTTACTCGCCTCGCGACGGCCAGGTGATTACGCGCGCGCTGGAAAAGAACGGCTTCAGCCCACAGCAGATGGAAGACAGCGGGCTGGTCGCGCCGAGCCAGCACGGTCCCGGTTTCTATGACCGCTTTCGCAACCGGCTGATGTTCCCGTTGCACAACGAGACCGGCAAGCTCATCGCCTTTGCCGGACGCGCACTAGCCGACGACGAACAGGCCAAGTACATCAACTCGCCCGAAACAGCCATCTATCACAAGAGTTCCGTTCTCTATAACCTGCACCGCGCGCGCAAACCCATCCGCGACAAGAGCTACTCGATCCTGGTGGAGGGCTACATGGACGTCATCGGGCTTCACGCCGCCGGCTTCCCGCACGCCATCGCGCCGTGCGGCACCGCGTTCACCTCGGGCCAGGTGCGCATGCTGCACCGCCATTCGGAAAACGTCGTCGTCAACTTCGATCCCGACAAAGCCGGCATCGCCGCCGCCG
>JBDTVQ010000412.1:0-6243 GCA_040007195.1 Acidobacteriota bacterium | reverse complement strand
GCGATGCGGCAGAGGTCCTGCACGGTTTCGAGATCGAAGCCGCCGTGTTCGCAATCGACGAAGGCCCAATTGAATCCGGCCTGCGCCAGAATTCTGAGGACGTCCTGTGAGCGGAACTGTCCGAAGTTGGTGCCGTACTGGACCTTGCCCTCTTTAAGGGCGCGTTTGACGTGGTTGACCATGGGAAAGGGCCAGCGTATCAGATTGGCGGGGGTTTACGGTGTGACGATAAGGTGGTCCGGGCAATCCAGGCAGATGTGGTGGGCGAGGCGGTCGACCAGATCGAGACCGTGCTGGGCGAGGAACGGCAGGATGGTGTAGAAGCGCTCCTGCAGATGTTTGTGGGGATACAGGAGGCCTTCGAGGTAGGCAGTTTCGGCGGCAGCGCGGGCGTCCCGGCGGAGTGCTTCTCGGGCGGTCTTGGCTTCGATCTTGCCGAGTTGGTGGAAGATTTTCGCCCGGCTCCTTTGAAAAGCCGATTCGAGAGAGCTGTCGAAAGCGCAGAGGTCGGAATCAAGCGCAGCCATGGCCGCGGTAATATCGGCGCGGGTTGTGGCGAATCGCTCGTTCAAGTGTGGCGGCACGAGTTTGCCCGCGATCCGTTCCCGCACGGCGGCGGGGCCATCAAAAAAATCGGGCAGGTGAAGCGAGTAGCGCTCCATGAGCTTAGCGCTGCGCGAATCGAGCAGAGTGAAACCGGCGCGCGGCATGACGAGCGGAAAGCGGCCGAGGAGTTTGCGGTAGATCACCTCGCTTTGGGCGAGGTAGGCGAGTTCGGCGGGACCGCCAACGTAGGCGATTGTCGGCAGCAGGTAGTCCTGCATGACGGGTCGCAGAAGGGCGTTGGGCGAGAGCTCGGCGGCTCGAGCCTGAAGTTCGGCGGGAGTGAACTTGCGGCCGGCGGCTGCGGCGTATTGGGACCCTTCGCGGCGGAGCACTTGGCGCTCACCGTTTTCGAGAAGGAAGAAGAGCGAGGTTTTATCTTCGACGTGGACCTGCGCATGATAGCCGGCTTCGGCCAGCGTCTTGTTGCGTTCGGCGAGGGCCTGGGTCAGCTCGGGAGCGGCCTGTACGGCTTCGCGCATGAAGGGCGCGGCAAGAGCGCGGATCTCGGGCTGCAGGGGATCCATGAGGATGAGCCCGGCGTGCGGAAGAAGTTTGCGCAACAGGTGCGCGAAGGCTTCGCCCATGGTGCGGCCGGGTTGATAGGCTTCTTCGACGAGGGCGGCGACTTCGGGGCCATAGGGAAATGCCGCCAGCGATTCGCGGAGCGCTGCCGTTGGATAAGACGCCGGCGCGATATCGCCAACTGGACGCGGTTTGCCGTTGACAGCGGGGACTTCGAAGCGCAAGGGCTGGTGATTGATGTCGCTCGACCAGACGTGATTGACCTCGGCGAAGTCGTGGTCCTCGGTAGCGAGCCAAAAGATGGGAACGGCGGGGATGCCCTGCGCGGTCAGTTCTGCGGCCATGCGCGCGGCGGTGAGGGCCTTATGCACGGTGTAGCTGGGGCCGCTGAACAGGCCGACCTGCTGACCGGTGACGACGGCGACTGTGCCGGGTTGCGCGAGCAGGTGAAGATTGGGCGAATCGCCGTTGTACTTGCGCAGCGCGGCCACCATGGAATGGCGCATTTCGGCAGGGTACTTGATCTCCCGCGCGGCTTCACGGCGCGCCTCGACGTCGAGATGATGGCGATGGTAGAACGGCCGAACGCGATCAAAATGATAGAGAAAATCGGAATAGAGCTTGCTGGTTCCGGGGAGAGACGTGTAGCGCAGGCAACCAGCTTCCATGGGGATAGTCGTAGAGTAACAGATGCTCAATGGGAGCCGTAAGATGCAGCGGAATGCATTGTGGGGGATGCTACCTTGGGATTGATCATGATGGACGAGAATCAGTTCCGTGTGGAGTCGGACGCGGCGCTCGACGATTTGTTTCGCGCGCTGACGCGGGCGAGCGATAAGCACGAATTTGACGCCGATCTAAACGGCGGCGCGCTGACGGTGGAGTTCGAAGAGCCGCCGGCGAAGTTTGTGGTGAGCCCGAATTCACCAGTGCGGCAGATCTGGGTATCCGCTTTGACGACGAGCTTCAAGCTGGATTGGGACGCCGAGGCGAAGGCGTTCGTGCTGGCCCACAACGGCCAAACGCTGAAGAACCTGATGGGCGAAGTCATCACGCTTCAGTTGGGCGAAGCGGTCGAGTTATAGGCCGTGGCGGGCGTCTATCTGTCGTGGCCGTTCTGCGGACAGAAATGCACCTACTGCAACTTTGCGAGTGGGGTGATTCCAAAGGAGCTGGAGCCTCGATACGCGTGGTCGCTGCGCGAGGAACTCAGGTCGTTCTCATGGCCGTGGATACCGGAGACGGTTTACCTGGGGGGCGGGTCTCCATCCCGGATGGATGAGGCGGCGCTCGAACTCGTATTGAATGCCATTCCGGGGCGGCCCTGGAAAGAAGCGACTCTCGAAGCGGCTCCGGGCGAGATCACAGCGGACAAAGCGCTGCTGTGGCGGCGGCTGGGGATTACGCGGGCCAGCCTGGGAACCCAGAGTTTTGTGGAAGCGGAGCTGCGGCGTACGGGGCGACGGCATACGCCGGAGATGGTGGAGCGCGATCTCGCGACTCTGCGGGCCGCCGGGATCGAGGACATCAACCTCGATTTGATCTGCGGGCTGCCTGGGCAGACAGCGGAGTCGTGGAAGCAGTCGCTCGATTGGATCGAACGGTTGGACCCGCCGCACGTGAGCGTGTACATGCTGGAGGTGGACGGGGACTCGCGGCTCGGCCTGGAGATTCTCAACAACGGCACCCGCTACGGGGCGAGCGATGTACCTGACGACGACTTGCAGGTGGATTTGTACGAGACGGCGGTGGAACGTCTGCGCGCGCGGGGCATTGAGCGCTACGAGATTTCAAATTTTGCGAGGAGGGGTGAGGAGTCGCGGCACAACCTGAAGTACTGGCAGCTTGAACCGTACGTGGGCTTCGGCGCCGACGCGCATTCCTGTGCGTCCGGTGTGCGTTGGCAGAACATCGAAAGCGCACAGGCCTACGTCCAGGCAATCGAGGGCGGGGCTTCACCGCGCGCCGCGGAGACTCCTGCCGATCCGGCCAGCGAGCGGTTCTTCGTCGGGCTTCGTCTAAGTGCAGGCGTGGAACTGGACGCGGCCGATGAAGTGCGCTATGGCGACTTGTTCCGGCGGCTGGGCGAAGATGGTTTGATCGAACGCGCGGGGCGTCGTGTGAAGCTGACGGCGCGCGGCGTGATGGTGTCCAATGAAGTATTTCAGGAGTTCTTGCCCGGATGAGTGAAGCGAAGCGGAAGATCGACCTACGAAGCGACACGGTGACCAAGCCCACGGCGGCGATGATGCGGGCGATGGCGGAGGCCGAGCTCGGCGACGACGTCTATCAGGAAGACCCGACGGTGAACCGGCTGGAAGAGCGGGCGGCGCAGGTGTTCGGCAAAGAGGCTGCGCTATTTGTGCCGACCGGCACGATGGGGAACACGATCGCGCTCAAGGTGAACACCGAGCACGGGCAAGAGGTGCTGTGCGAGACGCGGTCGCACGTATTCAACTACGAGCTGGCGATGATGGCGTGGTTCTGCGGATGTCTGGCGCGGCCGGTTACGGCTGAGGACGGCGTTGTGACGTGGGACCATCTGCGCGGATCCGTGAAGCCGCTGGGACCGCATGCGGCGCCGACGGGCATGGTGTCGCTCGAGAACACGCACAACATGGCGGGCGGGGTGGTAACACCCGTGGAGGTGATTGACGACATCTGCCAGCACGCGCACGAGCTGGGTTTGCCGGTGCACATCGACGGGGCACGCATCTTTCATGCGGCGACGTTCCTGAATTGCGATGTGGCGCGGCTGGCGAAGAATGCCGATACGGTGATGTTCTGTTTGTCGAAGGGGCTCTGCGCGCCGGTGGGTTCGATGGTGGCGGGGACAAAGAAGGCGATGGAACGCGCGCGGCTTTATCGGAAGCGCCTGGGCGGCGGGATGCGGCAGGCGGGAATATTGGCGGCAGCGGGGCTGATCGCGCTGGAGGAGATGCCGAAGCGTTTGAGTGATGATCATGCGAACGCGAAGCTGCTGGCCGAGGGGGTGGCAAGAATCGATGGCGTGGGTGTGGACGCGGCGAAGGTGCAGACGAACATCGTAATTTTCGACGTCAGAGCGCGGGGAATGACGGGCGCCGAGTGCAGCCGTAAGCTGGCGGCAGCGGGGGTGCTTGCGAATGCGGTTGCCGAGCACGCGGTGCGGTTGGTCACGCATCACGACGTGACGCGCGCGGACTGCGAAGCGGCGCTGGGGGTAGTGGGAGAAGTGCTGCGAGGCTAAGAGACCTTTAGGGGCTGAGCCAGGAACTGTGCGGCGCAGCGGTCTTCACTGCGGAAGTGGCTGACGAGCCAGCCGCCGAGGAATTCGAGCGAGCTGATGGAGAAGTTGGCCGAACCTTCGACCACCTTGGTCCGGAACTCCATGAGAATCTGGAGCAGGTCGTCATGTTCGCGTTTATGGAAACGGTATGCGGGATAGCTGGCTTGTTTGAGAAGCAGTTCCTGTCGCTCCATGCCCGATTGCAGGGCAGTAACGGTGTCGTCGAACTTGCGCAAGAGTTCGGGCCGGGCCGCGCCAGCCTGAAGTGCGGACTCGAGATCGTCAGCAAGGCGCATGACGGCCTGAAGTTCCGCGTCGAAGGCCTCGAACCCGGTCGCAAATTCCTCTTTCCATTCGAATATATGCATAAGTAAGGTCCGGTTCAGCCGTTCGGGCTGGGCGTGGTCGTGGGTTCCGGCTGCATGTGGAGGAAGTGTTCGCGCACCTGGACGTCGGAGTGTCCAATATGGCGAACGAGCCAGCCATGTAGGAACTGCAGCATGCCGAGGGCAAGCGTACGGTCACCGTTGGCGGCGGCCTCATGGAACCGGTCCACTTTCTGGATGAAACTCTGATGTTCGACTTTGTGCGCCAACATCCTGGGATAGCGGATCTCCATCATGAACTGCTCTTCGTGGCTAAAGTGTACGCGGCCGTATTCGGCCAGTTCGTCGATAAGCGCGTCCAGCATCGGCCCGCTCTTTCCGGTGACGAGCGCCTTGTGCAGGCGCGCTCCGGCAGCGAACAGCATTTGGTGCTCTTTATCCACCCTGGGGATGTTCAATGCGTACTCTGGCCGCCAAGCAAAAAGGGGCATTCCGAGATCTCATGGATCTCATCGGCACGCTTCGGACAAAGCTGAGGAGAGCCCGCTTAGGGGAGCTGCATGAGATAGCTGGTGAGCGCCCCCATCTCCTTCTCCGGCAAAGGGTAAGGGGGCATGGTGGAGCCTGGGCTAAGCTTTTGCGGATTCACAAAGTGGTCGACCAGCCACTGCCGGGTTCGCGTTTTACCCACCCCGTTGAGCGGCGGACCGAGCTTCTTACCCACTCCGTTGGCAAAGTGGCACATGTTGCAACGGTTGTTCTGATAGACGACTGCCCCCTCGGCCACGAGCTTTGGGGTTTGCAGCAAGCTCTCCGCGTTGGTGGCGTCAAGCTTTGAGACGAACGCCGCCAGGTCGTTTAGCTGCGCGGCGGCGAGTTGGACGGGTGGCATGTTGGTTCCGGGGCGCAACTGCTGGGGATTGTTGAAGAACGCGACCAGCTCTTTGATGGAGCGCTTTTGCGGCAGCTGCAACAGATCGGGCCCGAGCTTGCCGCCTTGCGTGCCGACAGCGTGGCAGGCCATGCAGTTCTGATTGCGGAAGTGCCCGAGGCCGGCGAGTTCGGAGGGCGCAAGTTCGGTCCAGGCGGGTCCGCTTCCGGGCTCGGCGAGAGCGGCGGTGGGCGGGGTGGACCGGATGGCAGCCGTCGTAAGTCCGCCCAGACCGGCTGCTACCAGGAGCAGGAAGGCAACGGCGAGTTTGCGGTCGGCCAGGCGGTGGACTTTCTTGCGGTCGATGAATGGCAGGATCAGCAGCAGGCCGACGGCGAGGCCGGGGATGATGTGGGTGCCGATGACTTCGAGCGGGCCCTCGAACAGTTTCAGCATCTGGAAGAGCCAGAGGAAGTACCATTCCGGGCGCGGAATGTAGCTGGTGTCGGTGGGATCCGCCAACTTTTCCAGCGGCGCATGCATGGAGATGGCGAGGCCCATCAGAATGCAGAAGCCGGCGAAGATGGCGACCGTGTCTTTGAACACCTGGCCGGGGTAAAACTTTTTCTTGGGCAGCGTGTCGCCGGGCG
>JBDTVQ010000411.1:0-6244 GCA_040007195.1 Acidobacteriota bacterium | reverse complement strand
CGCCGCCCAGTGCGCGGCCTGCCACATCGGCGGAAAGTTCCAGGGCACACCGGCAACGTGCGTCGGATGCCACTTAACGAACTACCAGCAAACGAAGAATCCGAATCACGTCACGGCAGGATTCCCTCAGGATTGCGCCATGTGCCACGGCACGGCGCAGTGGCTGGGCGCAACCTTCAACCACAGCGCAACCAAATTCCCACTCACGGGAAAACACACAACGGTGCAGTGTGCTCTCTGTCACGTCGGCGGCAAGTACACCGGAACCACAACCGCTTGCGCAGGCTGCCACCTGCCCGCCTATCAATCGACCACGAATCCCAACCACGTGGCTGCCGGGTTCCCCCAAGACTGCGCGGTCTGTCACGGCACGACGCAGTGGAAGGGCGCCACATTTAACCACAGCACCACCAAGTTCCCCTTGACCGGCAAGCATACAACCGTCCAATGCGCGCTATGCCATGTGAACGGCAAATACGCCGGTACGCCGATGGACTGCTACTCATGCCACGCCCAGGTGTACAACACGGTGACGAACCCGAATCACATCGCCGCAGGATTCCCCAAGACCTGTCAGAGTTGCCACACGACGACGCAGTGGAAGGGCGCCACTTTTACACATAAATTCCCGATCTATAGCGGTTCGCACAAAGGCAAGTGGTCCACCTGCAATGAATGCCATACGAATCCGGCGAACTACACCGTCTTCATGTGCACCAACTGCCATGAGCACGACAAGGCAAAGATGGACAAGGAGCACCAGGGCAAGAAGAACTACGTCTACAACAGTTTGAACTGTTATTCGTGCCATCCGACGGGGAAGGGTGGTTGATGAAGCTGGTCGCACTCATCCTGGTCACTCTTACGGCTCTCGCCGCTCAGGAGGAGCCGCGCACGAAGTTCGAAGTGCGTTATGTGGCCGCCGATGCCGTGTATATTAGCGGCGGCCGTGGCGCCGGCCTGGCTGAGGGATTCCGCTTCATGGTGAAACGAGTTCCTCCCGGGGAGCCTGAGTTGGGCGCGCCCGTCATTGGCGAAGTGGTTGTGGTCTCGATTGCGGCCAATTCGGCTGTGTGTGAGATCAAATCGAAACGGATGGAATTCCAGGTAGGCGATATGGCGATTCTCGATCCTCAGGATGCCGAATTACTGAAGATGCTGCAGTCCTCTCGAACGGCCCGCAAGTACGCACAGGTGGTCAGTTTCACTGAAGGCGACCCCATCGAAGAGGAGCTTCGGGAATACGTGCCCAAGCCTCCCCTGGCGGAGATCAATCGCATCAGTGGCCGAATCGGCTTCGAGTACAGTGCCATCACGGACCGCGTTACGCACAACGCCGGATCGGCGCAAACCGGCGTCATCTTGCGCGCGGACATGACCCGCATCGGCGGGTCGTATTGGAACTTTACCGGTTACTGGCGTGGCCGCAAGAACACGCGCCATCCGAGTAGCAGCCCGCAGACAATTTCGGACCTGATCAACCGCACCTATCACATCGGCCTCTACTACAACAACCCACAATCCCGATACACGATGGGCTTCGGGCGGTTACTAGTGCCGTGGGCTAACAGCCTCAGCACTCTGGACGGCGGCTACCTCGGCTACCGGCTCACGCGCATCCTTACAACGGGAGCCTTCGGTGGCACCACGCCCGATCCCACCGCGTGGAATTATGCACCTGACCGACAAATGGTTGGATCCTTCCTCAACGCCGAAGCGGGCAACTTCGAATCCGTGAAGTACACCGGAACCGCCGGCCTCGCCATCACTCGCAGGAGTTGGAAAGCCGAGCGTGAGTTCGCGTTCTTCGAACAATCGCTTTTGCTCAAACGCTTGCTCTCCGTCTACCACAACATGGAGGCCGACAAACTGACGCAGGGCCGATTCGATTTAGACCAGGGCGGCACAGCTGTGACGCGCAGCTTCTTCACGGCCCGCCTCCAGCCGCATCGCATCATCAGCTTCGATTTGAATCACAACTACTTCCGGACGATACCCACCTTCGACACACGCCTTCTGGGCACGGGATTGCTCGACCGGTTCCTATTTCAAGGGCTCAGCGGTGGATTTCAGCTGAACCTGCCGAAGGGTATCTCCCTGATGACAAACCTGGGCCGGAGCAAACGCGCCACCGATGAGCGTCCCTCCTGGAATCAGATGTACGGCCTCACCTTCGCCAACTTCTTCGAGAGCAACGTGCGGCTCGATCTACGCGCGTCTCAATTTGTAAGTTCGTTCGGCAAAGGGCAGTACTATTCAGGATCGGTTTCGCGCGAATTCTCAAACCGCTTGCGGCTCGAGTTTCAATTTGGGAAGCAGAATTTCCAAACCCAGTTCTCCGATCAGAACCGGTCCTTGTACTTCTCTGGCAATCTCGACTGGTTTCTGGGTAACCACTATTGGATAGGGATCGGTGAGTCGATTTATCAAGGGAGTTTGCAGAACTATGACCAGCTGTTTATCAATGCGGGTTATCGCTTTTGAACTGCTCCTCGCCGCTCTTGCCGTTGCCGAGTCCTCGACGCCGGGCGCGGTTCTGCAGCGCACGGGTGCCCGCGTGAACGAGTTCTGGGAACGCTTCTCAGCGGTCACCTGCACGGAGACTGTATCCCAGCGCAAGTTGGAGCAAAGCGGCAAGGCGATCGTGCAGAAGACTTCGACTTTCGACTATCTCATCCTGCTCCAGATGAATGGTGATGACTTGATGGTGGAGGAATCTCGCGTGCTGCAGGGCAAGCCGGGCAAGGAAACTGATCGCGCACTGCTCACTACAAGCGGTTTCTCCACGCTGCTGCTCATCTTCCACCCCATCTTCCAGCCCAGCTTCGAATTCCGCCAGATGCTCGACGAGGAGTTGGGCGGGCGGCGCTATTTGAAGTTCGCCTTTACGCACATCGCCGGCCGGCGCACTCCCTCCGTCCTCCAACTGCGCAGCAGAACCTATCCGATCGAATGGCAGGGTATCGCTTGGATCGATGCCGAGAGTTATTCCGTGGCCAGAATCCAGGCGGCGCTCAGGGGACCGATGACTGACGTCGGAATGGAACGTCTCACAAGTGACGTTCGCTACAGCCCAGTGGCGTTGCGAGGCGGCGGTGAATCGCCATGGCTGCCAGCGACGGCGTTGATTGAAGCTGCTACCTTGCGCCAGCGCTGGCAGAACCAGCACCAGTTCACGCGGTACCGAGAATTCGTCGTCGATACGGACGTAAAGGTAGAGGCCCCGAAGTAGGAATATGTCCACCACCCAGACCACGACTGCACTCCATGGCGCATCGAGCGCTCTCGGTCTCACCGCCGATGCGCGGCACAAACTCAAGCTTCGGCTTAGCTGGTTGATCGCCACTGTGTTTCTAGTCGGAGTGCTCAGCTACGGCCTGCCGTATTACATGCTTAATCTCGCAGAGCGGGCTCACTCGCCCTATCACGCGCAACTCCGGCCCAGCGGAACGATTGGGCTGAAACTGGGCATTCTCGGAGTTGCCTTGTTCAGCTTCCTGTTTCTCTATGCCATTCGGAAGCGCTGGAAATGGCTGAGCAAGATCGGGAAGACAAAGCAATGGCTGGATTTCCACATCCTCTTCGGCGTCAGCGCACCGATCGTCATCACCTTGCACTCCTCGTTCAAGCTCAGCGGCCTAGCGGGACTTGCCTACTGGATCATGATGGCCGTTGCCGCAAGCGGGATAGTGGGGCGTTACCTGTATTCGCAGATCCCGCGCAGCATCTCTGCTGCCGAACTGACGTTCCGTGAAGCTGAGGGCCTTCTGGCCCGTTTGACTGAGGACCTGCAGCGGCAACACATGGTTCCACCGGAGGAAATGGAGCGATTCCTTCAGTTACCGTCGCGGGAGGCGGTTGATTCACTCTCGCTCATGGGCGCGCTATGGACCATCGTCAAGCTCGACTTCTCGCGCTGGATGCGCACGGCTTCCCTGCGGCGGAAGTTCATCACGCCGGCCCGCGCGATTTTCACGCTCGGAGGTTGGCTTCCTTCGGGAAACCGTGATCTCGAAGAGGCGGTGGGGGCCATTCGCATGCAATCCTGGCTGTCTACCAAGATGCTCTTCCTGGGGCGCCTCCACGAACTCTTTCATCTGTGGCACGTCGTCCACCGCCCGTTCAGCTATTCCTTCCTGGTGCTGGTTGTGGTCCACATTACAGTGGCTATGTTGTTCGGCTACTATTAGGCGTCGATGGACACACTCGTATCCGTTCTCATCGCTTCGGCCGTTACGTTCTTCTTCGTCCGGCGGTATCTGAAGCAGATCACGGCGGCTAAGCGAAATCCTCCGCCAAAGGCAGCGGCGCCCGTCAAGTCCGCGCCGTGCCCGCGCTGCAGCCGGCCTGTCCCCGAAGGCTCGGCGTTCTGTTCTGCCTGCGGCGCACCGATGGCCATGTGGAATGTGCATCGGGCTCAAGTAAAGACCGGCACGGAAGTTCCCGCGGAAAAGGGGAAACCTCGACCGGTGATCAACGCTTCTCTGTGTATCGGTTGCGGTGGATGCGTGGACGCATGCCCGGAAACCGGGACGCTCGAACTGATGAACGGTAAGGCTATTCTTGCCCATGCGGAACGGTGTGTAGGTCACGCCAAGTGCATCACCGCCTGCCCCACTTCGGCACTCTCACTCGCCTTTGGGAATGTCTTGCAGACGGTCCGCGTCCCCAGCGTGAATGAAGTTTTCGAGACCAATATCAAAGGCATCTTCATCGTTGGGGAACTCGGCGGAATGGGACTGATCAAAACAGCGATCAACGAAGGCCGGATGGTGATCGACCATGTCCGCAAGCGGCTGGAGGAGTCTGGCGGCTGGCACCCGCCGCGTGACGAGCATGGTGCGATTCAGGCCGCCGATCCGTCTCAATCACAGCCCTACGACGTCATCATCGTGGGCGCTGGCCCAGCGGGATTGAGCGCCTCTCTCACCGCGCACCAGTATGGCCTACACTATCTGACCCTGGAGCAGGGTGAGACGGCCGCCACCATCCGCAACTACCCACGGCACAAGTTCCTGATGGCCGAGCCGATCGAGATTCCCCTGTATGGCACTCTCTATGTCGGAGATGGGACCAAGGAAAGCCTGCTTTCCGTGTGGGAAACCATTCTTGCCAACACCGGAGTACGTGTGCGAACCCAGGAAGGCGTTGTCGGCATTCGCCGTGATGCTGAGGTGCTTCAGGTGGAGACAGTGAAGGATCGCTATCTTGCGCGCCACGTCGTTCTCGCCCTGGGAAAACGCGGAACCCCACGCCGCCTGGGTGTACCGGGCGAGGACTCCAGCAAGGTCGCCTATCGACTGATTGAAGCCGAGACTTACTCCGGTAACGACATTCTGATCGTCGGTGGTGGCGATTCAGCGGTCGAAGCGGCGCTGGGTACGAGCAAAGGCGGGAAGAACCGCGTCACGCTGAGCTACCGGAGCGACGATTTCTCGCGCCTTCGCGCGCGCAACCTGGAGATGCTCAAGGAGGCTGAAGCCTCAGGCCGTCTGTCCGTCTTGCGCCGTTCGCAAGTCGTGGAAGTGCTGCCACATTCGGTCGTGATTGATGCGGGCGGCCAGCGGAAGGAACTTCCCAACGAGTTCGTCTTCGTAATGATTGGAGGCGAATCCCCCGACAACTTTCTCCAGAAGACCGGAATTGAAATTGTAGAGAAGGCTCTCACCTTATGACCACACGCAATCGAATACTAACCGCCACGACGCTTTTCGTCATCGTCGCTGGGTTGGTCTACCTAATCGCAAAACCGAAGGGTGCGAAGGAGCCTACGGCTCCCTCATCCATGCCCGCCAGTGCGCCGGAAAACAGCGCGCACGAGTTGGCCTCGCTCGAAGAATCGCTCCAGAAAAGCCCCGATCATGTGCCGATCCTCCTGCGGTTGGCGGAGTTGAAACACAAAGCAGGAGAAACAGCACAGGCGACTGCTCACCTCAGGGCGGCAGTGAAGGCGGAACCGAAGAACGTCGAGGCCCGGCTGGAGCTCGGCAAGCTGCTGTTTGAGTCCAAGGACATCGACGGGGCAATCCAGGAGACCAACGAAATTTTGAAAATCGACCCCAAGAATGTCGATGCGCTTTATAACATTGGCGCCATATACGGGAACCTCGGTAAAGACGGTTTGGCCCGCGAGTATTGGAGTAGAGCAATCGTGGCGGCTCCCGATTCCGAGAGCGGCCGGAAGGCAAAGTCAGGACTGCAGCAGTTAACGTCTGTCCCGCCGGTGAGTTTGCCCACTGGACAC
>JBDTVQ010000410.1:0-6258 GCA_040007195.1 Acidobacteriota bacterium | reverse complement strand
CTTCGCGAAGCGGCGAAAGAGATGAAGTGGAATCTCAACTTCGGCGGCATCGCGCTGATGTGGCGCGGTGGCTGTATCATTCGCAGCCGCTTCCTCGGCAAAATCAAAGAGGCCTATGACGAGAACCCTATGCTCACCAACCTCCTGTTGAACGGTTTCTTCGCCGAAACGCTGCTCAAGTACCAGGCCTCTTGGCGTAGCGCCATCGTGAAGTCCATCGAGTTCGGCGTTCCCACTCCCGCCTTCGGCACCGCGCTGTCGTTCTTCGATGGCTACCGCACGGGACGCCTGCCGGCGAACCTGCTCCAGGCGCAGCGCGACTACTTTGGCGCGCACACCTACGAACGCGTCGACAAACCGCGTGGTGAATTCTTCCACACCAATTGGACGGGCCGTGGCGGCCGCGTGTCCTCGAGCACCTACAACGTCTAAACGCCACACATTTCTGGAGACCCTCGACATGAGCTATGGTTTGAACATTCGTAAGGACGGCGCCCTCGACTTCGCCGCCGTCGGCGCCCTCATCCATCGTCTGGACCCGGGCATCATTCCGTTCCGCAAGGCGACCACTTGCGAGATCCACGTCAGCGGCGGTGAGTTCAACGCCGCGGCCAATCTCGCCGACTGTTTTGGCCTCAACACCGGTATCGTCAGCGCCATGGTCGATTACCCCATCGGCGAACTGATTGCCGAACGCGTGAAGGGTATGGGTGTGCGGGCTTTTTACAAGCGCTTTAAGCACAACGGAGTAAATGGTCCGAATATGGCGACCGTTTACTCGGACCGCGGCCACGGCGTCCGCGGGCCCGTGGTTTTCTACAACCGCTCGAACGAAGCCGCTGCGCAGCTCAAAGCCGGCGACTTCGATTGGGATCAGATCTTCGCCGGCGGAATTCGCTGGTTCCACTCGGGTGGCATCTTCGCGGCCCTCTCGGAGACGACCTCCGACGTGATCATCGAGGGCATGCAAGCCGCTAAGAAGGCCGGCGCCGTTGTCAGTTTCGACCTCAACTTTCGCGCCAAACTCTGGAATATCTGGGGCGGCGAAAAGAAGGCCGTCGAAGTGATCGCCCGTATTGTGGACAACGTCGACGTACTCGTCGGTAATGAAGAGGATCTGCAGTTGGGACTCGGCATTCCCGGCCCCGAAGTCGCCGCCAAATCGAAGCTCGATCCCAGCACCTTCTTCGGCATGATCGATCAAGTGGTGAAGAAGCACCCCAAGGTGAAAATCGTCGCCACCACGCTGCGCGAAGTGCATTCGACGAACCGCCACTCCTGGAGCGCCGTCGCCTGGATCGATGGCAAAACCTTCCAGGCGCCCACCGCCGAACTCGACGTACTTGACCGCGTCGGAGGCGGCGACGGCTTTGCCGCCGGCTTCGTCTACGGACTGCTCAATGGCGAAACCCCACAGGAGGCTGTGAACCTCGGCTGGGCCCATGGCGCCTTGCTCACCACCTTCCCTGGCGACACCACCATGGCGTCGCTCGACCAGGTTCGCGCCTTCGCCAAAGGCGGCTCGGCGCGCATTCAACGCTAAATCGCAGATTGCCCCCACGGACGGCGCTATCATGAACGCAGACGAGTATGAGCGGCGCAATTCGAAATACGAAAGCCCGGACGTCGTCCGTGGGGACTGTTAACCTCAAACTTCCCAACCCCGCACTCAGCGAAGCTTCTGTCCTTGCGTGTGCAGTCGAGGTCATAGGTGGGAAAGCCGAAGCCATGCGCTGGATGGGAACTCCTGTCCGTGCGCTGGACTACGCGACGCCGGTTTCGCTTCTGGCCACGCGCAAGGGCCGCGAATCCGTTGTGCAGGTTCTCGGAAGGTTGGAACACGGGGTCCTGTGACTCGGTGCTTCCGGCTTGCTTCCAGTAAATACCCACAAAACTCCGGCATCGGTGCGGCTCTCTACGGAGGCCGCTGGAATCCGAAAGGCGTCGAGGTCATCTACGCTGCCGCAACGGCCTCGCTCGCCGCTCTCGAAGTGCTCGTGCACTATTCAGTCCTGCCGCGCGGCTTCGTTCTGTCCGAGATCCGCATTCCCACTCCGGTAACGATTCGTTCGCTGGAGGTAGCCGACCTCAGTCCCGATTGGGAATCCCCCACTGCTTCCGCCTGGACTCAGGCAGTTGGCCGCCGTTGGGCAAAAACACGCGAGGCGGCGGTCCTTTCCGTGCCTTCCACCATCATTGCGTCTGAACGAATCTACCTGCTCAATCCGCACCACCCCGAATTCGGCTCGGTCGAATTCCTGTCGCCAACCGCATTTCAATTCGACCCTCGCCTCAAATAGCGGCCGTTACACCGTCACCCGGTCCCAGGGCTTCCGCGCCTTCCGCCCCAGCAGCATCGTCGCTTCCTTCGGCGCATCGATGAACGCTTCCTTCGCCGCGTCCCATTTCAATTTCAACTTCGTTTTATAGGCGATGTTCCCCAGCAGCGGCACAATGTTCGACCGGTGCCCGATGAGCGCCGTCGCCCGGGGCGTCTTTCGCGTCCGAACGCAATCCACAAAATGCTGCGCATGCACACGCGTTGAATCGGTCGTGTTTTTCCACACGCGCTCGGGTCCGCCCTTCTCGGGGTACACCTCGTATCCGATGCGGTCCGCGAAGATCGTCCCCAGCGTGCCGTAGAATGCCATCCCGTTCGGCCGATCCATCTCGCCCGTGGCGTTGTAATACCGCATGCCAGCCTGCCGCCCGCCAAGCCCGTGCCCGTTGGTCAACACCGCTTCATACGTCAACACAAATTCGGGATAGTCGTAGGTCACCTGCAGTACGTCGGGAATGTCGGAGTCATCCTTCAGGTTGAACCGTCCGCCGGTCGCCGACACCGCCAACGGTGCATCGACACCCATAATCTGGTGCACCGTGTCGAACCGGTGTGCGCCATAGTCGGTGATCCATCCACCCGAATAATCGAAGAACCAACGGTAGGTCGCAATGTGCCGCTGAGGCGCGTAGGGCACCAGTGGCGCGGGTCCACAATACATATCCCAATCGAGGTCACTCGGCGTCGCCATGGGCGTCAGCTTTCCCACGCCTTTGGGCCACCGGTTGATGAAGTTCCACACGCGCACATAGCTTACTTTGCCGATTGCACCGTCCTGAATCATCTTCGCGACCACAGGGAAATGATCGGCCGACCGCTGCTGCGTTCCCGCGCATACTACCCGCCCCGACTTCGCCGCCGCCTCCACCATCGCCCGTCCCTCTTTGATGTTGTGCGAGAACGGCTTTTCGGTGTACACATCCTTGCCCGCCTCCACGGAGTGAATCATCGCCAGACAATGCCAGTGGTCGGGCGTCGCCACCAGCACGGCGTCCACATCTTTCAACTCCAGCAGCTTGCGAAAATCCTGAAAAACCCGTGCGTCCGCGCGCCCACTCCAACCCTTGGCGCGGTTGGCCAGCGCTAACGAAACATCGGCCAACGCGGTGAACTCCGTGTTCGGCGTCTCCTTCATGAATCCGCCCACGTAGCGGCCCCTTCCTCCGCAGCCGATCAAACCCAACTGAACACGGTCATTTGCGCCGCGCACGCGATTTTCGGGGTCGAAATAGGGTGCGGCAGCGGCCATCGAGGCGCTGGATGCGGACAAAAACGATCGGCGATTCATGATGCGGTGAGCATATCGCAACTACAATGAACAAGGAACCGACTCTATTGGCCATTTACACCTGCTTTGACATGATTGTCGATTGCCGCCAGGGCAAACGGGAAGGCTGGCGCTACTTTGCACGCACCTTCGTGGCCGCGCTGCGCCGCATTTTTTCGCACTATGGAGGCGGCGATGAACACGTTTTCGAATTGATTGAGCGCCTTCGCGCGCCCGCCAGCCCACTGCACCAAATGCAGCCGATGACCCAGCGCGAGTTTGTCGACGCCCTCCGCCCGCTGGTTCTCGAACTCACAGCCAAGCCCGTGCAAGGCATCTCGCCAGATCTTTCGCTTGTGCAAGAAGCGCTCGCTCCGCTCACTGCCATCGAGCGCCAGACGGCATGGTTCGAATCTTTTGGTTATCCCACCACGGAGGCCGCGCGCATCATGCGCATGTCGCCCGAAACGGCGGCCAAATTGCGTGTCCGCACGGATGAACTGCTTCGCTCCAAGCTCGACGACTGGTCGACAGGCATCCTGGCCGCACACGGCCGCGCGCTGGGCGCAGAGGTTGAGCAGCAGGTGCCCGAAACACAGCTGGCCTATCGTGATTTCTTCGACGTGATGGACGGCCGCAACTCCTGGCAGCACCGCACCCTGTTCGAGCGCAAGCTCGAGGAGTCATGGTTCGAAGTCCATCGCGCCTGCTGCATCCGCGAAGCCGACGACGCGCTCGCCCAGGCGCGTCCCCTCGACAATGCCGGCGCGCAACCGATTCTCGACCGCCTGGGCATCCCGCCCGAATCGGTTGGGTTTTGGAAGCGATTGGCTAGCGGCAAGCGGTAAACTGTCCCTATGCCTCCTTCTCGCCCACAGGCGACGTACGACGACGTGAACCTCCTCCTCCGGCTCTATGACATGCGCCGTGAGGAAAAGCTGCGTGACGCACGCGCTTGGTTCGTCGCCAATTGCCGCGCGCAGAGTTATGCCGAACTCATGGAGAAGTTCCCATTCGGCTCGGCCGACAACGCCAAGTACCGGATGGTCGTCAGCTACTGGGACATGGTTGCTTCGTTTATCGTCGGTGGAGTGTTGAAAGAGGACTTGTTCTTCGAGAGTAACCGTGAGTTGCTGATCTGCTATGTCCGCCTGGGCAAGCTGATTCCGGAGATCCGCCAGGCGAATTCCGACCCGTTCGCCTTCCACAACCTGGAAGAAGTCTCCAAGCGCTACATCACTTGGTTGAACAACCGGGCACCGGGCAGCTACGAAGCCTTCGCCAAGCGGCTGGCTTAACTCACTTCGGAAACTTCGATCGTTCGCTCGTCCTCGCCGGTTCGAGTGATGCGAATCTCCGTGCGCGTGCGGGGCATGCGTTCGGTAAAGCGCTCGCCCCATTCGATCAACACCAGCGCGTCCCTGTCCATGAGGTCGTCGAGTTCGAGTGTCGCCAATCCAGCCGCCTCTTCGATGCGGTAGAGATCGATGTGATACAGCCGCACCGGATTCCCATATTCGTGGATGAGTGTGAATGTAGGACTCGACACCTCATCGGGCTGTGCCACGCCTCGGCCCAGAGCGATGCCCTTTGTCAGCGTGGTCTTTCCCGCGCCGAGGTTTCCGATTAGGAGCACGACGCCGCTTCGAGGCAACTCGCCGGCCAAACGTTCGCCCAGCGCGATTGTCTCTTCGGACGAATGAGTCTTAAACTCTCGCATCGGCCATTGCCCGCGGCAGGAACTGTAATAGATCAGTAGCGATCACGGACTGCTCGCCCAACTCCTCCGCCGCGTGGTCGCCTGCCCGCCCATGCAGCCACACCGCGGCAATCACGGCCTCGCGCGTGCGCTCCGGAAACTGCGCGAGCAATCCCGCAATCATTCCCGTGAGCACGTCGCCCGTGCCCCCTGTCGCCATCCCAGGATTTCCCGTGGGATTGATCCATACCGTTCCATCCTCGAAGGCAATCAATGTACGATGGCCCTTCAACACCAGCGTACAGCGCCGTTCCATGGCGAACGCGCGTGCAATTTCCAAACGGTTGCTCTGAATCTCAGCCGCCGGCTTGCCCGTCAACCGGCCCATTTCACCCGGATGCGGTGTCACGATACAGCCCGCCAGGCCTAACCCTTCGCGGGCGGCAATGTTCAGTGCATCGGCATCCAGCACGCGCAGGCAGTCCTTCGCCAATAAACGCTTGAGCAGTGCCGCCACGCCCGCTTCCGTTCCCAACCCTGGCCCTACGGCAAGAACCGTTTTTCCCGCAACCGGAGGGTCGCTGAGCGGCGCCGTCATCAGCTCCGGCGCCATGCGTGAGGAATCGTCGCAGGCCACGGTCACCAGTCCCGCGCCCGCGCGCAATGCCGCCAGACCCGCCATCGCTGCGGCGCCCGACTTTCCCGCCGCGCCGCCCACAATCAACGCATGTCCGTAGGTTCCCTTGTGGCCTTCCCGCATCCGCGGTTGCAGCAATGCGCCCACCTCGCGCGGCTCTGTGACGTTGAGCCAGTGTTCCGGCTCTCCATCGAGAAGTCGCGCGGGAATGCCGATGGGGGCGACGACCAACCGGCCCACTCGATCTGCTTCGGCGCTTAGGTAGTGCTCCACCTTGGGCGCCGCAAACGTAACCGTGGCCTCTGCGCGCACCC
>JBDTVQ010000409.1:0-6295 GCA_040007195.1 Acidobacteriota bacterium | reverse complement strand
CGATGACGAGGGATTCGGCGGAGATGCCGTCGAAGCGGATGTTGGTGGTGTTGGGAAGGCGGGTGGGCTGGGCGAGGGGGGCGGTGCCGGACTCAGCGTTGGAGAGGCGTGCGCCGTTGGCGGTTCCGGGCTGGGCGTTGACGCGTGTGTCGGGGACGCGGTCGAGGATGCCCTGTTCGAGGCGGTCACGGAGGGGAGCGAGATTGGGGCGATCAAGTGTGACGGCCGCACCCATGGCGGCGGCGAGGGTGACGGACTCGGTTCCGGCGCGGCGGCTACGTTCCTGGCGTCCACCGTAGAGCATGGGGGCGAGTTTGACGCCGGAGCGAACGTAGAGCGCGCCGCAGCCCTTAGGGGCATTGAGCTTGTGCGCACTGATGGAATAGAGGTCGATGTTGGCGGACGCGGGCGAGAAGGTGAGCTTGCCGGCGGCCTGAACACCGTCGGAGTGGAAGAGCACGCCGGCTTCGCGGGCGATGGCGGCGAAGGCGGCGATGTCCTGCACGGCTCCGGTCTCGTTGTTGGCGTGCATGACGCTGGCGAGAACGGTTTCGGGGCGGAGCTGGCGGCGGAAGATATCGGGGTCGATTACGCCGTGACGGTTGGGCTGAAGGTAGGTGACGGCGACGCCTTCGCGCTCAAGCTGGGCGCAGGTTTCGAGCACGGCGGGGTGTTCGATGGCGGTGGTGAGGATGTGCTTGCGCGGGCGGGGATCGTGGCGGACCGCGCCGAAGATGGCGAGGTTGGCCGCCTCAGTACCACCGCTGGTGAAGACGAGGTCCTTGGGTCCGCAGCCGAGGAAAGCGGCGACTTGAGCGCGGGCTTGTTCGTAGAGTTGGCGGGCGCGCTGGCCGTCCTGATGGATGGAAGAGGGATTGGCCCAAGCGCCGTCGAGCGCGCGCAAAACGGCCTCGCGCACTTCGGGTGCGATGGGAGTGGTCGCGTTATGATCGAAATAATACCGGTTCACTCGCAGGCCTTCTTTTATTGTAATGCCCATCATCACGCTCACTACGGACTTTGGACTAACGGACCACTACGTTGGGGTCATGAAAGGGGTGATCTTGTCACTGGCGCCACGGGCGACGGTGGTGGATATCACACACGATGTGCCTCCGTTTGCAGTGAACGAAGGGGCGTTCCAGGTGAGCGAAGCCTGGTCCTATTTTCCGAAGAAGACGGTGCATGTGGTGGTGGTGGATCCGGGGGTGGGCAGCGAGCGGCGGCCGATTCTGGTGGAAGCCGGGGGGCATTATTTTGTGGGGCCGGACAATGGGGTGCTGGCGCTAGTGTATGGCGGGGCGAAGGCCGCGGCCAAGCCGAAGGTGCGGCACATCACCAATCAGAAGCTATTCGGGAAACAGATGAGCGCGACGTTTCATGGGCGGGACGTGTTCGCTCCGGTGGCGGCGCATTTGGCGAAGGGCGTGAAGGCGGCGCAGGTGGGTCCGGTGATTGAGGACTATTTGCGGCCTCAGGCGGAGAAGCCTGTGCGGACGGGACATCGGGTGTGGCAGGGGACGGTGCTGCGGATCGACCGGTTTGGGAATTTGATTACTAATTTGTTAGTAAGTGAGTTTCCGGCGGTGTTAGAGAGGCCGTTTGTGATGATACCGGGCGTGGTGCGGGTGGAGCGGCTGATCCGGCACTATTCAGAGGGCGGGATTGGGGAGACGGCGGTGATTGTGGGGAGTTCCGGATATCTTGAAGTTGTTGCGAATCAGGGTTCGGCCGCCAAGATACTGGGAGTGGGGGTGGGTGCTCCGGTCGAGTTGTCACTGTATTAGGAGTCGCGTCAGAATAATTAGCCGCAGATGGACTCAGATTCACGCAGATAACGCGAACGTTGCGTTCATGGCCTGCGGATTGGCTGGTTTAGGTCTTTGAGCAAGGCGTCGAGCGTGGCGGGATCTGGATAGTTCCTTTTACGGAAACCGAGGAGGGGTTTGATTTTCGACGGGAGGCCGATGAAGTCGGCGTGGTTGGCGAGGGGCGGAAAGTCTTGTGTTTGCGTGGGGAAGCGTTCGATGGCGTTGCGGCGCTGCTGGAGGTCTTTCAATTCCTTCAGGGCAGTTGTTTGCTGGCGCTGTTCGCGGGCTTTGGCGCGGGAGAGGCGGTCGATGCGGAGGTCGTTGAGGTCGGCCGCGGCAAGGAGGGTGTCGATGGCGCGTTGGAGCGATTCGTAAGTGACCTGCGCGGCGGCGATCTGGCGAATGAACATGAGTTCGATGTCGCCTTCGGCCTTGTATTGGCGGGTGAGGCGCGCGACGGCGTCGTCGATTGGGGTGTTAGGTGCGAATCCGGCTTGCATATTAGTAGGGAGAACCTTGCCTCCCGCCTTGAGCATGGTACGGAGGTGTGCTGGACAGGATGAGGATGGCGGGAAGTTATTGAAGAGTAAGTAGAAATAAATACCGGTGGGGCGGCAATGGATTTCGGGGCTGTTGGCGCCGTCAGCGGGTTAAGATCTGCCAGGAAGCTCGCAGGAGTCCCAAGGGGTCGTGCCAGGCGGCGAGCGCAGCAAATCGGGGTACAGCTTTCCACTTACCGGCGGTGCTCGTGCTTTGCGCGGCTCGCAAAAGCAGGTAGCGATAGAACGACGCCCTGGCTTGAGATTCGAGAGGACGGGCGTGTGGCGGGGCAGCGGCGAATATCTTGCGGCTGGCCGAGAGGAAGTTCCGTTCCATGAGCCAAAAGCGGCTGCTGAGAGAGCGTGGCGAGCGGCGGTATAAGACCACAACGGCGGGCACGGCAGCGAAGGGGTGGCCGGCGGCGAGGCGCGTGTGCAATTCCCAATCTTCGGCGGCCTGGAGCGACTCGTCGAAGCCTCCGGCGGCGTCGAGCGCGGCACGCCGCATGAGGGTATTCGAGCCGCAACTGATGAAGTTCAGGCGGAGGAGCGCTTCGTGCACACTGCCTTCCGTGGTGGCTCGTTCGTCGGGATAGAGGGGACGCAACTCCTCGTCGACGAAATCGGTCCAGCCGTAGGCGACGGCGGCGGCGGGGAAGCGCTCGAGAGCGTGGAGTTGCATTTCGAGTTTGTGCGGCAGCCAGATGTCGTCGGCATCAATTACCGCTACGAATTCACCGCGGGCGCGGACGATGGCACGATTGCGAGCGGCCGATGGGCCGTGGCAGGGCTGGGTGAGGACGACCACGCGCGGGTCTGCTACAGCGGTGAGGATGGCAGGTGTTTCGTCTGTGGAGCCATCGTCGACGATGATCAGCTCAAGATCGCGGTGTGTTTGCCGGAGGGCGGACTCGATGGAGGCGGCGATGGTTGGGGCGGCGTTGTGGGCGGCCATGATGCAGCTGATCATTGGCGGCGCACCCTCGATATCCAGCGAGAGATTCGATGCTTCCATGGCTGAGCCGCCAGGACGGTGGGCACACGGGCGCTGTCGATGGGCGTGAAGTAGGGCGCGGGTTCGGGCTTCCAGGTTTGGAGGACGTAGTCGTCCATGAGGGGGATTCGCGGGTCGGCGGCTCGCTGGTAGTGGAGGAAAAGCACGACGCGGTCGCGGGAGAAGGCGGGATCGCCCCGGTGCCAGACGCGGGCGTCGAACACGTAGAAGCGGCCATTGGCGAAGTCCGAGATCTGTTCGGGGGGGCCGTGGGAGAGGACGGCGGCTTCGGTGAGCGGGGGCGCCTGTTGGCGGAGATGGGTGCCGGGGATGCACCAGGTGGCCGATTGCGGGGTGCAGCCGGCGAGGCCGATGGCGACTGTGATGGTGGGCCAGAGGAGGCTTTCGAGATCGACGTGCCAGAGGTTGGCCTGATTTGGTGTGGCGCGGCGGATGTTGGGGCCCCACATGACCCATTCGCGGGTGCCGAGGAGAGCTTCGACGGAGGAGAGGAGGGCGGGGTCTTGCGCGACGCGGTGGATGGCATCGGTGAGGAGGTAGGGCACGGCGTGGCGGCCTCCTGACTGGAAGGACGCGAGTTCGCGGGTGAAGAGGGGTTCGTCGGCGAGCAAGGCGGGCAGGACGGATGGGTCAGCGAGCGGCGAGGATTGGGCGAGGAAGCCGCGCTGGCGGTACTGTTCGAGCGGGTTCAGGGAATCCCTCCGTGCATTTGCGTGGAGTATAGCATCGGGGCGTTCGAGGCCAGCTAGCATGCGCTGGTTTTTGGGAATGTCGGAGAACTAGGACGGCTTCTCGATTGGGGTCCACTCGTCGATGAAGGTGTAGGGGTCGGCGTGGTGGAGGGCGACGGCTTCGGCGGCGGATTGGAGTTGGACTTCGTCGATGCGGGCGGCGAGTTGATCGAGGAGCATTTCGCGGAGGCGGTGGCGCCAGAGGGAGATGCGGCGGGATTCGGTGGGGCGGTGGGATTCGATGGCTGCGGCGAGGGCGGGGATGCCTTGGGAATCGGAGGCGACGGTGCGGACGATGGGGACGTGAGGGGCTTCGGAGTGGAGTTCCTGTTCGAGTTGGGTGGCGCCGTCGCGGTCGGATTTATTGATGGCGTAGATGTCGGCGACTTCGAGGATGCCGGACTTGATGGCCTGGATGCTGTCGCCCATGCCGGGGACTAAGACGACGACGGTGACTCCGGCGAGGCGGGCGATGTCGATTTCGTCCTGGCCGACACCGACGGTTTCAATGAGCACGATGTCGTAGCCGGCGGCGTCGCAGAGCAGCGACAGGTCGGAGGTGGCGGCGGCGATGCCACCTAAGCGTCCCCGGGTAGCCATGGAGCGGATGAAGACGCCGGGGTCGGCGTGGTGTTGCATCATGCGGATGCGGTCGCCGAGGATGGCTCCGCCGGTGAAGGGGCTGGTGGGGTCGACGGCGAGGACGGCGACGCGCTTGTCGTGGGCGCGCCAATGGGTGATGAGGGCGGCGGCGAGGGTGCTTTTGCCAGCGCCGGGGGGGCCAGTGAGTCCGACGACGAGGGCACGGCCGGTTTGGGGGAAGAGTTCCTTGAGGAGCGCGCGGGCTCCGGGGGTGCGGTTCTCGATTTGGGTGGCGGCGCGGGCGAGGGAGCGCAGCGACTCTGTCGCTTTTGACGCGGCCAAGGCGCGAGAAGGAGCGGTGGGGCTGGAGGCGGGCGACGCGGGCGGCTCTGTGGACACGAGGCTGCGCCCCTAGAGGATTTCCTCGCGGACGGGGTCCCAGCGCATGGTGCGGCCTTGGCGATAGCTTTCGACGGCCATGCGGCAGAGGATGGAGACGCGGAAGCCGATTTCGAAGGGGCAGTTGGGTTTGGCCGTGCCGCGGACGGAGTCGAGGAAATTCTGCATGTGGGCGCGGGGGACGTTGGGCGTGGAGCCGGTGGCGGGCTTGGCGTCGGGGGCATTCACCTTTTGCGGGATGAATTCGACGCGCTGGCCTTTGAGGACGGTGCCGTCGGTGCCGAGGATGGCTTCATCGGAGCCGAGCTGGTTGTTGCCGAAGCCGGAGTCCCATGTAAAGAGGATCTCTTCGGGGAGTTCCATGGAGACGTTCATGGTGTCGGGGACTTCGCGGCCATCCTTCCAGAGGTAGACGCCGCCGACCATGGTGACGGCCTTTGGGATCTGGAGGTTCATGACGCGATACCAGAAGGCTGCCTGGTGGCACATGTTCTCGTAGACGTTGCCGCCGGAGTAGTCCCAGAAGAAGCGCCAGTTGATGTAGCGGTTGGCGTCGAAGGGGACTTTGGAGGCGTCGCCCAGGAAGCTGTCCCAGAGGATGTTTTCGGCGGTCATGTCGGGGTAGGTGGGGCGGGACCACTGCGCTTTGCCGTGGGGCGTATTGCGGTACATGTGCGAGTGGATGGCGGTGACTTTACCCAGTTTGCCGGACTGGGTGAAGGCTTCAGCGTCCTTAACCATGCCGAAGGAGCAGGACTGGTGGCCGACCTGGACGACCTGTTTGGAAGTCTTCTGAAAGGCCGCGCGCATGCGTTTGGCATGGTCGACCGTGAAGGCCATGGTCTTTTCCTGGTAGACGTGTTTGCCGGCTTCGAGGGCGGCGGTGAAGTGTTCGCAGTGGAGGTGCTGGGGGGTGGCGATGAGGACGGCGTCGACGTCTTTGTTCTCGAGAAGGTCGCGGTAGTTGAGGTAGGTTTTGGCGTTGGGGGCCCACTGTTTGGCCTCTTCGAGGCGGCGGGTGTAGATGTCGGCGACGGCGACGAATTCGGTGTTGGGGCACTGGAGGGCTTCGCGGGCGATTTCGGTGCCGCGCGCGCCGGGGCCGATGATGCCGAGGCGGATGCGCTCATTGGCGCCGAGGACGCGTTCGGGGGCGAGGGAGGTGGCGAGGCCGGTGGCCACGGTGCCGAGGAATTGGCGGCGGGAGTCGTGCATGAT
>JBDTVQ010000408.1:0-6298 GCA_040007195.1 Acidobacteriota bacterium | reverse complement strand
TCGATGCGGCGCACGCGATGGTTGCGGATGTCGCAGATCATCATGCGTCCGGCGGGATCGAATGCAATGGAGTGGGGCTGGGCGAGTTGCGCTTTCACCGCCGGTCCGCCGTCGCCGGAAAAGCCAGCGGCGCCCGTGCCCGCAACGGTGGTGACGATCTTGGTGGCCTTGTCCATGCGGCGAACAATGTGATTGGGCATTTCTACCCAAAACATGTTGCCAGCGCGGTCGAAGCGGACTTCATATGGCTCGTTGCAAACGGCCTGTGACGCCGGTCCGCCGTCGCCCGCATAGCCTTTCTTGCCTGTGCCGGCGACTGTGGAAATGGTTCCCGCCTTGAGGTCAATGCGGCGAATGGCATGGTTGCCAATTTCGCAGACGTAGAGCGCGCCGTCGGGGCCGGTGGTGAGCCCATATGGATTATTGATCTGCGCGGAGCCGGCTTGGCCTCCGTCGTTCGTGTAGCCTGCGGTGCCGGTGCCGGCGAGGGTACGGATAGTGGTGGACGCGGCGAGGGCGCGGATGGCTAGCCCGGCGCCGGCGGAGCCGAGGAGGAGTTCTCTACGTTGCATCGACGCAATTCTACAAGAGCGGCCAGCACATCAGCCACGTTGGGCCATTCTCCCGGTGAACTGGAAGCCACAACGTGCGCGGCGTGCGGCGCCCAGACCCGCGCTTCGCTGGGTCCGAAAATGGCAACTGTGGGCGTTCCGGCGGCGGCGGCCAGGTGCGTCGGGCCGCTGTCGTTGCCGATGTAGTAAGTGGCGTTGCCGAGCCAGGTGGCAAGTTCCCATAGGTTGTCGAAGCGGCGGATAGGGATGCCGGATGGAAGCGGCTCTTCGGGTCCGGCGGTGAAGGCGGCGGGCAGGTCGAGTTGCGCGGCAAGTTCGAGGTAGCGATCGAGCGGCCAGTTCTTTTTCACACTTCCGGAGTAGGGATGAATGACGGCGTAGGGCATCGAGGCCGTGCGAGGAACGGGAAGGCGAGGAGCGCGGCTGGCTACATGGCCGCCGAGCGATTCGGCTTGAAGCGCATAAAATTCGGTCGCATGTACGGCGGAATCTTTGGGGAGGGCGGGGAAGAAGTGAAAGGGTAGGCCGGCTACGGCGTCACGAAATTCGCGGCGCGAAGATCCGTACCAGCTCACGATGGAGTCGAACGAAGCCAGCTCGCGCAGTAGCGCCGGAGTAGCTTGCCCGAGTTCGAGAAGATCGAGGCCGGTGGAGGAAAGGGCGCGGACGCGGTCGGCGAAGCGGATCAGCGGCACGTGCGGCGCGGTGGTCCAAACTTCGGTGTAAGCCGCGCGCAAGGCTTCGAGCGCGGGAAGGGAAACGATGCAATCGCCCAACGCGCCGGGCCGGATGAGCAGCCGGCGGAGAGGGGCCTTCGATAGCACGCGGCCTCAGTAGACGTTGACGATAATTTTCACTTCGGCTGTGCGCGGGGGATAGCAGGCGGTCATGCTGCAAGCCTGGTAGCGCAGTTTGCCGGTGATCGTTTTCTCGCCCTTGGGAGCGTTCGCGGGCGCCTGGAATTTGGTGATGATGTCGAAGTCGCCGGTGTACACGCTCAGCGGCTTTTCGCTGAAGGAATACTTCTCCATCTTGGGCTCGGGAAAGGAGACCGAGCCGACGCTGAGCGGATCGGCGGTCCAGGTGAGCTTCAAGGGAATCAGGTACTCGTCGGCCGGTTTGTTCGAGTTGACGTGGTAGCCGGTGTTCAGCTTTACGTGCAGTTTGACCGGCGTTTCGACGCCCGTCTTTATCGACATCGGAGGCGGCGCCTGAACGGTCAGAATGCTACTGAACTGCGGGAACAGCGGCAGCGGCAACAACAGCAATGCGAGGCCTAGACGCGCTCTGTTTGGCCGAACCAAGAAGTTGCTCAATGTCTTTCTGATAGTCACCTTTGCCCACCAATCCAATATGCACAGCTGCGATCTTGCCGTCGCGGTCGATCAGGAATGAGGTTGGCAGCGATTCGACGCCACCGTATTGCTGAGCCATCATGTCGTTGCCGATGGCCATGCGGTAGTTGACCTTCGTGCGGTCCACGTAGGGCTTTACCACTTCCCATCCTTCTTCATCCATGGAGATGCCCAAAACGGCGAAGCCCCTGTCGCGGTAGTTCTTCTCGAATTCGACAAACCACGGGATCTCGAGTTTGCACGGGCCGCACCAGGTGGCCCAGAAGTTGAGGAGGACGACTTTGCCTTTGTAGTCGGCAAGGTTAAAGCTTTTCCCTTGGGAGTCTTTCACCGTGAAGGTGGGCGCGGCATTGCGCTTGGCCGCGGGCTTGATGGCGGCGCGGCTGGGCGGTGCGTAGGAACAACCGGCCAGTATGGTCAAAGCCAGTGCTGTGGCAAATGGTACTCGCGTCAACAGGTGTCTCCTTCTCCCTAGTCTATAAGGGAACGGCGCGATCCCCAAATTGTTGGATGAACCAGCGGCGCCGGGGTTCCCGCCATCTGCGGGAAAGCGTGAATTCATCGTGAGCGTCGAGGCCGGCGTAAAGCCAGGCGGCCGTGTCGCTGAAGGATTCACAGGCATAGTCTCTCCATCGTGGACTTCCAGCAGCTATATCCCGCTCTGTCAGGATTTTCTTCCGCCATTCGGCGCTCCAGCCCAATTCGCCGCGCGCGTGGCCCCTGCACTCCGCGGTCAACAGCTCTCGCCAACCATCCCGCGCCGGATTCCCCAGCCGGACCCACGCAAAGTGGAACAGTTCATGGACGAAAATGCGGCGCCATTCGTTTGGGTCGGAGCGCAGTTCGCCGTCGAGTACCATCGACCGCCGGCGAATAAAGCTCGCCGCGTGCATCGCCTGTCCATCGCGAGCGACGATGACGCCGCCCCGCGTGAGCAAGGGAGCGCGGTAGGAGATTCGAATCGGCGCGCCTTCGAGCGGAGGCAGAGCCGCGCCGGCAAGTTTCGATTTAGAGGGGGCGAACCAGTTCGACTCGAATGGCAGCGCCGTCGACGATTCTGACTTTGATGCCATTGCGCACATTTTCGAACCATTTCTGGAACTTTGCCTGGCGCATCTCTTCGTAGATCTGGTTACGGATCTTTTCGTAGGGGATGACGCCGCTCTCCTCGACCCTGAATATGTAGTATCCGTTGGGCTGCTGCAACGCCGGCGTGACCGCGCCCGGCGCCGTGGCGAAGATAGCCTTTTTGATGTCTTCCGGAATGCGTGAGTCGGTGGCAAGAATAGGCATGAAGTCGCCATTCTTATCTTTGGACTCGCGCTCTTCGCTGTATTCCTGAACGAGGTGGGCGAAGTCCGTGCCGGCCTTCAACTTCGCCAGTACCTCATCGGCGCGCGCTTTGGCTTCCTTTTCGGTACGCGGCCGGTTTGCGGTTCCGGGAGGTGGCTGGGCGAGGCTGAACGATATGTAGATGAGTTTGACCCGCGCGCTCGCGTAGCGCTTCTGATTGTCCTTGTAATAGGCCTCTTGTTCCTGCGCCGAATTCGAGATGCCCTTCATCGTCTCGTCAATCTTGGCCTGCATCAGCGTCTGCATGTCGGTCCAGCGCATGCGGTCGGAAGCCGGCGGGCGTTCGCTGAGCTTGAGCGTACGGGCCTGTTGCGCCAGCTGGTTCATCATGGCCAACTGCACGAGAAATTCTTTCGGGCGCTGTGACGCCGATTGACGTACGGAGGGCGGCGCGCCATTGAGCACGTTCGTCATTTCAGTCGACGTGTAGGCACGGCCATTGACCATTGCGACTACGGTTTCGGGCCGAAGATCGGAGGGGATCTCGCGCCCGGGGGCGCCGGTTGGATCCTGTAGCTGGAAATAGACAGGATGCCTCACTTCGACTTTTGCGCCCTCGCTAAGCTGCTTCATCTCGGCATCGACGTGCTTTTCGCGAATTTCGGAAGCGATCAGATCGGAGACTTCTCCCATAGGTGCGGCGTTGAGAGAAACGATTTGGAAAATGTAGACCGCGTTGCCGAAGGAGAGAGGATCCGTGATCTGGCCGGGCAACGTCGCAAACACAGCTTTTTTAACGGGCTCTGGAATGTTCGAGTTGGGCAGGATGGTGGGATGTTCTTTTTTGTACGCGGCCGAGGCGTTGGGGT
Organism: Acidobacteriota bacterium; assembly: GCA_040007195.1. Taxonomy (GTDB): domain Bacteria; phylum Acidobacteriota; class Terriglobia; order Bryobacterales; family Bryobacteraceae; genus JAFLBB01. The sequence goes on along the minus strand of JBDTVQ010000408.1, from coordinate 2,209 downwards.
CTGAGTATTTCTCCATGGCCGCCTCAAACGGAGCGCCATTATGAATCTGCTGCCAGACTTCTTGCGCGAGTTTTCGCGCCGCAGCTTCGGTTTTCAGCGGGCCACCGGCGTTGTCGAACGGAAAGACGATCGGCAGGACTTCGGCCACGCGATAGCGCATGAGGTTTGCCTTGTAGGCCGCTTCGATCTCACCTTTCGTCACGGGTCCGTGCTTGGATTTGTCTTCCAGCAGCGCCATCATGAGCACCGTCGTGCGTTGCCAGTCGAGGCGTTCCTTGTATGGCGATTGCTTGTCGAGCCCGTCTTTATTCGCTTCGGCGGTCAACTGGCTCAGCATCGTATACCGTTCCAGGAAATCCGCTGGGTTGTCATTGAGGATCTGATGGATGTTGTCGGGCGCGTTGGCGAGGATCTTGCGGAGATCGGCCAGCGTGACGGGTTTTCCGTTTACTTCGGCGACGACATGTTCGGGGCTGAGATCCTCCGCGCGCGGCGTGGCGGACTGTGCGGACACAACTGCGGCACACATCAGCAGAAAAACAGGAACTTTCATGGGATATCGCTATTGTAACAAGACGGATTCGGAGACGATTGGTGTGTTCGAAGGAGTGTTTGAGGGTGCGGCTAGGCTGGTTCTTCCTCGCGCAAGAGGGCAAGAAAGCTCTCCGCGGCCCGATTGAATCGCTTTCGGCTGTGATGAATGATACCGAGCGGCCGGAAGAGCGCGGGCTTGTCGAGACGAATGGCCACAAGCCGGCCGAGTTCGACGTCCTGACGCAAGATGCGTACCGGAAGGATGGAGATTCCTTCGCCGAGTGCCACGGCTTCCTTCATCATTTGAATATTGTCGAAGTGCATCACGAGGTTGACCTTGGCATTGCCTACTTCCAGGTATTGCTTGATGCGGGCGGCGATGGGCAGATCGTCGTCAAAGCCCACAAAGTCGGCGCCGTTGAGGTCCGACGGTTGCAACCAGACCTTTTGCGCCAGCGGGTGAGACGGCGCTACCGCAACGACCATGCGCTCCTGCCGCCAGGGGGTGGCGCTGATTTCGCGTGACTCATTGGGATAGCTGACCAGACCGAGGTCGGCACGGTCGGAGAGGATGGCTTCGTAGACTTTCTCCGGACGCAGGTAGGTGACGGCCAGTTCCGCATCGGGGAAGCGCTTGGTGAATTCCTCCTCGAGGCGCGACATCTCCGAAAGGCCGACGGAGTAGATGGAAGCCACTCGAACCTGGCCCTCGACCTTCTCCTTCAGCCGTTCGATGGCGGCGTCGAACTCGTCCTTCCGGTGGAGAATGTCCTGGCAAAAGTCGCAGTAGAGGCGTCCTGCCTGGGTGAGTTGGAGGGGCCTTGTGGAGCGATCCACCAGGATTACGCCTAATGTTCGCTCCAGTTCCTGGAGGTGCTGGCTTGCTGCGGATTGGCTAATACCATTAGTTTCAGCACCTTTTGAAATGGATCGTTCATTCGCAAGGTCTCGGAATAAGCGAAAATGATGAAAGTCCACGAGATTATCCTATCATCCGATTGCCTTATACTGCAATAGTATTGACTGCTGTTTGACTTATCTTGTGCTGGTGGATATAATTTTAACCTAACTGAAGGGCTAAGTTCGAGCCCCTATCTTCCCTGATGGAAAGGCATACCGTGAGTCAGCAATTTCCTCTACTCAATTCTCACGACCACCACCTCTCTGTGGGCGATGTTCATCCAACAGCAACCAAGCCAGGACTGCCTGAGGCGCAAGGGCTTTACCTGCCGCAGATGGAACGGGATGCCTGCGGACTCGGCTTTGTCGTCAACATCAATAACGAATCGTCTCACGAGATCATTACCAAAGGGATTGAGATCCTAATCAACCTGACGCATCGTGGCGCGTGCGGTTGCGATCCGGAAACGGGAGATGGCGCGGGAATTCTGATTCAGATCCCCCATGCCTTCTTCAAGCGGGAATGTGCTGCCATCGGTTTTGCACTGCCTGACGCTGGTGAGTATGGCGTCGGAATGGTTTTCCTTCCAGTGGATCGGAAGCCGCGCTATACGTGCGAGGGCGTGTTGGAACGGATTGCCCGGGAGGAAGGGCTCGAGGTTCTTGGTTGGCGCGACACCCCTGTTGAGCCCGATGCGATTGGCCGGTTGGCGCGCGCGGCGCAGCCCTATATTCAACAGATCTTCCTGAAGCCTGCCACGGCGATGACGCGCGA
>JBDTVQ010000407.1:0-6305 GCA_040007195.1 Acidobacteriota bacterium | reverse complement strand
CCGAAGGGGTCGTCGTAGCGGATGGTGGTCCAATCGATGCCCATGGCGGAGTAGATGGTGGCTTCGATGTCTTCGGGGCGGACGTCGCGGTCCTGGGTCCAGGCGTAGGTTGCGGTGGCGGATCCGTCGGCGGTTGTGGAGCCGAGGGCGCGGCCTCCTTTGACGCCCGCGCCGGCGAAGACGGCGAACTGTTGTAAGTAGTGGTCGCGGCCATTCTGCGACGTGATGGGTCCGGGTGTGCGGCCGAATTCGCTCATCAGGACGATCAGCGTTTTGTCGAGCATGCCGGAAGATTTGAGGTCCGCGATCATGGTCGAGAGGCCGTTGTCAAGTTGTTTGGTGAGCGCGGGCAGACGGTTGGTGGCGGCCGTGTCGTAGATGTCCTGGTGATGATCCCAGCCGCCGAAATTGATCTGGACGTAGCGCGTGCCGCCATTTGCGCGGAGAACTTTTTGCGCCACGAGGCAGGCGTTGCCGAAGCCGGTGCTGCCATAGAGCGCGCTTTCTTCGGCGGTGAAGCGGAAGGCATCGTTGACGGCGGTGTTGAACATCATGGCTTTGCCGGATTCGTAGAAAGAGGCATAGTCGGCACGGGCGGTGTTTTCTGGCGAGGCCGCGCGGAGTGGCGCGTCGAGGGCCTTCATGAGGGCGTACTTGTTCTCGAAGCGGGTTTGCCCGTCGGCGTTATTCGTGTCGGGAAGACCGGCGGTGGAGGGCGAAATTTTGAGCGGCGCGTATTGAGAGCTGAGGTAGCCGGAGCCGATCATGTCGCCGGCGTTGAGGCCGAGGAAGATGGGGAAGACATGGGAGGCGAGGCGCTCCTTCTGTTTCTCGATGGCGACGATGGAGCCGGTGTTGGGCGCGATGTCGCCGAGGGCGGCCGTGGGATTGCGGCCAATCTGAGCCCAGGTTTGAGCGAGGTTGTGTTGCAGGGCCCAACTGCGGACGGAGCGGACGAGGGCGAGATCGCCGAGCGACTGGCCGAGCTTGGGCATGAGGCCGGCGGGCCACTCGAGGCCGTTGATGGTGGCGGGCTTGATGAGATCGGCCGGCGTACTGGGCGTGATCTTGAGGTCGAAGGTGTCGATGTGGCTCATGGCGCCGGAGCAGAGGATGAAGATGACGTTCTGGGCCTTGCTGATGGGCTGGGCACCGGTCGCGGAGAGGACCTCAGTGGCGTGCGCGGAGGTGGCGAGCATGGAACCGGTGACGCCGGCGCCGAGCCAGTGGAAGAGGTCGCGGCGGGAGATATGGGGGCGCTCGAAAAAGAACCGATGCGAGTGCGGGTGGCGAGCGAGGAACTTTTGCAACTGGCTGTTGTTCATGGGGCGTCTCCTGGGCTCACTTAGTAATTGAAGACGAAGTCGACTTTGTTGAAGAGGGCCCAGAGGAGGTCCTCCACTTTCTGCTGGCGGAGATTCGCGGTGGTGCCGGCGGCGAGGGCGGCCATGGCGGTGGACATTTCGGCGTCGGTGGCCGGGCGGGAGAGCACGGCGAGGAACATGTCCGCTATGAGTTGCTGGTTCACCCCGGCCTGGGGGTACTTCGTGAGCAATTGCCGGGCAAAGCTGGCGGCCGCGCCGGTGCCGCTGGCCCTGGTGCGGGACATGACCAGCGTGTCGTTCATGAGATTGAGAGCTTGGGGGACTGCGCCATCGGCGCGGCGATCTTCCAAATCCCGATTGCCGCGCATGAAGCTATCGAGGAAGGAGCCGACTCCGCCGCCGGGAAGAGCGGGTTCCGGCAGCTGCATGGCCCACAGCAGCGGATTCGGATCGTCGCGGACGAGGCTCATGCGGTTGGGGAGATTGGAGATTTGCACGATGGAATCGAGGATCTCTTCGCCCCAGAGACGGCGGACGAACTTACGGGCGAATAGCTTTTCGTACTCAGGCTTCCAGGTGCCGGAGTAAGTGGAGCTCAGCTGATAGGCCTCGGAGTTGGCGATGGTCTTGATGAGCCAGCGGAGGTCGTAGTTATTCTGCTGGAAGTCGCGGGCGAGCTCGTCGAGCAATTGAGGATGAGAAGGCTGAATGGCCCAGCCATCGGGGGGAGGGCTTGCGGGATCGAGGCGCAGGGGATCGAATTGGTTTGCCGGTTCGACGATGCCGCGGCCGAAGAACTCTTTCCACATGTAGTTGACGATGGTGCGGGAGAACTGGATGTCCTTCACGACCATGCGGGCGAGGGCGGCGCGGTAGTCCTCGCCGGAGGCGGGCTTTTCCCCTGTAAACGGGTACTGCGGCGGCACATTGGCAAGAGTGCCGATGGGTTTGCGTTGGGGACGATTTCCCGTGGTGGTATTGAGCGGGTAGTCGGGAGTGCGCGGGTTATCGGCGATCGACCAGTAGTAGCGAATGGGCTGCTGGCTGACATTGTGGCGCTGCATAGTGGTCTTGGCAAAGAACGCGGCAAGGCCGTAGGCTTCCAGGCGCGTGGCCTGTTTGCCCCACACGCTGAGCGTATCGAGGTGGCGGCGGCCGTCATGGCAGAGGATGCAATTCATGTGAGCGTTGCCGAGAAAAGTTTCGGCAACGTCGGCGGCCTGCTGGTCGTAGATGTCCTGGCCGCCGCGCGGGCTGCCGGTGACGAAACTGCCGATGAGCCAGTTGGCCGTGCCGTCCTCCCACGAGTTGGCACTATCGACGGCGATGAGCTCGGTGGCCATTTTGTCGTAGGGCTTGTTGGTGGCGATGGCGCCTTTGATCCAGGCGTGAAAGGCGTCGCGGCCCTCGGAATAGCGAACGACCTGGGTGTTGCGGGTGGTGTTTTTGAAGAGGTCGCCGAAGAACATGGTCCACTTGTCGGTGAACTCAGGGGTGGCGATGAGGGTGTCGATCAGCTTGGCGCGCTTGCTTGGATCGGCATTGGCGACGAATGCGGCGACCGCATCCGCAGCCGGGACGCGACCGGTGAGGTCAAGCGTGACGCGGCGGATGAATTCGTAGTCGGTGGTGCGGGTGGCGGGGGTGACGCCGGCGTCGGCCATGGCCTTGAAAATTTGCGCGTCAATGGGACCGAGCTGGTCGAGTTGCTGGAAGATGTCGGTGCGGCTGCCACCGGGGATGATGCGGTTCGAGCCGCCGAGGAGGCCGGCGACCTGCGCGGTGAGGGCGGACTGGCGATAGCCGGCGCGGGTGCCATCGAGAGAAGCCTGGCGACGCATGGCGGCGCCTTTCTCCGTAAAAAGCGCACATTCGGCGTGCGAGGGAAGTTCGTCGCTGCTGATGAGCAGGACGGCGGCGGCCGCAGCACTAGCGGCCAGAATCAACGGCATGCGCATAATTTTCTCCGATATGCACGGGACCCACCCATGCAGCCCTTACGATGATTGGAACACAGCCGGGAGCGAGGAGTTGTGGGAAAGTGAGAGGTAAGAATATGCAATTGACACGGTTGTGGGTGATGGCGGCGGCAGCGGTGTGCGCTGCCTGGGGACAAGGGCTGCCGGTGAACCCAATCACCGGAAAGTACCACGTGCATCATCTCCTTATCGTCCATTCGAACGGTTTTCAGGACATGCGCTCGCTGGGCGGATCGATGACGTTCGATGGAAACGGGAGCTATACCTTTACGGGTATGCAGATGGTGGGCGCGGGGGCGGAGAGTAACTTCACGGCGTCAGGGACTTACTCAGTGAATCTGGGTGGCACGATGACGTTGTCGAATCCGCAGCGCGCGGGCGTGCAGATTCAGGCGAGGTATGGTCGGGGGATGATCGTTGGGTCGTCAGTGGAGGCGGGCGGGAATACCTACGATCTATTTGTTGGTATTCCGGCGGCGGAGGGAATTACCGAGGCGACAGTAAGTAACGACTATTGGGTGGCGGGAGTGGAATTCGTAAACGCGGCTACGCCGATTTCGCGGGCTACATTCTTCTCGTTGCGGCCGGTGCGGCAGGTTCCGGCGGTTACTGTGTTCGGACAGGCGAGCAACTTGGGGACGAAGCCGGTTACGCAGTTGGTGACGGGCGCGTCGTCGAGCGTGAATGCGGACGGGACCGGCGGGCTGATTTTTCCGTTGCCCCAGGGGGCGACGGCGGGGACGGCGCTTCTGAACGGACAATATTCCATGTGGGTGGGCGCAGACGGCGCGGCCGTGATTCTGGCTCCGCGCGCACCGGGTTCGCATGGATTTCTGGTGGGCGTGAAGGTGGATACGGGTGCGTCGCCGGCGTCGGTGAAGGACCTGTATATGACGGCGGGTTTGCAGCTGAATGGGACGAGGCCGAACGGGCATGTGGGGATGTCGAACGTGGGTGAGAGCGGCGTGATGACGTTGGCGCGGCGGGTGCGAGCGCCCGAGGGTGTGGTGGATTTCAGCGGCGTGAACCGGTTTTCGATCGGCTCTGACGGCCAAGGGCTGAGCGAGTTGAACCGGGTGGCGTTTGGCGGCGGGCGGACGTTGTATGTGGGTTCGGGTGTCTCGACGGTGGACTCGAATAACTATGAGTTAGTTGTAGGCGTGCGGGCGCGGCCGGAGACGGTGCCGGGTACGGGGCCGTATATCAGCCGGTTTGGTGTAGTGAATGCGGCGAGTTATGCTCCGGCGGGGAATCCGGTGTCGCCGGGCGGATTTATCACGCTGTTTGGGGTGAGATTGGCGGGGGGACAGGTGGTGGCTTCGAACTTGCCGTTTCCGATTGTGTTGGGCGGTACGCAGGTTTTGATCAATGAGAAGGCGGTTCCGTTGTATTTGGTAAGTCCCACGCAGATCAGCGCTTTGGTGCCGTATGGTACGGCATTGGGAACGGCGAGGGTGGCGGTGGTGGCGGGCGGAGTGAAGTCAGAGGACGTGGAGGTGCGGTTGGCGGCGACGGCACCAGGGGTGTTTTCGACGCAGCAGACGGGGTTTGGGCCGGGGGCGATTCTCAAGGCCGATTATTCGCTGGTAACGGCGTCGAACCGGGCTCGGCGGGGCGATATTGTGCAGGTGTTCTTGACGGGACTCGGGAAGGTGACACCGGCGGTGGGCGATGGCGCGGCAGCCTCGACGACGGTGCTGAGCAATGCCGATGCGGCGGTGAACGTGTATGTGGGCGGGGTGAAGGCGCGGGTGACGTTTAAGGGGCTCGCGCCGGGATTCGCGGGGCTGTACCAGTTGAACGTGGAAATTCCGCTGGGCGCGCCGGGCGGGGCGAATGTGCCATTGGGGATCGAGACGCCGGATGCGTTTCATGACCAGGTGGATATCGCGATTGTGCCGTAGATGGAAGTTGCCGTTGACGACGGAAAGAGGGAAAGAGGTGATTTGCACATGGCTTAGGAGAGATTCAAATGAAGCACTTGAAGTTCGACATCGAGGGGACGCCTAAACCGGTCGACCTTACCGGAAGTTGGAATGAAGAGTCTTATGTGAATGCGGTCATACGTCAGATCGACATCGTGAACAAGTCGTATACCGGCGGATTGGTGATTGGCGCGTTGAATGGCGAAATTGATATCCGGCCGGAGCCATCTGTGTCGACGCTCGAGACGTGTGCATATCATCATGCTTCACGAACATTGAACTACACGCCCGGATTGCGGATCAAAGGGAACCCGCTGTACCTGGAACTCCGACATATCAGTTTCATACAGCGCGTCGGCGCCGAAGCCGATAACACGCTGGTCCATGAACTGTGGCATGCACAGCGGGCGTCAAACGGGTTTGCAACCTTCGATCTTTCTTTTGTCGACGACATCGATCATCTACCCTGGCTGAATTTGGATCATCTGGAGAACGCTACAGATGCAGAGATCCGAGCGGACCCCGATTTCCAGGACCGCTTTTTGGAGTTCAACAAACATGGTGATGTTTCCTCCATCCTGGTCGAGAATATCTACGCGTCGGAAAAGCATCCTGGCGGTTCCTACCTGAGTGGGCCGCAAAGAGGCATGTGGTATCCGATCCGTGCCGACCACGAGAGCTATCGGGCTCTTCGCGATCCTGGGGCGCTGAGCAAGCGGCGGGTGATCAAACAGGAGATTGCGAGTCTCTTGGAGCAGCAGGAGAACCTCGTGATGAGACTGGCGATGGCGCCGGGCGATTTCAATCCCTTTCACGAATTTATCGATGCGCTCGGGAAGCCCAAAAGCGGATGAGACACCTTGCGCTTCTACCGGTAGCGTTGTATATGTAGAAGCGCGAGGTATCGATGAACTGGCTGCGAAGGCTGCTCGGGCGAGAGGAACTGGACCGCCGTTTGGATGCGGAACTGCGGGACCACATTGATCGGCAGGTGGCCGAACACGTACGGGCGGGGATGACGGAGCGCGAGGCGCGGCGGGCGGCGCGGTTGGCGTTTGGTGGGGTCGAGGTTGAAG
>JBDTVQ010000406.1:0-6307 GCA_040007195.1 Acidobacteriota bacterium | reverse complement strand
TTTCCATCTTCTTGGGGTACACCCAGTTCAACGACTTCAGCACGCGCACCGTGCCCGCTTCGGCATCGACGAGCGCGATCTGGCTGATGTTGTCTTTGCGGAAAAAGAGCGTCAAAATCTGCTTGCCGTCGGGCGTCCAAGATGTCGGCTGCACGAAGCCCGCTTCCTCATTGCGGAAGAGTACGCGTGGTTCGCCGCCCGCCAAGGGGACCACCCGCAGATCGTAGAAACCCGCTTCATTGAACCAGGCATAAGCGATGCGTGACGCGTCACGGGACGGCACGCTGAAGTAGGCGAACTCTTTGGCCGCCGCCGGACCCTTATTCGTCAGCCGGCGCAGGGTGCTGGTACCGGCGTCGAGTACCGCGAGATCGCCCGACGTGGGATCAATACAGGTGACGAACCGTCCATCGAGCGTGGGCGCACCTAGGACGTTTGCGCCCGGCGCGTGCCATACGACGCGCGCCGCGGGTTCTCCGGCATACGCAACCGCCGTTACTAGAAAAAGAATGTGCCGTAGCACGCTCTCATCGTATCTCCCTTGGTGGTGTCCTGCCAGTGCTCATCTGCCCGTGCGGACAGCGAGCACAAGAGCGACGCCTGCCACGACAAGTGACTGCAGCAGAATTGTGTCCAGTACCCAGGTCATCGGTGAGAAGTTCCTCGCGGGAACTGATGTGCACCCCGCGTGCCAAACTCTCTAGCCTTATAAGAGCGAGCGCGTTGGTGTGTGGGAGGACGTGAAATTTGACCCAAGTGGCCGACTTGACTCACTGCTGCGCGACATTCCCCACCCCCAACCGGGGATTGAGCTGCAGAACTCCAGATAAGCCGCAATTCTTGTGTTGGTGCAAAACGTGCAGTTAAACAAGACGAGGTTCATCAGCCATGAAAAGAAAGTCGACGTTGATTTCGCTCATGGCGGCCGTTGTGATCGCCGCTGTGGCCGTCCCGTGTTTGTATGCAGCCAATTCGGACGAAACGGTCCCATTAATGCACCGCGCGGAGCCCGCCATCGTCAAAGCGGGAGAAGCCGTCACGGTGTATGGACAGGCTCTCGACCGTTCAAAGGTTTCCGATGTGATGCTGACCACCGAAGGGAAGCAGATTCCCGTGGAGGTATTGGAACAAACGGAGTCGTTCATCCGATTCCGAGTGCCAGCCAATGTGGAGCCGGGAAGGTACTATCCGGCGGTTTTGATGGTGAAGGAAGCGATGGTACTTGTACAGCCCGTCATCCTGACCGTGCAATCCCGTCAGACAGACCCGCAACCCCAGCCAACGAAGTAGTGAAATTCGCTCCGGCCCGCCGGCCCATCCTAGCCGGCGCGGCCTCCCAGGCCCCCCGCGATTCTGGCTGGCGCGGGGGGCCGTTTGCTCGTGTATCATCGCCTCAGCCATGTTTTCACGCCGCGCATTGTTGCTGTCCGCCCCCCTCTTTGCACAATCCACACCGAAGCCGGTGCCGAGATTTCAAGTGGTGCCGCAGCCGCTCGATCAGGTGCTGTTTACGCGTGACGGCAAGGAACTGACGCGCTATTACCACGGGCCTTCGCTGCGCCGGCCATTCCTGCATCCGATTATTGGACCGTCGGGCCGCCCGCTCACTCGCATGGGCCACCCTCACGATCCGCAAGGCCATTCACATCACAATTCCGTCTGGATCTCCCACCAGTCCGTGAATGGCATCAACTTTTGGGAGGACGGCCAAACCGAGAAGCACGGTCAGATCCGCCAGGCACGCCTACGCGATCTCACTGACGGCGACCGTGAATGTTCGATGACGGTCGACCTGACCTGGCAGGGCCCGCGCGCCGCGGTGCTGATGGCCGAGCGCCGTCGCATGACAGTTCGGGACTTGGCGCGCGGAGAGTGGCTGCTGCTGCTCGATCTGCTGTTCACTGCCAATAACGAAGCCGCCACGTTTGGACAGACGCCGTTCGGGCTCATCGGCGTTCGCATGGCTAAGACAATCGGCGTGAACGACGGCGGCGGCCAGTTGCGCAACTCAGAGGGACTGGCCGACGAGCCGGCGATTTTCCGCAAGCCCGCGCGCTGGGTCGACTACTCGGGACCGGTCGCAAATGCGCCCGGTGGCAAGATCGTGCAGGAAGGCATCACCCTAATGGACCGTCCGGCAAACGCCCCGTACCCATCGCCCTTTCACGTGAGGCGCGACGGCTGGATGGGCGTTTGCCTTACGTTGAATGCGCCGCTCGTAGTTCAGCCTGGCAAGCCGCTTGCGCTCCGCTACGGGCTCTATGTGCATGCGGGCGTGCCGGCACTCAATGCGATCAATGGAGTGTGGAAGACGTTCGCGGATGAAGCTCCGCCTTCATTGATTGGCTAAGACGCGATCAGCGCGCCAAGCATGACAAGCGGCCCAAGCTTGGCGGCGTCGCGTGCCAGTTCAACGAGGGCAGCCGTTTGTGCTCCGGAGGAACACGTTCCGCACCAACTGCTATAGGGATATAGCTTTATCGCCTTGTGATGCCAAATGAGCGCCTGAATATGATTGCCCTCCTGCTCGAACGTCTGGGCCATCATCCGCGCCGCGTAGTGGCGATAGTTGGCCGTAGGCGTCATGAGATTCGGGCCGGCATCGGCGTCATTCACCCGGCTCGTGATTAGCCGTTCGAATTGATCGCGGGCGTAAGCGGGAAATCCGGACCGGTCGAGAGCGAGTCCCTGGTTGTAGACGGTCGAGCCCCACATGCCGGTGGAATCCTCCGGGCCTATTTCGGACTCCATCAGACGGAACAGGCGCCAGGCGAGCAGCGGTCGACTTGCGTCATATTGCACGCGGGCGAGGTCGTGCAGGGCAGCCAGCCTCTTGGCGGGCGGGACGTTGATGGTAGCGGCCAAGCGCGTAGACTCGTCATCCATTGCCCCGGACGGTAGCGTCGGGTGGGACGGCGCACGGAGCAGACTCCAGCAGAGAACGGCCAATCCGGCAAGCTGCCAGAGGGCGAGTCCCCCGGCGAGGAAGCGGACCACGCGTCTCATGGTCATTCAGACGCAAACTGCTACCGGGAAAGTTTCCGCGCGGCCTTACAAATTTCGGAACTTACCCTTTCCCGGAGCGTGTCCGGCTCCAACACCTCGGCGCTTGCGCCCAGCCCAAGCGAGATAAATACCGCCTGAGCTTCGGATTCGAATTCAGCCCGCCAGAGCGTGGGATCGGCTTTTTGAGGCTCAATCACCATCCACATCTTGAGGCGTTCCGCGGCAGCGGGCGTGAGACGGAGCACGGCAGGATAGCGGCCGCGCTCGCGTTCGAAGCTCTCGGTGGAGGCACGCCACGCTTTTGCGATGTCGAAGTCCGGTGGCCGCCGGCAGGGCTCGTCGAGCATACGCGCGTCCGTAATGCGCGAAACGCGGAAGGTGCGCATACCGCGCTTGGTCGACGCATAGAGATACCATGTGCTGCCCTTGGCGATCAGCCCGAGCGGATCGACCACACGTTCGGCGCCCGCACTCGAGCCGCCCGCGTAAACGAAGGCGAGTTTACGATCGCGCGTCACCGCTTCCTGCACTACAGGCAATTGGCCAATGTCCTCGGCCGCTCCGCGCCAACCCGCCGGATCCACATACAGGCGCTCGCGCATGGAAGCCGCCCGTTGCCGCATAGCTTCCGGCATCGCCGCCAGCAACTTCGACAATGCGCTCTCGGCCGCCGCCGCCAGTTTGGGATCACCGAGAGCCCGCGGTTGCGTCATCAGGAGCGCCCGCAATTCCGTGTCGTCCATGCCTGGCACCTGCGTGCGCCAGTCTTCATCCAATTGCCAGCCGCCTTGCGCGCCGCGCAGCGCGACGACGGGAACGCCTGCCACACTGAGCGCCTCCATGTCCCGATGGACGGTGCGCTCGGAGACTTCCAGACGCTCTGCCAGCTGGCGGCCCGTTAGCCTGCGGTTGGCCTGGAGCAACAACAAAGTGGTCAGCAACCGGTCGGCTTTCATGAAAATCTATCTTGCCTTTTCAATTATGACACTCGATGTCATATATGCCGCCGTATTCTTGCGACATGAACCTCACCGACCTTTTCCTCGCTGAACTGGAAACAGAAGCCGCCGCCACGCGCCGCGTGCTGGATCGCGTCCCCGAAGGCCGCCCGGAATGGCGTCCGCATCCCCGCTCGATGTCGCTTGGGCGCTTAGCCGCGCTTGTGGCGGGCATGCCCGGGTGGATCGCCATGATGATTGAGACCGACGAATTCGACTTCGCGCCGCCCGGCGTAACACCGGTCCGCCCGGAGCTCGGAACCGTGGCCGAACTTGTGGCGCTGCTCGATGCCAGCACGGCGAAGGCGCGCGCGGCTCTGCTCGACACCGACGACGATCACCTGCTCACCAACTGGAAGCTGAAGGCGCAGGGACGTGTCATCTCTGAGGAGCCGCGTTACCTCAATATCCGCAGCGGCGTGTTGAACCACCTGGCGCATCATCGCGGGCAGTTGACCGTGTACTTGCGGCTGACTGAGTCACATGTGCCGGCCATCTATGGACCGACCGCCGACGAACCGCTGGCGGCCTGAACGGCGGCGAAACCTTACTGCGCGGCGCCGACGTCGTAGGCGTTCGTCGCCGTAAGCTTCACATGAAACGATCCGAGATTGTTCTGCCAGTGGCGATTGTCATTCACCGCGAAGTGAAGTCGTCCCGCTGGCAGACTCTTCCCGGAATACTGTTTGCCGGCAAAGATGACGTCGCCTGCCGCGCCCACTCGTCCCACCACGGCGCCGAACGGCTGGCCATCGACGAGGTTGGTATTGTACTTGGGGCCGGGGACTTTGAGTCCATCGGCGTCGCATGCCCACCCGTCCACATCCCACGACAACCGCACAAAGCCCGTCGTGTGCGCAATCACGGCCGAACTCGCCGACAGTAAAACGCCCGTGTCGAGATATTCGATTTGTGTCGAGTGCCGCAGCGAGTGCAGGTCCGTGCTGCGCGTGACCGTCGCCCGCCGCACGGCGAGCCGGCGGACGTGGCCCCAGTCGACGATTCCGCCGCCGACCTTCAGCGCCATGCTTTGGATTTCGCCGCGAATCGCTTCGCCGGAAGCCAGGCGGATCAACGACGCCTGCCGGTCCAACTGATCGGCATCGCTTGGCATCACTCGTTCAAAGAGGCGATAGAGCGGCCGCGGCTCGTGCTGATCGGTGTCTTTGTACGCCTGAAGCAAGGGTGTCATTGCAGGCAGACCGATATTGGTCAGCTCCTCTACGGCCGCGTCGCGATTGCGCCGGGCATCGCTGCCGATGATTTCGTTCGTGTACGACTGAATCGCCTTGATGTCCGCTTCAATGCGGCCAGCTTCGTAAGCGGATGCGGGCCGGCCGGTATGGATCGACAGGATGTTCGACAGCGGAATTGACTTCGCCGCACCGTTTATTTTTACGGTGATGGCCGCGAGCGATGTCGGCCCTTCGATCAGCTTGCCCTCCTGGTCGAGTATCTGGACTGTAGTTTCAGCCGCGAGGGAGAGCGTGAGCGCGGCGGCGAGGAATGCGTAACGGAGCATGGGGTCCAGGATATACGGATTTGAGGGTGCCGCGTGGGCGGGTGCGCGGGCTGTCCCCGTTAAAATGAAATCATGACCGCTGCCGAGCATTTCTCCCGGGGCTGCACCCATGCAGAACAGGGAGAGCTTGTCGAGGCATTCGACCACCTGGAACGCTCCGTGCAGATGGAGCCCGATAACGCCGCCGCGTGCAAGTTGCTCGCGCGCCTGTCGCTATCCGTCGATGAAGTTCGTGCCTTCGTGTGCTGGTGCCACGAAGCCGCCCGCATCGATCCGCGCGATCCAGAACCGCACTTGATGATGGCGGAAGAGTTTGAGCGGACGAACCGGCTAAAGGAAGCTGCCGAATCGCGTCAGCGCGCCACTTCGCTGACGCAACCGAGCGAGGCCAGATAGCCCTTACGGAAGATCGGCGGCGCGCCCTTCATGTCGAGCTCGAAGGGAATCGTCAGGTCTTTTCCGTTGCCGAGTTTCATCGCCTGGCCAGATTGTCCCTGGCGCGGCACCCAGCTTAGCGTGTAACGCGCGCCGGAACTCTCGAAGCGGTCGTAATCGCCGAAGAAGCGGAACGCCGACCACAAGCCGCTATAGCTGATCAAGCCAATGTCGCCGCCTCCGAGGTTGCCCGAAAGTTGCGCGCCGCCTGAGCCGGGCCATGCGAAATCGCGCGTCTCGCCGCCCTTGCCCGAACCCTTCAGAGTTTGTCCGTCGAGCGTGAGAGTCACACCGCGCAATCCTTCGCTGGGCAGTGCCTTCATCGAATAGCTCAACTTCGGTTCGC
>JBDTVQ010000405.1:0-6329 GCA_040007195.1 Acidobacteriota bacterium | reverse complement strand
CCCCTCGGTGTCGATCCAAAAATTGTCATACTCGATATCGATGAGAAGAGCCTGGCCGTGCATGGGCGCTGGCCCTGGCCGCGTGCACTGCTGGCAGAACTCACGAAGGCTGTTCGCGGCGCGGGGGCCTCGTTCATCGTTTTCGACATGGTGTTTTCCGAGCCCGACGCGACACCCGACATCGCGGCTGGCGCCGCAAAGGACCGCGTGCTTGCCAACGCTCTTGCGGCCGGGCCATCCGCGGCGGGATTTTTCCTCTCGTTCCTTTCCTCCCTCAGGCGCAGCGAGGAGTGCAGTCCACCTGCCGTGCCAATTGCCTTCCAGAGCGGAACTGCCTCCGAGCTACCCGATTTGTTTGCCGCCACCGGCGTATCCTGCAACATTCCCGCCATTGCGCAATCGCTCACGGCTTCCGGGTTTCTGAATGCGGGGCCCGATTCCGACGGAGTACTGCGCCGTATGCCTCTGCTGGTGCGCTATGGCGAGCGCACCTTTCCAAGCCTGCCTCTGGCCGTCTACCTGGCGATGGCTCCATCGGATCCAGTGGTTCTGGAGAACGGCCTTCTGGGCGATGTACTCCATGTGGGCCGGATGGGCGTGCCGCTGGATGGGCGGGCGAGCATGATGGTGCGCTTCCACGGTCCCGCCGGGGCGTTTCCCCACTATCCGGCCGCCGATGTTTTGTCCGGCGCCATCGCGCGGGCGTGGCTGGACGGCAAGATTGTGATGATCGGCAGCTCTGCGCAGGGCTTGCGCGAATACTCCGTTACGCCGGTCGACAGTTTCCATCCGGGGGTCGATCTCGAAGCGGCCGCCTTGGACAACCTGCTGCACGGCGATTTTCTACACCGGTCGATGGGCGGCTGGTTTTGGGAGAAGGTTGTCGCGATTCTATTGGGTTTGGCGGCGACGGCGATTGTTTGCACCGGTCCGGGAATGTGGCGGCTGGGCGTTGCCGGGTTGCAGGGCGTGTTGTTGTGGTTCGCCGTGTGGACCTCGCTCTCCCGCGATGGCGCCTACTTTTCACCGGTTCCGGCCAGCGTCACGCTCGCGAGTGCGATCGCCGTTTTGGGCGGGGACCGGTTATTGCAGATGAAGCGGCGTGCCGAGCAGGCGATGATGAAGCTCGCCTCGGCCCGCAAGTTTACGCTGAACGCCCTGGCGGCTGTGATGGAAGTTCGCGATGCCGAGACGGGCGCGCATCTGCTACGCACGCAGAACTATACGCGCGTCTTGTGCCGGGCGCTTTCGCGGCATCCGCGGTTCCGCACCTTCCTCACCTCGAATACGATCGAGATGCTAGTGCAACTGGCGCCCATTCACGATATCGGCAAGATTGGCATCCCCGACCGCATTTTGCGCAAGCCGGGGCCGCTGACGCACGAGGAGTACTCCTTCATGCGGAAGCACGTTGAGTTTGGCTGCGACGTAATTGAGCGCGCCAGCCAACGCTCGGGCGTTAACGACGAAGAGTTGTTGCGCCTGGCCCGCGACATCATTTACGCCCATCACGAGCA
This sequence comes from Acidobacteriota bacterium, assembly GCA_040007195.1. GTDB lineage: Bacteria > Acidobacteriota > Terriglobia > Bryobacterales > Bryobacteraceae > JAFLBB01. Next base: position 4,812 of record JBDTVQ010000405.1, on the reverse strand, counting down.
CTGGAACGGCAACGGCTATCCGCGCGGACTAAGCGGCGATCAGATTCCCATTGCCGGACGCCTGCTGGCGGTGGTCGATATGTACGATGCCCTGGTCAGCCGGCGCGTCTACAAAGAAAGTTAGCCGCACCAGGAGGCGCGCCGCATGATCGAAGTTGCGCGCGGCACGCAGTTCGATCCCGATGTGGTGGACGCCTTCGTCCGCACGCAGGAACACTGGATGCGCATTGCCGAGGAACATAGCGGCGACCGGGTGGGTTGAGTGACTTTGGTGAGGGGGGCGGCTCTTACAAAAGAGGCGGCGGCGCCGAGAAATGGAACAAGAAACTGTTCGCGCAACCTCTCAGCGATCAGGGCACGAGGAAATTGGCCGGGAGCGGGTTGCCTGGGCACCTTTGCAGGATTCGGAGTCTGCTCGCTAATTGGACCTGGACTCGCGACACGACAGCGGAAAAATTGTAGAAATGGAAGCCGGTCGTTCGGGTGAAATTTAAATGAAATCCAATCGCCGCTAAGTTCAGGTCTTCAGCCGCGAATGCCTACTGGAGCCGCGCGCGCTGCTTTTCGTTCGTGACCAACTCGTCGAAGATGGCCAGCACGCGTTTGCGGTAGGTGTACATTTTCTTCAAATTGTCGCGGAAATTGGGATCGTAGCGGTGCGGGCGCATCCACTTTTCCAGAATAGGCTTGGGAACGTCGATGTCTTTACGCAGCGCGTCCGGCGAATGCCCGCGCAGAAACAGGCCATAGAACATGGCCGCTTCCTTCATGGGAGCCGCAGGATCGAATTCGTCGCGTACGAGAGCAATACTTGCCATTAAGGCGACCCTCACCGTAAAAATGTCAGTATACTGTCGCGGTTGGATGCGGGCAAGAGGGAACTTGCCTAACCTCTACTCTTTTTCTTCGCCTGTCCCTGGGCCCAACATCTCAGTAGATGCGCAGGGCCACTCCCGGGTTGCAGGCCCAGAGGCCCTTGCATCCGGGGAACGGCCTGCGTCATGATTCTTGACATGAGAACTCTGCTCGTTGCCGCGCTTTCGATGTTGCCCGCCGCGTTTGCCGCCGAAACCTTCAATGGCACCGTGGTGGACGTGATGTGCAAGGCCAAGGATCTCGCCAGCCACACGCGCGCCTGTTCGATCTCGTGCGCCAAGGGCGGGTACGGCCTGGTGATGGCGGATGGCAAGTTCCTCAAGTTCAACGAGACGGGCAATGCGAAGACGCTCGCACTGCTCAAAACGGCGACAAAGGACAAGGACCTCAAGGCCAAGGTCACCGGCACGCTGGACGGCGACGTTATTCAGGTTCAGTCGGTGGATTTGAACTAGCCACGCTCAATCGGCGCTTAGCGCCGGCCCAGGTGCGGAACAGCGCCGGATTTTCCAGCCACACGAGCATGGTGGCGCGCATCTCTTCCCGTTCGCGCCGCGGCTTTGCTTCCAGCTTCGCGAGTGCCCACAAGGCATGTTGACGTGCCTGGATCACTTCGCCCCGGCATTTGCTGCGCTCCTCCAGAGTTCCCGTTTCGTAGAGTTCGCTTAGGGCGGAGAGCGTGCGCTCCAGCGCCTCGATCGAATCCTGCCTCACGCCCTCGACCAATGGCGCGAGCGCCGCGCCGCTATCGCGCAGCAGGTGCTTCAGGCGGCTGGCCGTGATCGGCCCGATCTCCACGCGGATCTGCTCGGCCAGTTCCTCATTTACGAGGCTTGGCTTTCTTTCCGACAGCCACTGCCGGAGCCGATTTGCCGCGCTGGCGCGCCGTCCCACGCCGGTAGGATGCCACAGCGCGCTCGTGCGCGGCCAGGGTGTCGCTGAAGACATGGCCTCCGCTGCCGTCAGGCTTGGCCACGAAGTAGACGGCCTTCACGTCGTCGGGATGGAGCGCGGCTTCGAGAGACGCTTTGCCGGGGTTGGCGATTGGTCCCGGCGGCAGGCCGTAGACCTGGTAGGTATTGTAAGGGTGCTTGCGGTCGAGATCGCTACGGTAGATGGTTCCGCGCCAGCGGCCGGCGAGTAGAGCGGCGTAAATGACTGTGGGATCGCAATCGAGCTTGATGCCGGCTGTCAGGCGATTGAGGTAGACCCCAGCGACGCGCGGCCGTTCCTCTGGCACAGCGGTTTCGGTTTCCACCAGCGAGGCGAGGGTCACCGTTTCGTGCGGGTCGCCCGTGCCGCCGAGTTCCTTCCAGACCTTTCGGAATTCACCCGTCAGCCGGCGGCACAAGTCGGCGGGCTGAATGCGCCGGCTCACTTGATAGGTGGAAGGAAAGAGATAGCCTTCGAGTGAGGGCGCGGCCGGCGCGAGATCGCGAATCATCGTTGAGTCCATCGCAGCGGTCCGAAATTCGCCCGCCTTGCCGAGTCCGGCCTTTTCGATGAGGTCGCCGATTTCAAACAAGTTACTGCCTTCCGGAATGGTCAATTCGATGTAGTAGACTTCGCCACGCGCGATCCTGGTCAGGACCGTGCTCGGGCTAGCGGCCTCTTCAAAGCGGTATTCGCCTGCTTGCAGGGCAACTCTCGGCCGGGCCAGGCGAGCGGCCACAAAATGCCACGGCGAGCGCACCACGCCCAACGCCGCCAAATCCCGGGCCATTGCAAACGTTCCTGTGCCGCGTTTGAGATCGTAGAACACCTCGCCGGTGAAGCCCTTGAACGGCGCCTGCGTCTCCCAATAGGCCAACAGCAGCGTACCGAGCAGCGCCAATACGGAGAAGAAGAAAATACCCCGCCGCACCAGCCTCACTCGCGGCCTCCGGCTTGCGCATCGAGAAACTCCTGCAGCACCAGCGCCGCGGCGACGCGATCCACATCGCCTTTATCGCGCCGGGACCGGCCAGGCTGCCCCGCCAAAACCTCTTCGGCCGTGACCGAACTCAGCCGCTCGTCCCAATACTCCACATGCAGCCCGTGACGTTTTACCAGGCGCGCGCCGAAATCCCGGACATAAGCCGCTTGGGGCCCCTCGCTTCCATCCAGGTTCAATGGAAGACCTAAAAGTACCAGCACGACGCCGTGCGTGGAGGCGACTTTTGCCACCTGGGCCACATCTTCACGCACTCGTGCGCGATGAAGAGTTTCCAGTCCGATTGCCGTCCATCCCAGCTCGTCGCTGACGGCCATTCCGATACGTTTCACTCCCACGTCGAGCGCCAGAATTCGCCCATGCGCTCCCGCTGGTTGACGTTCGCCTGCGATTTCTTCCATTTCCCTACCTTTTTCTACGACGCGTGCAACCCTCATGTTAGATTAGCCAATAGTGGGGAGATCAGGGGCGGTTTGGAGGATTCCGGAGTCCTCTTTTGGAGTTACTTCCCAGCACCGCTCACTGAGTCCCAGGAGTATGTGCGGTGGCCGTCCTACACAGTCCTGCGATAACAGAGCGCAAACCGGCTCAGGTTGCCTTGAACCTGATCGCCGCTGGCGTTGTGATCGCGATGCTGTACTTTGGCCGCGACTTCGTGGTTACCCTCGTCACCGGCATCACGATTGGTTTTCTGCTGGAACCCTTTGTCGAAGCCTTCATGCGGCTCCGCCTGCCGCGCTCGTTCGCCAGTTTCCTGGTATGCGCGATCGGCCTGCTGCTGGTCTACCTGAGCGGCCTGGGCATCTATGTCCAGACGGCCGACCTCATGGAAGACCTGCCGCGCTATTCCTTGCGGATGAATGAACTGATCGACGAAGTTGCCCTTTCGCTCGAAGGCGCCGAACGCACCGTCACCACATTCATCGTTCCGAAACGACTGCGCGAGCCCCAGGTTCCCCAACTACCGGCCGATCCCGTGCCCGCGCGCACGGCACGAAAGCGCCAGACGGAACCGGTAATGCCGCCCGCCAACTCGCTGCCGCCTCCGGTGCAAGAGGTGCGCATCAAGGCCGAGGGTGGTCCGTTGGTGCGCTATCTCACTGAGAATATCGACTACGTCCTGCATGTCCTGCTGCTGGCAAGCTTTGTGCCCTTCCTGGTGTACTTCATGCTCAGTTGGCGCGACCACCTGCGCCGGGCCTACCTGCAGATGTTCACCGGCCCGGGCCGTCACGCCGCCGGACGCTCATGGCAGGGCATCGGCGATATGGCTCGCGCCTATGTCGTGGGGAACTTCCTGCTTGGTGTGACGCTCACGCTCGGTAGCGGCGTCTTCTTCTACCTGATGCACATTCCTTATTTCCTGCTGGTTGCGCCGCTCAGCGGGTTCCTCAGCCTGGTGCCGTATATCGGCCTGCCGCTGGCGATCATTCCGCCGGTGCTCGCCGCCCTGCCCGTGTTTAAGGGCCTGGCGCCGTTCCTGATCATTGCAAGCGTAGTCGGTTTCTTCCACCTGCTGGCGCTGAACCTGCTTTACCCCAAGCTGGTAGGCTCCCGCGTCCACCTGAATCCGCTCGCCGTCACCATCGCTTTGATGTTCTGGGGCGTGCTGTGGGGCCCGCTGGGCCTGGTGTTTGCGATCCCCATCACCGCGGGCGTCAAGGCTGTCTTCGACAACATGCCCGAACTCCAGGCGTACGGCAAGTTCCTCGGCGATTAGGGCGGTTCGACAAACTGACCGCCGTTCCAACGAATGGCGACGGCGCCTAATTAGTTGAAGAGCCGGTTGTAAAGGATTCCCGGCATCAGCGGCAGGCCAGGTTCCGCGGGCGGCTGCTTGAGCGCCAATAGGACTCCCTCAACCTCCAAGGGCGCGATGCGGCGCTGCCATTGCCCTTCACGATATTCGAGAACGATTGTGTTTCCGGGCGGAAGCTCGCGAACTTCCCCGAGATGTACGAGGTGGACGGCTGCGCGCCCGTCCTTCACGAAGAGATTGACGC
>JBDTVQ010000404.1:0-6362 GCA_040007195.1 Acidobacteriota bacterium | reverse complement strand
ACATAAATAAACAATACGGGCGGCAGTTGGTTTTCGTCGAGGCCTCGTTTCAGTTGAACCCTGGCGAGAAGGTGGGTCTTGTGGGTCCGAATGGGGCCGGGAAGACAACCTTGTTCCGGATGGTGGTGGGCGAAGAGGCGCCGGACGAAGGAGACGTGACGGTTCCTAAGAAGGTCACGATCGGCTATTTCCGGCAGGACGTTGAGGAGATGACGGGCCGGTCCGTCTTGGACGAAGCCATTGCCGGCAGCGGGCGTGCCGGCGAACTGCATCACGAATTGGAAGAGTTGCAGCAGGCGATGGAAGATCCCGAACGGGCCGATGAGATGGACACCATTCTCGACCGTTTCGGGCATGTGCAGGAAGAGTATGAGCATCTGGGCGGCTACACCCTGGAAGCGCAGGCTACCGAAGTCTTGCATGGCCTGGGATTTACTGACGAACAGGTGGCTGGCGACGTAGGCGCGTTGTCGGGCGGCTGGAAGATGCGCGTTGCGCTGGCTCGCGTGTTGTTGGGACGGCCCGACGTGCTGCTGATGGACGAGCCGACGAACCATTTGGACCTGGAATCGATCATCTGGCTGGAGCAGTTCCTGAAGTCGTACGAGGGTGCACTATTGATGACCTCGCACGACCGCGAGTTCATGAATAGGATTGTGTCGAAGATTGCCGAAATCGACGCGGGCGAGATCGTGAGTTACACGGGCAACTACGATTTCTACGAACGCGAACGAACCGTGCGGGAAGCGAATCAGCAAGCGGCTTTCGCGCGGCAGCAATCGATGCTGGCAAAAGAGCAGCGCTTTATCGAGCGCTTCAAGACGCACGCGGCAAAGGCGGCGCAAGTACAGAGCCGCATCAAGGCGCTCGACAAAATTGAAAAAATCGAGTTGCCGAAGAAGCGGCAGGTGGTGAAGTTCGAGTTCAAGAGACCGGCGCGGTCGGGCGACCAGGTGGCGATGATGGAGGGATTGTCGAAGGCATATGGGGAGCGGAAGATCTACGATAATTTCTCGATGACGGTGCGGCGTGGCGAGCGGTGGGCCGTGATGGGGCGGAACGGCGCGGGCAAAACGACGCTGCTCAAGATGATCGCCGGAGCGAGCGATCCGGATGCGGGTGGCGTGAGATTGGGCGCGAATCTGACGATGGGGTACTTTGCACAGCAGTCGCTCGATGTATTGAATGCGGACTTGACGGTGATCGAGCAACTGCAAGCAGATTTTCCATCGGATGGGCTGGGGTCGCTGCGGTCGTTGGCGGGGGCGTTCCAGTTTTCGGGCGACGATGTGGACAAGAAGATCCGGGCGCTGTCAGGCGGCGAGAAGTCGCGGCTGGCGATGGCGCGGATGCTCTACAATCCTCCCAATTTCCTGGTATTGGACGAGCCCACGAACCACCTGGATCTGGCGACGAAAGAGATGCTGGTGGAGGCGCTGAAGGAGTTCGAAGGAACCATGATTTTCGTTTCGCACGATCGCATGTTTCTGCGCGGGTTGGGTTCGAGGGTTCTGGAGTTGGGCGGCGAGAGCGGGACGGGCGCGCCGCTGCTGTATCCGGGAACCTACGTGGAGTATGTGGCGAAGATGGGCCACGAGGCGCCCGGGATCTATCACTAGGAACTTGCTGTTGTCCTGGACGTGCGCTCATTCGGGCCTGTATTTCGCATGTATGGGCGAGAGGGCACCGCATGTTTTGGTTCGGGTTGGTTCTCCTGGTTTTAGGCGCATTCCTGTTGGGCGCCAGCAATCCGTGGCACTTCTTGCAAGCCGCCCAAGGGTCGTTTTTCGACTGGACCGAGGTTTTCTGGTTCCTTCAATGGGGCGGATTCTGGCTGGTCAGCGCAAGCATCCTTGTGTTCGGAGGTCTGGCCTGGAAGGCGCCGTCAAACTTTACACCACAGTGGAAAGTGGTTCCAGCGGGCATCGCGTTGTTGCTGTTTGGCGCCTTCTTCGTTTGGTCCATGCCTGAAGAATCGAATCAGCGCGAATGGAAAAACTACTGGTTAGGCGTCCGCATCTACTTCCGAACGAAAGCCTGGGTGCGTGACGACGATCGTGGTGAGACTGCATTTCCGGACCGCATGTCGGGGCGCTGGGCAGCTTCGGGCGGTTTCGTCTTCACCATCTCGCGGGATGAGATTCGAATGGTAACGCCCAAGGGAGAATCTGTTTGGAACGGGCACGAGTGTCCCCACCGTTTTCGAATTGAGTACGACTATACGTTCCGCTCGGCAATGAGGCAACCAATTCCGTCTGGACTTTCGATGACCCAATTCGATCGTGCGGATGCGGATTCAATTCCACTGCCCGACAGGCGCTTTCCCCGGTTGTCCTGCTCCTGCGATTCGAAGATGATCACTTGGGTACTCATCGATATTGATCAGTTGATGGTAACCACAGGCTCCCGATCGGGATTGCTCGCGCGGCGGAGTTGAGTGGCCATGGTACCCGGCAAGCTGGAGCAGCGTTGGCTCTCGGTTGTTGTGCGTACTGAGAGGGATCACTTAGTCCATTTGTGAGGAGTTCCCTAAAGCCCGAAGTGATTGGACTGTTGTAGGGTGAAATCCGGCCGATCGATGGTATGGTCCCTTTATTGGCTCGCGCACAGTGGGCTGAACTCAGGCATATGGAGGCGGCTCGGTTAACATGCGTTGGAGAAGTGCTGGAACCCTGGTCACGCTCGGCCTGCTTGCAGGTTGCGGGAGTGGGCGTCGGCCTGTGATGGTGGAGCAGCCGGCACCAACGGAAGTGGTCGAGGTTGTGAACGACTATGTGTCCCGAGAGGAGCGCTATACGATTACGTCCGGGGATTGCCGGATCACGTGGACGGTGTTCAAGACGGCAGTCAACGCGGGGGTGGTGAAGCATCAAGCAGTGTGTGCACTGGGGTTGGATAAACAGGCGCCGTTGATCGGGAAGTTACTCGAGCAGGTGGGAACTTTCCACACATTGATGTGGGGCCGGCTGTATCCGGACGATGCGCGCGAGTGGACGCTGCCGGCACGTTTGGCGGTCGCGGCGGGCCGGTCGGAGAGTTGGGATGCCGTGCGTGGGAGGCCGAAGTCGGGGGAGATCAATGCGTGGACGCGGAAGACGATGGAAGAGGCGAAAGTCTACCAGGAATTGAAATCGGTCTTCGAGGCGAAGGGGTTGGATATCCGCCTGGCGGGTGTGGAAAAGGTGCTGATACAGCAGGCTGGGAAGTTAAAGTTCTTCGGTGACCTGAGCGCGGCTGGAGTCAGTGTGGCCGACAATGTGCCTTTTGATTGCCAGACATGGTTTACGGTGAGTGAATCAGGGACCCGGCTCCATTAGCGCCGCCAGTTTCGCCAGTGACAGCCGCCACCCAAGTTCGTTGCCGGCGGGCGAGACGCCGGGAGGAAGTCCGTCCTAAACCGCGTAGAGATCCGTACCGCCGCTCGAGTCGGCAAGTGTGTAGGTGATCGTCATTTCGCCTTGCAGTCCGGGGTTTACCGTTTCAAACTCAACCGACTCATTGAGGTGAACCACAATGCGGGTGGAACTAATTGCCAGGCAGATTCCAGCAAGAGGGGGAGGCAAAGCCGGCGCGCGATCATGACGTCGACTGGAATTGAGAGACGAGACTCCAGAGCAGCCAGAACACGAAGCCGAAAGCGGAGGACTGAACGAAGACGGCACTGAGGGCGGAGATGGCGATGGGGATCCAGGCGAGGGCGTTGGAGGCCGGACATGAGAGCGAGGGAACGAGTCTGCGGAAGAATGTCACGAAGGCCAGGCCCGTGGCGAGACCGGGGGAGAGCAGGTAGGAAATTTTCTGCTGGACGCGGGTGAGGGATTTGAGGATGTTGCTGGGGCAAGCGAACCAGGCGAGCAAGAGTGTGAAGAGTGCGCCGGCGCCGAGGAATTCGATGAGTTGGGGGCGCATATGGATTAGTGAGCTTCCTGTAAAAATGTCTTGGCCCTGGCGGATTGGCCTGAGGCCTTAAAGAGTGTGACGATGCGATCGCGGACAAGGTTTACGTTCGGCGAGTCCTTGCCCTGCTGCTTTAGCAATACCGGATAGCTTTCGAGCAGAAGTGGTTCGGCGTCGGCATAAAGCGCTCGCGCGGCGAGGCAAGAGCCAAGTCCGGCGAGGGTGGCGGCGCGGTCCGGGTCGTCGGCGGTCCAGGTTTTGCGGCCGGCCTCAAGGGCCTCGCGATACTGGGTTTCGGCGGCGGCACGGTCGCCTTTATCTTCCATGATTCCGGCGATGCGGATCAGGGCTTTGAGCCGTTCTGCGCTTTCAGGCCCCGCCTTGATACGGAAGATGCGCTCGGCCTTGCGGGCATGCTGTTCGGCTTCGGCGTACTTCTTCCAGGCGAGGAAGTTGCCAGCGAGGCTGTATTCCCCCATTGCGGTTTCTGGATGGTCGTCGCCGAAGCGGGCGCGGAACATATTGGTCGATTGAGTGTACAGCACATCGGCCTGCTTGTAGTCGCCCTTGGTGTAGTGGAGGTTGGCGAGGTTGTCCAGAACGAAGGCCACATTGAGGTGATTCGGGCCGAGGCGCTTGCGGAAGATTTCCGATGCTTGGTTGAGAAGTGAGATGGCCTCATCATATTGCTTCTTTTGCACGAGTGGGGAAGCGAGGTTGGTCATGGCTTTGGCGACGTCGGGGTGATCCGGGCCGAGGACCTTGACGCGGGCCGCTAGAACCTCGCGGAATGCCTTTTCGGCGCGGTCGAAGTCAGCCTGATCCAAATAGTACGTGCCCAGGTTGTTGAGGGCCTGAGTGGTTTCGGGGTGTTCGGGACCGAGCGCGCTGCGGCGCAGTTCCAGGGCTTCGTTCATCATGGGCAGTGCTTCGGCGTTTGCACATGTGCGGCGAAGAACACCCGCGAGGTTATTGAGGCTGGTAGCCAGGCTCCGCGGATCGGGAACCTGGCGGGAGCGAAGGATGGCAACGGCTTCGCGGTGAAGTTTTTCGGCCTGCGGATAGTCGGCTTTGTCTTCGAGAAGAATGGCTACGGAGTTGAGGCATGGGACGAGGTCGAGGCTCTGGTTGCCAAGCAACTGTCGGCGCATGGAGAGGGCTTGCTGTGAATTCTTCAGGGCGCTGTCGTAGTCGCCGAGGTCGCGTTGCACGAGAGCGACATTCAACAGGCTGGCGGCGACCTCAGTATGTTGGGAGCCGAGGACGCGGCGACGGATGGCGAGTCCCTTTTCGAGGATGACTTTGGCTGGGTCGTAAAGGCCGATGCTCCGATAGACGAGACCGATCTCATTCATCATCGTGGCCTGAATTTCGGGTTGGCGCGAAAGCTCGCCTTCGATGCGTTTGGCGCCGCTGTCGAGAATTTCGCGGGCAGTAATCATGCCGCCCTTGGTGCGTGTGGGGTCGGCGAGCCGGAAGAGGTCGGTGAGGAACGACGCGACCTGCTGCGACTTTTCGCGTTCGAGAGCGGCGGTGTCGCGTTCGGCGGCGATGCGTTTGGCCTGAATCGTGGTGGAGATACTGAACCCCACGATCAGAAGGGCGGCGAGGGCGGCGGCGGCGACAGCGGCGGTGTTGCGGCGGACGAACTTGGAGGCGCGATAGGTCCAGCGGTCGGCTTGCGCGATGACGGGATAGCCTTCGAGATGGCGGCGGATGTCTTCGGCGAATTGTTCGGCGGAAGCGTAGCGCCGGGCGGGCTCTTTGCGTAATGCCTTGAGGATGATGTTTTCGAGATCGCCGCTCAGTTCCGGGCGAAGAGTGGATGGGCGGCGTGGCTCCTCCGTGCAGATGGCCTGGGCAAGCTCCAGATCATCGTGAGTGGTGAGCTTGTAGGGGAGGTCACCGGAAAGCAGTTCGAAGAGAAGGACGCCGAGGGCGTAGACGTCGGTGGCGGTGGTGATTGCCTCGCCGCGCACCTGTTCGGGACTGGCATAGTCGGGCGTCATCAGCCGATTTCGCGTTTGCGTTTGGTTGGAAGCGGCGGCGGGATCGATGAGCTTGGCGATACCGAAGTCGAGGAGCTTCGGTTCCCCTTCACGAGTAACGATGACGTTGTCTGGCTTGATGTCGCGGTGGACGATCAGATTCTGGTGGGCGTAGTGGACCGCGGAGCAGATTTTGCGGAACAGGTGGAGCCGGTCCGTGAGAGAGAGGTTGTGGTGCGAGCAGTATTCGCCGAGGGTGGAGCCGTCGATGTACTCCATGACGACGTAGGGTGAGCCGTTGGGCGCGGCGCCGCCATCGAGAAGGCGGGCGATGTTGGGATGATCGAGGGACGCGAGGATCTGGCGTTCGGAGCGGAAACGCGCAAGCATCTCCGGCATGAGGAGGAGAGCGGAGCGGACAATTTTGATGGCGACGGTTTTTTTGAACTGTTCGTCGTCGCGCTCGGCAAGGAAGAC
>JBDTVQ010000403.1:0-6384 GCA_040007195.1 Acidobacteriota bacterium | reverse complement strand
GCCTGCTTGGGCGATAATCGCCGCTTCATCCGCAGCGGAGCTACCTCGCACACCTGCCGTTTCAACTCGTCCAGGTCGTCGTCACCGGCGCCGTAGGGGGCGCATCCTGTGAGCAGCTCATAGAGAATCACACCCAACGAGTAGATGTCGCTTGCCGTGCCGATCGCCTGCCCGCTCATCTGCTCCGGGCTGGCATAGTGCGGCGTCATGGAACGCCCATATCCGGCGTCGGCCACCTGTTCCGGCAGCGCGCCGGCCATGAGGTCCTTGGCGATGCCAAAGTCCATCAACTTCACCAGGCCGTGGCGTGATACCAGCACGTTCCCCGGCTTGATGTCGCGATGGACCACCAGAAACCGGTGTGCGTACTGCACGGCTTCGCACACCTGGCGGAACACGTCCAGGCGCTGCCGCATGCCCAGCTCGTTCTGGTCGCAATACTCGTCCAGCGGCAGGGCCCCGGCGACGTACTCCATCACGAAGTATGGTTCGCCCCCGTCGGTCACGCCGCCGTCGAACATGCGGGCGATGTTGGGATGGTCGAGCTTGGCCAGAATCTGCCGCTCCACGCGAAAGCGGGTCATCAGATTCTCGGTGGCCAAACCGGACTTGATCAGCTTGATCGCAACGCGCTTCTCGTACTGCTGGTCGACGCGGCTGGCCAGGTACACGGTGCCCATGCCACCGTGGCCGAGCACGCGTTCCAATTGATAGGGTCCGACACGCTTCCCCAGCGATTCGCGCCCGCGCAGCGAAATCTCGAGCGTCGTCTCCCGCTGCGCCGCCCGGCGCACCGTGGGCTGAGGTTCCGCATGCCGGCTGCTATGCGTGGGCATCGATACACTATCGTCTGGAACCACGCCGGACTAAATCAGGTATTTGCCTTAATACCCCTGAGACCACGGCGGGCGGTGCGGCCGGGTCTGCTAATCTCGAACAAGTGCCTCCAACTTTGTATGACCTCGATCCGGGCCCAAACTCACCCGAGATCATCCGCATGATCGTGGAGATTCCGAAGAACTCCACGAACAAATATGAGTACGACGGGAAGCTCGGCCTGTTCCGTCTCGATCGAGCTCTCTACTCGCCCATGCATTACCCGGGCGACTACGGCTTCATTCCCGGCACCCTGGCCGAAGACAACGATCCCCTCGACGTGCTCGTTTTGGTGCAGGAACCGAGCTTCACCGGTTGCATGATTGAGGTACGCCCGGTGGGCATTCTGAACATGACCGACTCGGACGAGCACGATCAGAAGGTGCTCGCGGTGCCCAACCGCAACCCGCGTTACGACCAGATCCACACCATGGACCAGGTGTTCCACCACGTGCGGCGCGAGATCGAGCACTTCTTCACCATCTATAAAGAGCTCGAAGGCAAGAAGACGCGTATGGACGGCTGGCAAGGGCCGATCGAAGCGCGCCGTGCCATTGTCGATTCACGCAACCTGTTCCTGGCGGGCAAAGAAGCGAAGAAGGAAGCCTGAGGCTCAGCCCGTCCGGCACAGTCACACGCTGACAACCGGGCACGGAGACTCGCGAATAATCGAGTAGGTGCTGGATCGCAGGCGGCCCAGGGCCGCTGAGGCGCCTCCTCGGCCCACCACAATCAGATGTGCGCCGGCGCTGCGCGCGGCCGCGGCAACCGATTCGCCTACCTCACCGAACTCCACGCGGGCGCTGCCTTCCACGCCCTCAGCCAGCAGCAGTTGCTCCAGAGTTCTGCGGGCTTGCCGGTCCAAGGCCGGCCGCCAACTGGAATGCATAGCGGGCAAGACGTGCACGATAGCCAATTGCGCCTGGTATACGGAAGCGAATTGGCCGGCCCAGCGCAAGACAGTGGTGCTGCCGGCGGAAAAGTCCACCGCGCACAGGACGCTTGTGATCTCGGCTGGGGCCGTTGAGGAGAAGCTTTCCGAGTGCACGCCGGTCCAAACCGGGCATTCGGCATCGTGGAGAACCTTTGCCGTAACCGAGCCCAGGAGGAGCCGGCGAAGCATTCCGTGGCCGCGCGTTGGAATCGCAATCAGCGAGCAATCGATCTCTCGCGCATAGCGGACGATTTCGGCCGCGGCGTCTCCGTAACGCAAGATAGTCGTCGCCTGCCGGGGCGCGACTTCGCGGGCGACAAAACGATCGAGCGCCGATTGCGCGGCAGCGTGCCTACCGTCCGTTTGCCAGTCTGGTCCGCTTTCCTTCTCCCCGGGATGCGGGGACTGGGTTGCGGACTCTATCACGTGAAGGATGTGGATGGCGGAGTGGAAGCGGGCTGCCAACCCAATGGCATGGCGCGCCGACGCGGCGCATGGCGGCGAAAAATCGACCGGCACCAGAATTCGATCCAGATGCAGCATGAGCACCTCGCGATCTCAACCCATGGGGCCGAGCAATTCGGTAGCCGCAGCCCACGCGTGAACATCACCCAACTGGACCGCGCGCCACGCCTCACATCTGCGTGATTTGCGTCTGCGGTTGAGGCTTTTCACGCTGCGGTATTGCAGGGGAGAATTTCCGCCGCGCAACCGGCGGGCGTCGCAATTGGGCCTAAAGATGCTCCAGCGAATATGGAGGCCCATATGTTGCCGTTCAAAAAGATCGTGTTTCCGGTCGATTACTCGCCGCCGTGCCAAGCGGTCATTCCCTATGTCCGCGACGCGGTGAGGCACTTCGACGCGCAGCTCATGCTGGTTCACGCGATCGTTCCCCAACCGCTGCTGTATGGCGAGTATGCGTTCGCGAATCTGATTGTGCCGGAGGACGCGTGCGCCACCGGAGAAGAAGCGCTTCGCGCTTTCGCCGCCGAGGCTTTCCCAGGCATTAGTGTCGATATAGTTGTGGAAAATGGCGATCCGGGAGTGGTTATAGACGAGGCGATCCGGCGTCACGGCGCCGACCTTGTGATGATGCCGACGCATGGCTTGGGCCCCCTGCGCAAGCTGCTGCTGGGATCGGTGACGGCAAAGGTGCTGCACGACGTCAGTGCGGCGGTATGGACAGGCGCGAACGCATTGTGGGCGGATCACGCGCCGGCATTGCCCTACGGAACCGTACTCTGCGCGCTGGACCGCACCCCGGAGGCGGCGGTTGTGCTGCGCGGGGCGGCTGTCATTGCACACGCCTACGGCGCGCGCCTGTTCGTCTATCACGCCGCGCAAACGCCTCCTCCCAGCGCCGAGTTCGACGTTTCTACCTACAGCAAGGAGATCATGGAGAATGCCCGCGTGTGGCTGCGCGAATTGCAAGCGGGCGAGCGGATTGAGGCTCTCCATACCATCACCGACCGCGCGGTCGGCGAAGGCGTCCGCGAAGAGGCGCTTCGTGTCAAAGCGGATCTGATCGTCGTGGGGCGCGGGAACGCCCAAGGGGGCATCAGCAGGCTCTGGTCACACCTGTACGAAGTGATTCGCGAGGCGCCGTGCCCTGTACTCAGCATTTGAGAAAGGAGGACGATTATGCCACGCGGCTGGAAGTACATTCTTCTCGCACTGTCGATCATGCTTCTCGGATCGGTACCGCTGGCCATGCAATCCGATACCGGGTCAATTGCGGGCACTGTCGTGGACCAGCGCGGACCAGTGGAGAACGCCTCCGTGGAGGCGCGCAACGCGATTTGCGGCGCGCAGGGAGGTGCCGTTACCGATGCGAGCGGACGCTTCCGGATTGACGGATTGCGCCAGGGCCGGTATTCGATGTGGGTCCGCGCGGCGAATCACGAATCCGTCTGGCTGGCGCAGGTGATCGTGACCGGCGTGCAGACCGCAACGCGTGACGTGTATCTGCGCGAACTCACGGCGGGATTCGTACCGACTGCCTGGCACTGACGTTTCGTGGCGCGGCTCAGCGCACCGGCGTGCCGTACGGGATCAGCGTTTTGATCCGCTCGGTTTCTTCGAGGCGGTCGATCTTCCAGACTTCGCCGACCTTCACGAGGAACATGTTCTGCACCTCGTTGCGGTCGCTGTAGACGTATTCCACGCGCGCTTTCACTTCGCGGTCGGTGAGCTTTTGCGGTTCGTTAATCGCCACGCCTTTGATCGGGGCGTTGGTTCGCTTCAGGTACTCGGCGAACTTGGCATCGCCATTTTCGGTGAGCGATTGATCGAGCAGCGTCGTCATCTGGCCGGTGAAGTAAGACATGTACGCCTTCACGTTGCCTTCGCGCGCGGCGTCGAGCATGCCATAGACGGCGTCCTGCGGCGAGGGTGGGGCTTTCTCGGCGACAGGCGCGGTGACAGCTTCGCTCACGGCTTCCGGTGTCAGGCCGTGCTGCCTGGCCACGAGAAACGCGGCGATGGCCGCGATCAGAATGCCGGTGAGCAGTTGTGCTTTACGGTTTTGTTTTTGGCTCATCGCCTTTGCGGATGATCGTCAGGTCGAGATTGCCCCGGCTATCGACGATCAGTTTCTTGATGCGGGGCAGAATCTGCTCCATCGTTTCGACGTAGAGGCGGCGGCCGTTCACGTCGGCGGCGCGGCCATATTCGGCGGCCACCTGCGTGAAGCGTGAGGCGTCGCCTTCGGCCTCGTTGATCTTCTTGAGCTTGTACGCTTGCGCCGCTTCGAGCATCTGCTGGGCTTCGCCCCGCGCCTTGGGGATCACGTCGTTCGCATAGCCTTGCGACTCATTCACGATGCGCGAGGAGTCGGCGCGGGCGCTGGCGACATCACGAAAGGCGTCGGCCGCTTCAGGCGGCGGCGATGCGCTCTCGATGTTCACGCTGGCCAACTGCACGCCGGCCGCGTAATCGTTCAGCACCTTTTGCGCACCGGCGCGGACCTCTTCCTGAATCGCGGCCTTCTCTGTCGTGAGCACCGAATCGACCGTGCGCTGGGCGATGCGGCGCGCGAGCTCGCTTTCGACGGCCGCGCCAGTGAGTTGGGCCACGTCTGCGCTGCGGAATAGATAATCGGCCGGCATGGCGACCGAGTATTGCGTGACGACGCGGAGGTGGAGAATATTCTGATCGCCGGTGAGGAACTGCGACGCCAGCGGCTGCAGGCGGCCGAGCACCGTATCGGGCGCGTCGCCGCCGATGATGCGGCGTTGGAGTTGGCGGACCTTGAGCTTGGTGACGGAATCGATGGGCCACGGCATCGAATAGTGGATGCCCGGCATGACGCGCGGCTCCACGACGGCGCCGAAGCGCGTCACCACCGCTTGCTGATCGGCGCTGACGATGAACAGGCCGCTGAGCAACCAAAGCAGTGCGAGGCCGAGCAGGGCGCGGCGGCTATCGAGATCGCGGATGGGGCCGAGGTTGAACTTCGGCAGCAGCGTACCGCCAAAGGTTTCGATTTGGGCGTGGCTATGGCTATGGCCATGCGAGTGGCTGTGCGAATGGCCCGTCGGTTTGGCGTGCTCGATCACTGCGCCGATTCCCCTCGCATGAGCACTTTGAGCAGTTCGGAGTCGGAACTGAGAATGGCTGTGGTTTTTTCGTCGAAGATCTTCTTGTAGCTTTCCAGCGTGCGCAGCAGTTTGTAGAAGCGCGGGTTCTTCGAGTAGGCCTGCGAGTAGACGCGCGTAGCTTCGGCGTCGCCTTCGCCCTTGGTCTTCTCGGCTTCTTTATAGGCCAACGAGACGATTTCGTCGCGCTGGCGGTCGGCGTCGGCGCGAATGCTGAGGGCCTGCTCCTCGCCTTCGGCGCGATACTGGCGGGCGATGCGTTCGCGTTCGGCGCGCATGCGGGCATAGACGCTCTGCTTGTTCTGCTCGGGCAGGTTGATGCGCTTGATGCGCACGTCGACGACGCGGATGCCGTATTCGGCGAGCGCACTGCGGCCGGTGAGCGTGGCCAGTTGGTCGAGCATCTGGCTGGCCTTCACCTGCTGCGGATTGGGCGAGATGATCGCCTCCAGGTCGTGCGTGCCGAGCGCTGCGCTCAAGCCGCTCCACACGATATCGTGCAGCCGCATCTCGGCGGCCACGGGATCGCCGACGGTTTCGACGAAGCGTTTGGGGTCGTCGATCTTCCAGGCCACGTAGCTTTCGATGACGAGGTTCTTCTTGTCGCGCGTGAGGAATTCGCTGGGCCGCGGGTTGTATACACGCAGGCGCTTGTCGAAGAAAGTCGAGTTTTGGAAAAACCACTTCACGTGCAACCCGGCCTCGGTGACGGTGTACATGGGCTTGCCGAATTGCGTGATGAGCACGAACTCGGTTTCGCGCACGGCGTAGAAGGTTTGCCAGAGAAACAGCAGCGCGAGCACGACGCCCGCCGCTGGTGCGTACTTCTGGTAGCGTTCGGGAATCATTACTTCTCCTCTTCGGTGGGCATGGTGACTGGCTGGCTGGTCATGGCGGCCGCTGGTGCGCTGAGTTCCATGCCATCTTCAATGAGCATGAGGTGGCGGCGGCCCTTGGTGGAATCGATAATCATCTTCT
>JBDTVQ010000402.1:0-6390 GCA_040007195.1 Acidobacteriota bacterium | reverse complement strand
AACATGTGCGTAAGGAACGCCTGCGTCGTATCGGCCGGGTAGAGACAAAACGCGACCGAAGCAACCACCGCAAACTGGGCATCGCACGAAATGCGCTTCATCAAGAAGTAAAAGGTGATCGCGTTCGCGGAAACGATTGCCGCAGCCGCACCATAGATCGCCAGGATCCCGCCCGCACGGTAATCAAGATAGGAAATCGCGAACTCAAATGCCCATCCAATAGGGCGGCCATGCGGGAAACCGACTAGAAAGCTCCACGCCGTCGTTATGGCATCGCGCAATTTCATGTTGAAGCCGAGCGCCACGTGGAAATAGTCGTCCTCGTATAGGCCGAAGTGCGGGGCGTGCCAGAACCGCGTGATGCAGATGAGCAGCACAAGCGCGGCGCAGACGCGGTAATCGAAGGGTGTGCGGCGGAACGACGCGGGGCTGGTCATGAATACGCCTCTTCGAACCTGAATTGCATGCTTCTCGTCAAGCGGAAGGTGTTAGAGGCGCAAATAATGAGATCGAGAGACATGGATGCGTGTAGGGCCAGATGGAACGTGGTTCCAATGTGCTGAAACCATCCTCTCGCCGTAAGAGCCCTCGTCGATAGATGATATCCCGGTGCGCTACGGCTGCGGCGCGGCAGCTTTGGCGACGCGCCGCGGGCCTACGGTAGAACCACTTCCTTCACCCCGCCCGCTTCCATCTTCACCTTTGCGAACGCGCCGGTCGTGAGGACGTAAGTCCAGCTTTCGGCGCCCTCCCCAGTTGTCACCTTGCCCGGAGGTTCGCCCAATGCCGCCACCAGGTCCGCTGCCGTGGTTCCGGGCGCCACGGCCTTCAGCGCTTCCAGGGTGACCGGTTCGGCCTCCGGTTTGCGGCTGGCCTCCACTGTGCCACCCCTGCGAACTGTCCCCATGCCCCCTCCGATGCCCCCGCCTGGCGTTAGCCGGTACGCGCCGCCGGACTGATTCCGCTGCCTGGCATTCTCCTGCATTTGTGCCCGGGTGGGCAGACCCTGAGCGGCCCGATCAGAATCATATTGGGCCATCTTCTGCTCGTGTTCCGCCCAGTCTTCTTTGAACTTCGCCTGCGACTCTTTCATTCGTTGATCCATGGCGGCGAAATAGGCACGGATGTCGGCCGGCAGCGTCTTTTCGTTGTAGTATTTGCCGTCGTAGCAGTAGTGCCAGACTCCCTTGCCGTAGGAGACCCGGAAGCGTCCCGAGGCACAGGTGTAGCGAAACTTGATTTCCGGTGCGAACTGCGCCGATGCAACGCCGGAGACGACGGATGTCCACAGCACAGTCAGTACGACCGCAAACCGAAATCGCATGAAGTTCCTCCACTTTCATGTTCGTCGGAATTTTTCCGGCTTGCCATACGGCGGATGCCCGAGAAGCGCCTGTGAATTCGTCCCGCAAAAGCTTACACTTACCTGGGGAATTTTGCGCATTCCAATATTTCGTAAGGTTTGCAATTTATTATCAACAGCTTACGCGGCAATTATGCGTCTGGAAGATGTGGAGCGATCACGCGATGCAAACGCAGCAAGAATCACGTGAACCTGTTGGCCAAAGGCGGCAACAAAGGCACCATCAGCGTTGTTCCGGATCCCGCCACGGCTGCACGGATCGTTGGAGGGCTGGCGTTGATTTTGTTAAGCCGTGCCGGCTGGCGGTGCTAAGCTCTTTGTCATGAGACGCACATTCCTGCTCGCTCTCGCGGCCGGAACGATGCTCGCACAGGCCCCCGCGCCCCCGAAGACTCACCTGAAGGAGGGCGATAAAGCGCCCGAATTCAAGCTGCCTTCGACCAAGGGCGGCCAGGTGTCACTTTCCGATTTCGCGGGAAAGTCAACCGTTGTGCTTGCATTCTTCCCCGCCGCCTTCACCGGTGGTTGAACGAAGGAACTTCGCGGATACCAGGCTGGTATCCAAAAGTTCAAGGATGCCGGAGCTGAAGTGTTCATGGTCAGCACCGACAACCTCCCCACCCTGGGTCACTGGGCAAAAGAAGAAAACATCGAATTCGCCATGCTGAGCGATTTCATGAGGAAGACGGCCGCCGATTATGGCGTCCTGATGCCTGACCGTGGAATCGCCAATCGGGCGACATTCGTCATCGACGCCTCGGGCGTCATCCAACATATAGAGGAGGGGTCTGGCGCCATCGATATTACAGGCGCGTCTACAGCCTGTAGCCGTCTAAAGCATTAGCCGCGCGTCGATGTCCGCTCCCGTCCTAGAGCATTCTGGAGAACTGCGTCAATTTACTTCCACCCACCCACGGGGCGTGGTAGATTAGACCGCATGACACGCCTGTTTTGCATGCTCCTACTGGGCGGAGCCTTGTTTGCACAAGCTCCGAAGACGCATTTGAAGGTCGGCGACGCCGCTCCTGATTTCACGCTTCCCTCGATCAAAGGCGACAAGGTCACCCTGTCGTCATTCAAAGGTAAGAGCACCGTTGTGCTGGCATTTTTCCCGGCCGCATTCACCGGCGGCTGTACCAAAGAGATGACCTCGTTCAACAAGGACTTGGCCAAGTTCACCGAATCCGGCGCGCTTGTGTTTGGCATCAGCACCGACAACATCCCCAGCCAGAAATATTGGGCCACCGAAGTTCTGAAGGTCGAGCAGCCGTTGCTCAGCGATTTCTCGAAGAAGACCGCCGAAACCTATGGAATCCTAATGCCTTCGGGCGTCGCCAACCGCGCTACGTTCGTCGTCGACAAAGACGGCAAGATCCAATTCATCGAGGAAGGCTCCTCGGCGGTAGACATTTCCGGCGCCATGACTGCATGCTCGCGCCTGAACCACTAAAGCCACTGATTCGATCCGCGCGCCCGGAGGAAATGGAAACCGTCCGGGCGCTCTTCCTTGCCTACATCGCCCATATCGGCGCGCCTGAATGCTTCCCCAGCTTTGAGGCGGAACTGGGCGGGCTGCCCGGCCGCTACACACCTCCCACGGGCGCCATTTTTCTTGCCTGCCTCGGCGACGCCATCGCTGGAGTTGTCGCGCTCCGCGCCTTCGACGAATCCTCGGGCGAAGTGAAGCGTCTGTTCGTCGACCCTGCGTTCCACGGCCGCGGCCTCGGCCGGCTGCTCATGGATGCACTGATCACACAAGCCCGCGCCGTTCCCTATCGCCGCCTCCTCCTCGACACGATCCCCGGCCGCATGGATGCCGCGATCTCCCTATATCGATCGCTCGGGTTCACGCCCATTGAGCGCTATTACGACGATCCGATTCCGGGCGTGGACTATTTTGAGCTGGTGCTGTAAGCCGAAGCATCATGACAGCACCGCTTGTAGTGCGATGAAAATTCCATGAGGACGACCGTGAACGCTGAGGACAATGTTGAACGGCTCGTGCGTCAACGGCCGTGGCACTCAGCTGCGTTCGTGCACCAAGTATGCCGGCTTGGGTCCCGAAGAGGGCCCTCGATTAGAAAAAGCCCTCGCGATGGCTGATGCTTTGGAAGACGAGTGGTAATTCAAAAACTGATACCTCACAAATCATCCTCGTCGACGCCAATTTGCTAATCTATGCCGTCAACGAAGATTCCCCGCTGCACCGGAACTCCAACTCGTGGCTTGAGTCCGCGCTGGGCGTCCAAACCACAGTCGCATTTTCTCGGACTGTGCTCTGCGCTTTCTTGAAGCTGACTACCAGGTGTGGCTTACTTTGGAACCCGCTAACTCCCGAGGCCGCACTGGCATTCGGAATGGTTGGCAATCTCGCATCCGATGACCACTTTGCAGCCCTCGCCATCGAACACGAGGCGGAGCTCTGCTCGGCGGACGGTGACTTCGCCCGTTTTCAACCGCTTCGTTGGCGGAATCCGCTCGTGCCTTCCACGTAAATACACGGCACCTCCCTCCAGCTATTTTTTGGCGGCCTTTTCTCAATATTTGCGCTTGGTGAAGTCGGGAGGTGCCAAACGTATGTATGTTCTCAGAGAGATCGCGGATGGCTTTGATTCGATGCGAAAGGGCAACGAAGCCTGGATCGACTCAGGTCTGACCGAATGGGTGGCAACCACGCTCGAACCCGACAGCCCGTGGTACCGCAACGTGATGGTTTACGCCGGTGCCGGGCTCGCCTATGCGGCGAATAAGCTATCGACCGAAGTTGCGTCGGGATTTGTCGACGTGCTGCGCATCGGAGACGGCGTCTACAAGAATGGAGAATGGACGCCGGAAGGCGGCTGGGGGCTCGGTAAAGATGCACTGCGCCTGCTGATTATCGCCGGACCGTTGCTTCGAGCCGGACGTTACGGCATCACTCTAGTTGCTGCCGTGGATGAAACTGCTTCGATGGGTAATTGCACGTGGATCTCGGGAACACGCGCTTTGCGCATGACGGGCGTTCAACACTTTTCGACGGTGGGCGATCTTGCAAAGGCGGCCAATCTTGCGAGTGTGGCGGAAACAGGCGGAGCGGAAGTCCACGAGATTCTGCCTGCACTGTAGAAGCTTGGGGCGAGTACGGAATTATTCTATCCAGGACAGGTGACCACGCTGCAGCAAGTCGGTGCCATTGCCAAGGCGAATCCGAATGCAGTGGTGATGTTTAGCGTGGAATGGTCGATGCCTGGCCGGGGAATGGTTGGGCACACCCTGTTCGCCACCAGAGGGCCTTTCGGCGTGATGCGCATCATCGACCGCAGCGGACGCGCCGTCGGTTCCCTTGCCGATTTGGAGGGTTTGTACCAAGGAATATCAGCAGCCAGGATCAATCCGGCATATTCCGCGGGACTTGTTCGCAATGCCGTAACGGTGGACCTGCTCAACAAGGCGCCGTCCTTGTTGAACATCCTGGCTTTGGAACTGCGTTCTGTGCCCGTGGCGATGACCCCCAAAAATGGAGCCGCACCCGTTGTAGTGCTTCCGACCAATACCGCCATGCTCGCCGGTTGGTGGCGGGTTCGGGTAGGCAGTTTGACCTTTCACTATGTATTTGGGCGCAAAGGGACGGTCCGCTGGATCGATCCCTATATTTTGCGGCGCGGACAAGGCACGTGGAAGGAAGTGCAGGGCGGGATCTCAATCACGTGGGCGCCGCCCAGCAAAACGATAGAAACCTGGGACACGCCAATCAGCGGTAACAGCCAAACCGGTCGAGCGAACTTTGGTCAAGGGAATGTCGACCTTCGGGGCCTGAAGTTCGACGTCCGCGCCTTTCTCGGGAACTGGAAGGTTCAGGTCAAGAGTTGGACCTGGATTTACACATTCTTCGAAGATGGCACAATGGCGTGGCGGGATTTCTTCAACAAAGAGAAATCGGGGACGGGTCTCTACTTCATTACCGAGAAGAAGGTTCTGCTGTTCTGGTCGCCGCCTTCAACGACCAAGGAGGAGTGGGACCTGCCACTCGACGGTGGCACCATGCAAGGAAGCACAAAGATGGATAATCAAACGTTCCCGGTCACGGCGATCAAAGAATAAACTAGGCGCTCCGCCATCGCCCGCTATCTCCCCCTCGGTACCCAGCCCATCGACCACGACTACGACAAGCTCACGCCTGGTGTGAATTGTTTCGAGTTATTGCTCGTATAAACCGGCTGGTAAGTGCAATCAAAGCATTGGAAGTTTACCTGCATCTTGACATCAGCGCATCACTGTATCAAAATGTGGGCGTGCGGACCACCTTGACCATCGACGATGACGTTTACAACACGATCGACCAGATCGCCCGAGCGTCTGGCCGTCGGATGGGGCAGGTGCTTTCGGAACTGGCGCGACGAGGCTTGCAGTCCGACCGCGTTTCCACCCCTGCTGCGCCCGGCCACCGCTTCCCGGTCTTTGATGTGGCGCCAGACGCCCCAATTGTCAGTGCCGCCCATATCCAGCAGATCCTGGAAACTGAAGAGACACTTTGATGCGGACGAGTCAAGAGTTGCTTCTGGCGGATGTAAATGTTCTGCTCGCCCTGGCATGGCCGAACCACCAGTTTCATCGCCTTGCGACCACCCGGTTTCAAGATCGTGCGCAGCAGTGGGCCACATGTGCGCTGACCGAACTGGCGTTCATCCGGCTATCGTCTAATCCGGCCACGGGCCTCGGTGCGAAGCGGCCCGCTGAGGCCGCCGCACTGCTCGCGGCCATGACCAGCGACCCCGCTCACGAACATCTTTCCGCGATGCCCTCTTCTGCCAGCGAAGGCTTCGACCACGTTTGGAGTCTACTTGCAGGTCATCAACAGGTCATGGATGCCTACCTCGTGTGTTTAGCCCGGCATCACAAGGCCACGCTCCTGACGTTTGATTTCCGCATTGCGGCGTTGGCTCAGGAGGGATGCGTGGAGATCCTCTATCCGGGCGTGGAACCGAGCTAAACGTAGGCGATGACGTCGATTTCAACCAGCGAATCGCCGGGGATTCCGCCAGCTGCTG
>JBDTVQ010000401.1:0-6413 GCA_040007195.1 Acidobacteriota bacterium | reverse complement strand
GCGTCGTCTTCGTCTTTGTAGGAGAGGAAGCGGCTGCCGCAGCCAAAGGCGAGGGAGGTGACACGGGCGCCGGTTTTTCCGAGCACTCGGGTGGGAATGCCGGATTTCTTATCGAGTTCCTCAGCAAGCAAGGTGCGAGCGGATGCGGCGAGCGCCGCGGATTCGAGAAAGTTCCGTCGTGTGAATGCCATGATGCGGTTATCTTATCGCGGATGGCGGGTGGGGTGGTGAAGGTGCGGGATGGGATGAAAGGCCGATCCGCTGCGGGCGGCTTTGCGAAGGGGTCCCACGCCAAGGCTAAACCGCCAACATCGGTGCCGCGAACCTAAACGTGCCTGGCTGACTTACAGGGTCGTGGAGGAGTGATTAATAGCCGTTCGCCGACGCGATCATCCACGCTCCGGCGCCGACCATGGCAACTCCACCGGCGCGGCCGACCCACTGCCCGCCGGGCGCTGCTTTCTCAAGCAGAATAAACACTGTAATGGCCGCCATCCACATCAGGTTCATGACGCCCGCGGCGAAGGGAAGCACCATCAGCAGCCAGCAGCATCCGAGGCAAAACACGCCGTGTTCGACGCCCATCCGGAAGGCGCCAAAGCTGCCCTCGCGCCAGTCGCTGAGCAAGAAAGCTAGCGGCGTCCGGCAATGTCGCAGGCAGGCGTCTTTGAACGGCGTCCATTGGTAGACGCCGACGGCGATTAATAGGAAACCAGCGAAGACGGGACTGGTGGAGTTCATCATCGGCGACAGCAGGCCCGAGCGATGCAACGCCTGCTGGAGCAACGCCGCGATGGCGCTGAACGCGGTCCAGGTCGCGAAGTATCCCCCGAGAAACACGCCAGCGGGAACGTAGGGGAGATTGCGCGCCCGCCGTTTACGGTGTTCGGTTCCGAAGGCAAACACGAAAGGGAGAGTCGACGGAAGCATCATGGCGACCATCATTACGGTCCACATCAGAAATGTGGCGGCAAATTCGATGGGGTGATGCGAGGGGAGGTGCGCTGCGTGAGCGGAGGGGCTCATCGCCGAAGCGATCCACGCGAGATAGAACCAGGCAATGCCGGTTACGACTGCGGCTCCACCGATAAAGATGGCCCGGTCGCGGCGGATCGGCCAAGAGAGGAAAGCCAGCATGGGACCGGCGCTAGCCTTGGTACGTAAATGGCGAAAAGAGACCGTTCCGCTCCGACAGCGTCCACTGATAGCCGTAGTCCTCGTAACGCAGTGTTGTGGATTTGGCTACAACGGCGGGGTATCCGGGTGAGATACACAGCGGGTGGTTGGTCACCGTGACTTCGTTTTCGCCGGCGCCGCTCACGGCTTCGATTTCAGCGTTGGCGACGCTGCCCACCTTGAGGCTGCGATGTCTTCCCTTGGCTGAGTACTCAATCGGCACGCTGGCCACTCCGAGCACTTCGCCGATATGAGAACCTAAGCGCGCCGGATGCCCACCTGCCTGTCCAGAAAAGATGTGGACCAGCGCGTTCTTCTGCGATTCGCTGGCCTTGGCGTCCACGTATAAGGCGACTCGCCACTTCACTATGTGCATCTCGCCCGGCGAATACACAGCCATGGCTACATTGAAGCCCGCCAGGTCTACCTCTCCGAGATTCCCTTTGTCGATATGCCAGCCCACGACCGCGGTGCACTCCCCTTCCGTGGGCGCGCTCAGAAATATGCAAGGACAGGCCGCCTTGCAGTTGCAGGCTTCCATATATTGACCGTCAAGTTTCCATTGGTCTGCCAAAATGTTTTTACTCCTTTGAAACTACTGCCCTTGGCGACTCCAACCTGACGTTGTCCACACTATACACCCGGCACACTGAGCGTGCCGCGCAGCGGCCCGAATAATGCATCAATGCGCGTTATAGCGCTTCGAGAGGGGCGAATTGCGGCCGTTCCGGGAACTTCGCCGCTGTCCTGGCGCATGGCCGTGACGTTCACTTTCAGCAAGTTGGCGGCCGGCGCGAGAGTTGCTTCCCAGGTGAGGCCGGTGGCCAAGGGGAGACTGGAGGGCTGCGCAGGCGATCTAGCCCAAGGTTTGGTTAGGCAGCTTTCGAGCGTTCGGCGAGGTCGTAGGCGCGCTGCGGAGGCTTCTTAATGTCCCACACGATGCCCACCCACGAGAGGGCGACGAGGATGTAGTGGGCGAAGTCGATTTCCCACCAGAAGAAGCCCTGCTGTTCGGAGCCTGGGGCGAAGTGGTGGTTGTTGTGCCAGCCTTCGCCGAGGGTGAAGATGGCCATCCAGAAGTTATTCCTTGAGGTGTCCTTGGTATCGTAGCGGCGGGAGCCGTAGACGTGTGCGAGCGAGTTGATCGTGAACGTCGCGTGGTAGACGAGGACGGTGGAGATGAAGAAGCCCCAGACGAAGAGTTGCCAGCCTGTGGCGCCGAGGGCGGGATGCGCGGCCTCCAGCCAGGTGCCGAGGCCGTAGCAGGAGGCTCCCATGGCGAGGGCGGGAATGATGTGATAGCGGTTGATCCAGCGGAGTTCGGGGAACTTGACGAGGTCGGGGATGAGCTTCCACATGGTGTGGTCCCATTTGTGGCAGAGGATCCAGCCGGTGTGGGCGTGCCAGAAGCCGTCCTGGAGGGGGGAGTGGATGTCGTCCTCCTCGTCGGAATGCGCATGGTGGTGGCGGTGGAGGGAGGCCCACCAGAGGGGACCTTTCTGGACGCTCATGGCGGCGCAGCAGGCGAGGAAAAAGCGGAACCAGCGGGAGGTTTTGTAGGTGGCGTGGGCGAGCAGGCGGTGCAATCCGGCGGTGATGGCGAACATCCGCAAGACGTAGAGGAAGGCACAGACGGCAACCGCGGTCCAGCTTACGCCCGTCCAAAACGCGAGCAGGCAGGCGAGGTGCATGCCGTAGTACGGGAGGCTGGCGATGTGGTCGATCTTCTTTGGAGAAGAGAGTTCGGCTGGGGTCAAAGATTCAGGATACAGCAGGCCGCGGCCATTTCGGGTTGGCCCGGGTGCCCGGCTGGGTGGCGCCTGCGCGGGAGTGCCGTCCGGAAAATCGGACTAAACATCCGTTGAAAGGCGGCCGATAGCACAGGAGTACCGTTCGCCGGCCAGTAGTTTGCTCAATCCGGGGCGGACCCACTACGAATCGGAGCGCACCACATGTCGTTGTCAGAAGCAGCCAATCCAGGCGAAACCAATACAGGCGTCAGTGCCGCCGCCGGGTCCGGTGAAACGACCCTACGGACCAAAAGGAAGAGCAGCCTCAACCCACGCGTCGAGCGGATTCTCAAAATCGTACTTGTCACCTATATGGTGCTGCAGGTGCTGTTTGTGGTCGCTTTTGCCGCGCATCCCCCGGTGGGCGCGATCGGACTGATCCTGATCGGACGTGGGCCACAGTCCGGCGTAGTCGAGTCTATCCAGTCGTATTACCGCCGTTGGCACACTCCGGTGAAGCAACAGGAGGCCAACGCGGCCTCTCTCCTGGTGCGGAAGGAAGGCGGTTTTCAGCTGATTCGGACTCCGTGGGGCGAAATTTGGGAGCCGGAAATCGACGGTTCGGCCATTTTGGCCCAGATTGGCGAGATTAACGGCAAGTACGACGGATTTGAAGGCACCCCGATTCACAAGGGCGATATTGTGCTGGACGGCGGGGCCAATGTGGGAGTGACGACGCTGCATGCGTTGCGCCTGGGCGCGGCAAAAGTGGTTGCCATTGAACCGGCGCCGGCCAACGTTGCGATTCTGGAACGTAACTTTGCCAAGGAGATTGCCGAGGGCCGCGTGATTGTGTATCCCAAAGGGGTCTGGGACAAGGACGACATTCTGCCGTTATCGCTGAACGAAGATACGACGGCTATGGACAGTGTGGTGATCAAGCGGGTGCATGCGACGAAGACAGTCAATGTGCCGTTGACCACCATCGATAAGCTGGTCGCTGAACTTGGCCTGGAGCGGGTAGACATGATCAAACTCGACACCGAAGGCGCGGAGAAGCCGGCGTTGCGGGGAGCCACCAAGACGATTGCCAAGTGGCATCCGCGCTTCGAAATTTCCGTGGATCACTTGCCGAATGATCCGGTGGAAGTACCGGCCTTGCTTCGCAGCATCGATCCTACGTACAAGATGCGTTGCCTGGTCTCCGATGCCGACTACAGCGCCTGGCGCGTCAACTCGACCATCCTTTTCTTTGACTAGATGGCGATAGCACGCCGCAGTCAGCGTTTAGCGGCGATGTAGGCGTCGATCTCTTCTTCGAGAATGTCGAGCGGGAGGGAGCCGTTGCGGAGGCAGGCGTCGTGGAATTCGCGGATGTCGAATTTGGGACCGAGGGCCTTTTCGGCTTTGCGGCGCAATTCGGTGAACTTGAGGCCGCCGATTTTGTAGGCGAGGGCTTGGGCGGGCATTCCGATGTAGCGGTCGACTTCGCTCGAAATGAAGTCGTCGTTGAGCCAGCCGCCCTTACCGGGCTGCATGGCGGCAATCATTTGTTCGCGAGTCCAACCGAGGGCGTGCACGCCGGTGTCGACGACGAGGCGCGAAGCGCGCATCATTTCGGTCTGATAACGGCCGTACTTTTCAAACGGGCTTTGGTACATGCCGAGCTCTTCACCGAGGGATTCGGCGTATAGACCCCAGCCTTCACTGAACGCCGTGTATCCGGCGGTTCTCCGAAAGTCGGGGACGTTTTCCATTTCGCGCGCGAGGGCAATCTGGAGGTGATGACCGGGCACCGCCTCATGGAGGATAAGCGATTCCATGCAGCATTTGGACTGCTTTTCGGGATCGACGGTGCGGAGGTAGAAATATCCGGCGCGGGAGCCGTCGAGGGCCGGGGCGCGGTAATGGGGAGCGGCGGTGCGGGCAATGGCGGCGGGAATGGCTTCGACGCCGTAAGTCATGCGCGGGAGTTTAAGGAAGAGTTTGGGGAGAAGCGGATCGATTCGCTTGGCGATGTCGCGGCCATGGGCAAGGATCTCGGCTTCGCTGTGGAAGAGGAGGTTCGGCGCCATGAGGACCTTGGCATCGAACTCTTCCGCATTCCCCGTGAAGCCGACTGAGGCGCGAATGGCGGCCATTTCTTTGCCGAGGCGGTCCATTTCCCGGAGACCGATGTCGTGGATTTCACGGGCAGTCAGTTTGGTTGTTGTGTGCTGGCGGATGAGGACCTGGTAGAGTTCGGCGCCGTTAAAGTTGGTGCCCAGGCCGGGGGTAGCACGGGTAGCGGGAACGTAGGTGTCGTGGAAGTATGCACTGAGTTTGCGCCAGGCGGGCTGGAAGGTTTGTTCGTAGGCGCGAGTAGCGCGGGCGGCCAGGCGAGCGCGGTCTGCCTCGGGGATGGATGCGGGCATCTGACGGAAGGCCTTCAGGAGGGGCGATTGCGCGGCGGGGGCGGCGGCCTGAGAGGCGTAGATGGCGGCGGCAGACTCGGCCGAGGAGCGGGGGACCTGAAGTTTGCGTTTGAGTCCTTCGTTGGCGGCGGCGATCATACCTTCGGCGAGCGCGGGCGTGGCCTCGAGGCGCGCGATTTGATCTTCAAGGTCTTTCACGGTTCGGCCGGGTGCGGCATCGAATGTGCTGGTGAGGGTCCTGACGTAGCCGCCGTAGTGGGAAGCGACGGCGAAGTAGGATTCAAGATCGATAGATTCGAGGCGGCGGTCGAGGGTGCTCAGGAAGAGGCGGTGGTTGAGGCGCTCGGCGGCGGGCAGCGAGGCCGTGGTGTGACGGCGGGCGCGTTCGAGAAAGCCGCGGAGTTCCGAGCGGCGGTGTTCCACGGAGGCGGGGTCGTTGGCACTCCAGCGGTCGTTATAGTCGCGGCGTCCGGCAAAGGTTGCGTTTTCGGGTGAGTCCCGCAGGTTGAATTCGAAGTATTCCTTGTAGAGGGCGTTCAATTCCGCGACAGGCGACTGGGCAAGCAGCGGCAGGCTGATGAGGAAAAGAAGCAGCGTGCGCATGGGTGTCAGGATACCGCTGCTTCCCAGGCGAGCGCTTCGGCGCGGAGGGAGCGGGTGATGTCCTGGTGGCGATAGAAGAGGTTTTTGCGTTCGCCGGGGTCGGCGGCCAGATCGTAGAGGAGTTCGGGGAAACCGCGGTTTTGCGTGTTGTCGTCGATGTACTTCCAGTTGCCGCGGCGGGCGGCGAGCTGGCTGCGGCCGGGTTGGCGGACACGCCAGAAGAGCGAGCGGTCGTGTGGGGCGCGTTTTCCGGTGAGGACGGGCAGCAGATCTTCGCCGTCGAGCTTGATGCCGTCGGGCGGCGTGGCTCCGGCTGCGGCGAGGAAGGTGGCGGTGAAGTCCATGGTAATCGCCGTCTGCGCGGTGGTGCGGCCAGCGGGGATGGTGCCGGGCCAGCGGGCAATGGCGGGCACGCGGATGCCGCCTTCGAAGACGGTGGACTTGGTGTGGAAGTAGGGACCGGAGTCGGAGAGGCGCTCGCCGCCGTTGT
>JBDTVQ010000400.1:0-6421 GCA_040007195.1 Acidobacteriota bacterium | reverse complement strand
GCGGCGATCCAGGGGACGAGGGTGACGTGGACGAAGAGGGCATTTTCGCGGCCGATTTCGTGGCGAAGCTGGCGGATGGCTTCAAGGAAGGGGAGAGATTCGATGTCACCGACAGTGCCGCCGATTTCGATAATTGCCACGTCGACGTCTTCGGCGACCTTGCGGGCAGCGCCTTTGATTTCGTTGGTGACGTGCGGGATGACCTGGACGGTTTTGCCGAGGTAATCGCCGCGGCGTTCGCGGGAGATGATGCGTTCATAGATGCGGCCGGAGGTGAGGTTGTTCACCTGGGTGAGGTGAGCGTGGGTAAAGCGTTCATAGTGACCGAGGTCGAGGTCGGTTTCCGCGCCATCGTCGGTGACGAATACTTCGCCGTGTTGAAACGGACTCATCGTGCCGGGGTCTACATTCAGGTAGGGATCAAACTTTTGCAGTGTGACACGCAGTCCGCGACTCTCCAGCAGGCAGCCAATCGAGGCCGCCGCGATGCCCTTGCCAAGGGAACTTACTACGCCACCTGTAACAAAAATGTACTTCGCCATCCGTTTCGAATTCCTCGCGCGTCAAATGGGGAGATGGGTGTGCGCGAACAAAGCCGCGACTTTCGCCAGGTCTTCGGGCGTATCGACGCCCAAAGATTCGTATTCGGTTTCGACCACCCGGATAGGGTAACCGTTTTCGAGGGCCCGCAATTGCTCCAGGCGCTCAGCAAGTTCCAGGGGACCGACGGGGAGCGAGGAATAGCTCAAGAGAAAATCGCGCCGGTAGACGTACAAACCAATGTGCTTATAGTAAGCCGTTCCCGCCGCAGCGAGCGATTGGGCGTCGCGGGTGTGAGGAATCGGGCTGCGGGAAAAGTAGATGGCATTGCCTTCGCGGCTGAGCACCACCTTGACGACGTGGGGGCTGAGAATCTCCTCTTCGCGCTCAATCTTCTTCATGAGTGTGCCCATGGGGACGGTTTGGTCGTCCAACAGAGAGAGAGTGGCGGCATCGATGGCCGCCGGATCGATGAGAGGTTCATCGCCTTGAATATTGACAACGAGCGAGCACTCTTCGGAAGAGGCCACCTCGGCGACACGGTCGGTGCCGGAGAGATGATCTTCGCGCGTCATGCGGACGGGCGCGCCGAAGGCGGCCGCGGCGGAGCGGATGCGCTCGTCGTCGGTGGCGATAACGACCTTGGAAAGATAGCGGGACTGGCAGGCGCGTTCGTAGACGTGCTGGAGGATGGTTTTACCGGCGAGGGAGGCGAGGGCTTTTCCGGGGAACCGGCTGGAGGCAAAGCGGGCGGGAATCACACCCAGAACCTTGCTAGGCACGTTCGATCTTACCACAAAAAAACCGCATGCTATACTGTGGGCAAACCGGCGGGGAACCAGGGAAAGTATGGGAAAAATCGAGGAAATACGGCCCTGGCGACGGTTGTGGGAAGAGAATGCAGTAGGGCTTGGCAGCGCCAGCGCCGTCTCCGTTCGCGGGTGGAGATGACAGCATGAAAATCTCGACCGGAAATCAGTATCGGGGATGGACGGCGATTCCGCTGGTTGCCCTGGCGGTGATGGCCGCCGCTTTCGTGTTGCGCGGCGACGAGAAGGCCCCGCAGGATCCCAAGCCGCCCACGCCGGATGCACGCGTGACGATTACGCCGCGCGCGCCGAAGCCGGTGCCGGGCGCGAAGGAAGAACGGCGCACGCCGAACATCCGCATCGACACGAACCTGGTGCAGATAAACGTCACCGTGACCACGCCGCTGGGGCAGGTGGTGACGGCGATGGAGAAGGAGCACTTCCGCATCTTTGAAGAGAAGGTGGAGCAGAAGATTGTGAGCTTCACGTCGGAAGAAGCTCCGTTGAGCGTGGGATTGGTGTTCGACATGAGCGGGTCGATGGGGAACAAGCTGCACAAGTCGCGTCAGGCGGCGGCGCAGTTTTTCCGGACGTCGAACCCGGAAGACGAGTTCTTCCTGGTGACGTTCAATGAGCGGCCGGAGCTGACGGTGCCGATGACGCATTCGACCGAGGAGATCCAGAACCGGCTGGCGTTTACAAATGCCAAGGGGCGGACGGCGCTGCTGGACGGCGTATACCTGGCGATGGCGCAGATGAAAAAGTCGAAGAACCCGCGCAAAGCGATTCTGGTGCTCTCTGACGGCGGCGATAATTCCAGCCGATATACGGAGAGCGAGATCCGGAACCTCGTGCGGGAAAGTGACGTCCAGATATATGCGATTGGTATTTTTGAGCCATCGGGTTCACGTGGGCGTACGGCCGAGGAACTGAGCGGGCCGGGGATGTTGAACGAGCTGGCCGAACAGACAGGCGGGCGTCATTTTCCCGTAGAGAATTTGAACGACCTGCCCGATATCGCTGCCAAGATCGGAGTGGAGTTGCGAAGCCAGTACATCATCGGGTACTCGCCCTCAAATGTGGAACGCGACGGCAAGTACCGGCGCGTGGAAGTGAAGCTGGTGCAACCGCGCGGATTGCCGCCGCTTCGCGCTTACTACAGGACGGGATACTATGCGCCGGCTCAATAGACGCGAGGCATTACTGGCGGCGGCAGGCGCGGCGTTTCCGGCGTTGGGGCTGGGCCAGCAGGCGGCGCCGCAGCAGCAGATGCCGGGCGACGAACCGGTGTTTCGCAGCGACACGCGGCTGGTGGTGTTGCACGCAACGGTGCTGGACAAAGACGGACACCTGGTGACCAACCTGGGACGCGATGCCTTCACGGTGACCGAGAATGGGGCGCCGCAGCAGTTGCGGCTGTTCCGGCGCGAGGATGTTCCGGTGTCGATGGGACTGATCATCGACAACTCCGGCAGCATGCGCAATAAACGCACGCGGGTTTCGCAGGCGGCGCTGGCACTGGTGAAGTCGTCGAATCCGCAGGACGAGATGTTCATCGTGAATTTCAACGACGATGCCTTCCTCGACGTGACGTTCACCAACGACATCAAGAAGCTGGAAGAGGGCTTGACGCGGATCGATTCGCGCGGCGGCACGGCGATGCGCGATGCCGTGACGATGTCGATGGATTACTTGAAGGAAAAGGCCAAGCGAGACAAGAAGGTATTGCTCGTGGTGAGCGATGGCGACGATACGGGGAGTTCACCGAACAACACAATCGAGAAGCTGATCGCCAAGGCGCAGCAGACCGAGGTGCTCATTTACACCATCGGGTTGTTGAACGAGGAAGACAAGCGCGCAGCCAAACGCGCCGAGCGTGCGTTGAAGGGCCTGACGACGGCGTCGGGCGGGCTGTCGTATTTCCCCAAAGAGATTTCAGGCGTGGATGAGATTGCGACGCAGGTGGCGCACGAGATTCGCAACCAGTACATTCTGGGCTACTCGCCCTCCGAGCAGGCGCTGGACGGGACGTTCCGGAACATCAAGGTGCTGGTGAAGGGACCGGGGCGGCCGATGGCGCGCACGCGTTCCGGCTACTATGCGACGAAGGATCAGGCGGCACCGCCACGCACGTCCGCGCCGGCGGCGAATTCCCTGATCACGCCTCCTAAACCGTAAGATGCAACTGGCGCGGGCGATCCCCTTTTTATGGCGCTCGACGCGTGGGTATCGATTGCGTCCGTGGGCGAGCCCGTATTTGCGATGGCGCATTGAGACCTATTGGGGACTGCATGCGGAGAAGATCGACAGGGCGATGTTCATGGGGTTTGTGCGGGAGCATGCGGTGGAGCTGATGCGGTTCACGCGGTGGGCGGGGCGGATGCGGCGATAGCTGGTTATTTACCGCGGGGCCTATTTCCTGGGGAAGACTCGCTGCAACCACTGAAGCATTTCGCGTTCCCAGGGGCGGGGTGTTGGGAGTGTTTCCCAAGTGAGGGGATCGTGACCGCCGCCTTCGATGATGAGAAGCGAACAGGGAACGTGCGCGGATTGCAGGGCCGATTGCAGGTGGAGGCTTTGCGAGAGGGGGACGGTTTCGTCGCGGTCGCCGTGGATCAATAAGAACGGCGGTTCCGTGCCGGTGAGATGCATGGCGGGCGAGGCGTCTTCGAGGGGCGTCGTTCCGAGGAATGAGGCGAGGGTGGGGGAGATGGTTTGGTTGCGGAAGTCGGACCAGCCGGCGATGGAGATGGCGGCCGAAGCCGGTGCGCCGCGGGCGATGGCCATGTTGACGAGATAGGCGCCGGCTCCTTCGCCGAGGAGCACGATGCGATGCGGATCGGCCGACTGTTTTTGAGCATGAGCGCGCAGCCACTGCGCCATGGCGCGCACGTCGTCGACGGCTGCCGGAAAGGGAGCGGCGGGGGCGAGGCGGTAGTCGATGGAGAAAACCAGGAGGCCAGCCTGAGTGAATAGGCGTGCCATGTGGAGTGTGGATGGACTCTGACGGGTGCCGGAGGTGAAGTCGCCGCCGTGGACAAGGATGACGGCGGGATAAGGAGCGCCTTTGGCTTGGGGGCGGTAGACGTTGAAGGGCAGCGGCTGGGCGGCGGCGTGGAGCACCAGGAGCAATGCCAGTAAGGCCGGGCGCAAGAGATGAGGTGGCACGCGGATTGCTAGACTAGTATAGACACCCCCAAGGAGATCGACAGAATTCATGGCAATTAAAGTTGGCATCAACGGCTTCGGCCGTATCGGCCGCAATGTATTTCGTGCGGGCCTGGACAATCCGAACGTGGAGTTCGTAGCTACCAACGACCTCACGGATACGGCGACTCTCGCCCACATGCTGAAGTACGATTCCATTCTCGGCCCGCTGCACGCCGAGGTAAAAGCGGAGGCCGATGCCATCGTCGTCAACGGCAAAAAGCTGAAGGTATTCGCAACGAAGGACCCGGGCGAGATCGACTGGCCGTCGCTGGGCGTGGAGGTTGTGATTGAGTCGACCGGCCGCTTCACGAAGGCGGAGGACGCGGCTAAGCACCTGCGCGGTTCGGTGAAGAAGGTGATCATTTCCGCGCCGGCAACGGGCGAGGACGTGACCCTGGTATTAGGCGTGAACGACGGCGCCTACGATGCGGCAAAGCACAAGATCATTTCGAATGCTTCGTGCACGACGAACTGTTTGGGCCCCGTGGTGAAAGTGCTGCACGAGAAGTTCGGCATCGACAAGGGCTCAATGACGACGATTCACAGCTACACGAACGACCAGAACGTGCTGGATTTCCCCCACAAGGATCTGCGGCGCGCGCGTGCGGCCGCTGTGAACATGATTCCGACTTCGACCGGCGCGGCGAAGGCCATCGGGCTGGTGATGCCGGAGTTGAAGGGCAAGTTGGATGGCTACTCCATTCGCGTGCCAACGCCGAACGTGAGCGTGGTGGACCTGGTGGCCGTGATGAAGAGCGACGTGACGGCCGAGGCCGTGAATGCGGCGCTTAAGGAAGCGGCGGACGGGCCGATGAAGGGTATTCTCGAGTTCACGATGGACCCGGTGGTTTCCACCGATATGCTGCAGAATCCGAATAGCTCGATTGTCGACGGTTTGTTGACGAAGGTGCTGGGCGGCAACCTGTTGAAGGTTGTGGCCTGGTACGACAACGAGTGGGGTTACTCGAACCGCGTGGTTGATTTGGTTGTGTTTTTGGGTAAGAAGGGGCTGTAAGTAAGCTCGCGCACAGCGGAGCCTGCGCCCGAACGGGTTAAGCGCGGTGCGCACTTGGAACGCTACGACGGCGCCTGGGGCAACCTGGGCGCCGTTGGTGTTTGTGGTGTAGCAGAATAGTGATTGAGATTTGAGTCATGTTCGATCGCATCACATGGGATCCAAAAAAAATGAACGGGCAGCCGTGCATTCGCGGGATGCGGCTGACGGTTAGGCGTGTAGTTGCGGCGGTCGCGGCCTATCCTGATCGCGTCGATTTATTCCGGAACTACCCCGATCTCGAAGAAGAGGACGTGCGGCAGGCGTTGGAATTCGCGGCGGCGAACTTGGCGGACGAGGGTTCGGAGATCTCCGCGGCCTGAGAGCCGATGACCGAGGAGCCCTTGCGCATTCTTCTCGATCAAGGAGTTCCCAAAGACAGCGCGGCCCTGTTTCGCGAGGCCGGCCACGAGTGCCAGCATGTATCTGAGTTCGAGATGCAGAAGGCGACGGACGAGGAGATTTTGGCGTTCGCGATGAACGGCGACTGGTGCCTTGTTACCCTCGACGCTGATTTCCAAACACTGGTTGCCGTGCGTGGCCTCGAGCGGCCGTCTGTTGTCAGGCTTCGGCGCGAAGGATGCCGGGCAAAGATGGTGTTTCAGCTATTGCAGGACGTTCTGCTGAGATAACAAGACCAGATCGCTTGCGGTTGCCTGATTTCCGTCAAGGAAAAGCGGGTGACCTGTCATCGATTGCCCGTGGGCCGCGCGGATTGATGGGGATTACCTGAATCGCGTGAACCGTGTGGCGTGTTGTAAACAGAGCAGCGAGTGTGCGGCCAACCATATCCAAAAGCTGATTAGCT
>JBDTVQ010000399.1:0-6422 GCA_040007195.1 Acidobacteriota bacterium | reverse complement strand
AGTCGGCACGCAACGTCGCAATCAACGTGGTGATCCACACGTTCCCTTGCGGGTCTTCGCCGACGGAGCGAAACTCTTGCCCCCCTGGAGAGAGTGTTGCGGCCGTCTTCCACTCGTTTCCTTCTCTCTTCAACACGGCTGCGCCGAACCGGCCCGCAGCGTACAGGCGGCCGGCGTCGCGCGGCGAAAACGAGAGATCGTATACAAGATCGGCGGGCAATACTTTCTGCAAGCCGCGATCGCCCAACAGGTAAATGCCTCCCTGCGTGCCGGCCCACAATCCGTCCTCATGCGCAAGGAGAACGAATACCCGTTGCTGCAACTCCGGCACCGCCTCAAACCTCGGCGCATGGGCGGACTCGGGCGGCTTTAGACGGAATAAGCCAGTCGTGGTGCCGGCATAGATCGTACCCTTCCAATTGGCAAGCGCGATCACCGCGCCCTTCAATCCATGCGTTTCATCGAAGCGCGAGAGACGAAGATCGAAGCGTGCAATGCCGTTGTCGGTAGCAAGCCAAATTCCACCCTGCAGGTCCGGAGCCATCGCCGCAACATAATCGCTCGGCAAGCCCGCCGTGCGGTTCAAAACGCGAATTACCGAGCCGTTGGAATCGAGCAAGATCACGCCCCCGCGCGTGGTTCCAATCGCCGTCACGCCACCTGGCAGGTTCAGCACCGAGTAGAGAGAGTTGTCCTTGAGATAAGGGAGCACCGCTGGGGCCGTCTCCACAAATCCGCGCTCGGTTTGGCGAAGAAGGCCTTTGCTCGTCACAAACACGGTTCCCGTGGCATCTGTGAATGCGCCGCGGACGTCGGTCTTCGCCAATGCATCGCCGCCCGCAACGAGCGTCAGTTGATTACCTTCCAGACGATGCAATCCGACGTCGGCCATCACCAGGTAGACGCGGCCGTCCACGAGAAATGCCCGCCGCAGGCGCGTGGCCGCCCGCCACACCTTGATCGGCCCGGACGGCGGGCGCAAGATCAAACGCTCATAGGAACTGAACACGATGCCGTCGGCCGTGTTCAGGATGGACCACACGCTGCCGAACCGGCGGTCCGCGGCGGGGATGGATTCGAGCAGGGAAACGTATCGCGTGTTGCCACTCTCGTCCGGTGCAAGGTAGCCGATCTCGCCTTGGCCGCCGACAAGAACTTTCCCCTGGTCGTCTACCGCAAGCGATCGCACCGGACCATTGTTGGGAAGCCGGATCGTCCGCCAATGCGCACCGTCAAACTCCAGCATCCCCTCGGTGTTGCCAAAGTAGAGAATGCCACGATGGTCTTGCACCACGGCCCAGTTCTGCGGAGACAAACCATAGGCCTTGCTTCCGTACGATTGGAAAATAAAATCGCCTGAATGATCCCAGGAACCGGCTACAAGTGAGGTTTGCCCGCAAACGAGCAGCAACGCACAAACCAGTTTTAGTGGGAATGGCTTGGCCATCCGCTATCTGTCCTCCGTCGACCGTGGCTCAATGCCCGATTCACCTGCCGGCGTTGCTGAGCTCAGACGTTGACGCGGAACGGCCAGCCGGAACAGACCTTGAGTACTTAGTATCGGCTAGCGAAGGGGGGATTGCAATCGAAAGCCGCGCTGGCAAAGGCTGCCAACGCGGCGGGTTCGATACAGGGAGAAGCGCGAAATTACTTCTTGCGGCGGCGCAGAGCGAGAAGCGCGGCCAGACCGCCACCGAGAAGTGCCATCGAAGACGGTTCCGGCACCTGGTTCAATTCGACGAGTTCCGGAGCTGTGTGCGCCGTCATATTCGGAAGTGTGCCGTTCAGTTCGAACAAGATGCCGACTTCGGTGAGAAATACCGGCTGCGGGAATGTCGCCGAATCGCTTTCACCGAGGGTCACTTGCAGGACAATCGGCGACCCCACGTATGGCGAGGAACACGTTGGGGACAGTGGAAGTGAGAGAGTTCCGAATCCGAGCGCACCCTGCGGGCAAGCCCACTTGGTCACCAACGCCGTCCCAACGGACAGACTGGAGAATCGCGCGAAGCTGCTGAAGGAGTCGAAGGAAAGCTCCTCGCCGCCCAAGATTGGAGCGGGATCCACGGTGTAGACCAGTAGATACTTCTCGTTGTTGTATGTGCCGCCGGGAATACTGATATCGAACCCACCGCTGGACAAATCCACGATCATGCCGAAATCGTACTTGGTGAGAGATCCACCCGAGCCGCCCGTCAAATCCACGAAATCGAATTTCTTATAAACGAGTGGACCGACTGCACAGTGGTTGGCGTCGATGTTGAGCGAACCACTGAAGGCGGGAATATAGTCGCCAAGGTCGCCATCTGGGCACGCAACTGGACTCGCCATCAATTGGCCCGTCGTAAGTGACGTCGCCAATCCGGCGAAAACGAGAAATTGTTTGAAATGTCGCATAGGAGCGGGATCCTCAATCTGATGACGAGTCAATTTCCGGATTCGATCAACATTGATCGTGGGCGGTGATCACACTCGGCTTGGAGATTTCTTTACGGAACCCCCGCCAACCAATTCGGAGAATCCTAGTGTAAGCAAAGAACGGCCGAAATCAGCCGTCCTTTAGTTCCATTTTCGATTCAAAAAGTACTAGTCCCGTACTGAGGTACCGAGGCACTTACTTTGCGTCGCGCTGCACTAACCTATGCGCCAACGCGAACACGGGCCTCGGCTACGGCCGCTTCCACTTCGTTTTGGTATTGCGCCAACAACTCGGGGGAAGAAGCTTCGAAGCGCAGCACGAGGATGGGCTGCGTGTTGGACGCACGCGCAAGCCCCCATCCATTCTGGAAGATGACCCGCACACCGTCGACATCGACTACGTTGCATAACTTGCGGAAGTGCTCCGCAACGAGCCGGACAACCTCAAACTTCGTTTCGTCCGAACAATCGACGCGAATCTCCGGCGTGGACACCATCGCCGGCAACCCGTCGAGTTGCGCCGAAAGCGGCTTGCCGGAGTTGGCGACAATTTCAAGCAGCCGGCCTGCCGCGTACAGCGCATCATCGAAGCCGTAAAAACGATCGGCGAAGAACATGTGGCCCGACATCTCGCCGGCCAACTCCGCATGTTCCTCTTTCATCTTGGCTTTAATGAGCGAATGCCCGGTGCGATACATGATCGGCTTCCCGCCGAGACGTTCCAGTTCGTCATATAAGACCTGGGAACACTTCACCTCACCGATAAATGTGGAACCTGGCTTTCGCGTAAGGATCTCGCGCGCGTAGATGAGCAGCAGATAATCGCCCCAAATTACGTTGCCGTGTTCGTCAACCGCGCCAATGCGGTCGGCGTCGCCATCGAAGGCGATTCCCAACTCGGCGCCAGTCCGTTTGACTTCTGCTTGAAGCAGATTCAGGTTATCTTCGACCGTCGGGTCGGGATGGTGGTTCGGGAAGTTCCCGTCCATCTCAAAGAACATCTCGGTAGCGTCGACGTTCAGCTTCTGCAGCAGCTTCTTCATCGCCGGACCCGCCGTGCCGTTACCTGCATCGACAACGACCTTCACCTTGCGTTTCCAATCGAAAAACGCAGCGATGTTCTCAACGTACTCGTCCTCAATGTCGTGCGATTTGACGCTCCCCTGGCCCGTGGCAAAATCGCCATTGGCGATCAACTGGTAAATCTTCTGAATCTCCTCGCCAAAGATCGTCGCCTTGCCGCATACGACTTTGAAGCCGTTGTAGTCCTTCGGGTTGTGGCTCCCTGTGATCTGCACGCCGCCGTCGGAATGGAGGTGCATGCACGAAAAATAGAGCAGCGGAGTGGGCACGACGCCAACATCGGTGACCTCGCATCCCGAGGCGAGCAGTCCTTCGAGAAGTGCGTCGTGGAGCCTGCCACCCGAGAGACGGCAATCGCGGCCGAGATTTACCTTTTTGCCCGCTTTGCGCTGCAGGTAGGTGCCGATGGCGCGACCAAGAAGCCGGATGCCGTCGCTGGGCAGATCGACGTCCGCAACGCCTCGGATATCGTACTCGCGGAAAATGGTGGCCTTGAGCATAACCCTCGACGGTAACAAATTCGGGCCCGCCAACGAAATCATTCCGTGCCAGAACTAAGCTCTTGCAGCCGGAGTTCGAGGTAATCTCGCTCAGCGTGATTGCCCGCAAGCCCGATTGCGCGCCGGTAAACGGCGGCCGCCTCTGCATCGCGATCCAACCTGCGCAACAGATCGGCCCGCGCGGCATGAAAATAGTTGTAGTTGTCCAGGCCGTGGCCACTCAATTTGTCCATAGCCTGCAAACCCTCCTCCAGTGAGCGCCCCATGGCTACCGCGACGGCATGATTGAGTGCAAAGCATGCCGAGACACACGGGTAGCACAGTACTGTAAAGGGTTCTCATCTTCGTTTCTCCTATCGTTCATTTGGCGGATAGTCAACTGATTCGATCAGCGCCTTTCCGTGAGAACGACGTGCAACTATTCGCAAATCGACAGGGGGAACGAAAAAAATGGATACAACGCTTCGGAAACACTCAGCCAACGTCGGCGAGTTGCTTGTTGAGGTGGTCGAGGGCGGCTTGCAGTTGGGAACGGCGGCGGGGATGCGGAGTGGCGAGCAGTTCGCGCTCAATGCGAGCCACATCCAGTTCGATCAATTGCCGCCTGGACGTCTGCTCTACCTGTTCGGGAGTGAGAACTCTCTTTTTTACGCGCATGTCGGCTTCGGCTTGCGCCTGCTGGGACTCGACTTCTTTACTTTCCCAATTT
Organism: Acidobacteriota bacterium; assembly: GCA_040007195.1. Taxonomy (GTDB): domain Bacteria; phylum Acidobacteriota; class Terriglobia; order Bryobacterales; family Bryobacteraceae; genus JAFLBB01. The sequence goes on along the minus strand of JBDTVQ010000399.1, from coordinate 1,712 downwards.
ACTTTCCCAACCGCGAGCCATAGTGACCCGCTAATAGGATACCGCGTTCCCTACCTGAAAGACTAGAAAAATCATGCCAGCAGGCCCTTCAAAACCGAATCCCATGGTTTCCGGTAAGGGCGTTCCAGCATCGCCGATGCTTCACGATCACCAATGATTTCTTCCTTCACTGGATCCCACTTCAATTTGCGTCCGACACGCAGGCTGATATTGGCCAGGTGGCACGCTACGGCCACACGATGGCCGTCTTCGACTTCGGAAATCGGTTTCTGCCGCGACTTCACGCAATCCAGAAAGTTGCGGGCGTGAAGGTCGAACTGTTCGTCGGACGAGCCCGGCTGCTTCATCGCCTGCGTCCACGGATCGGGCTTCACCTCGACGCGCTGTGCCCCGCCCACCGCCGCTCCGCGGAATCGTGGAATCAGATTCTCCGGCGGAAACTTCAAATCGGAGACGACATCGAATCCGCCCCGGCTGATGGCGAGACTCCCCTTGGTGCCGTAGAAGCAAAGTCCCGGGCCTTCACGGTGACCGAGGCTCGCCTCGCGGCTCGAGTATGCGACGGTAAAGCCTGGATATTCGTAGATCGCGTCCTGCGTATCGGGCGTTTCGCCAGTGCCTTCAAGTGCGAGGCGGCCGCCCGAGCTGCATACACCCGTCGGCCCAAGCACGTCCATGTACCAATGCATGATGTCGATATGATGCGCGCCCAGGTTGGTCATCTGTCCGCCCGAATAATCCCAGAACCACCGGAAATGGTAGATGCCGCGCTTGGCGTTGAATGGCCGCTTCGGTGCCGGCCCCAGCCACATGTCGTAGTCGAAATCGGCGGGCGCGGTGGAGTCGGGCGTTACGCCGAAGCCGGGCATGATGTTGCGGTAGGCGGTCATTCGCACCGACATCACCTTGCCAATATGGCCCGCGCGAATCAATTCCCGGGCCTTCTGATAGTGCAGCCCCGAGCGCTGCTGCGTGCCCGTCTGCACAATGCGGTTGTGTTTGCGGGCGACCTGCGTCATCCAGCGTCCTTCTTTGACGAACACCGTCAGTGGCTTCTCGACATAAACGTCCTTGCCGGCGGCGCAAGCCATCATCGTCAGCAGCGCGTGCCAGTGATCGGGCGTCGAGACAACGACGGCTTGCACGTCTTTGTCCTCGAACATTTTGCGGAAGTCGCGATAGGGCTTTGCGCGGCCGCCGAGTTCGGCGACACCTTGATCGAGACGCGGATGATAGGCCTCGCACAGCGCCACCATATCGGCGTCCTTCTGGCGCTTGAAGTCGTAAACATGCTGCGCGCCGATCAGGCCGTAACCGATGAAGCCGACCCCGACACGATCGTTCGCGCCGGCGATGCGCTGATAGCTGGACGCCGCAATCGCCGTTACCGCGGCGCGGCGGGAAACTTGGCTCATGGTGCGGGAATTCTATAACAGCGGAAAATCGGCTGCGCGCTCGAAATGGAGCCGCTCATTGCTGAGTGGGTGGTGGAAGGCGAGCGATTCGGCGTGCAGACAGAGGCGCGGCGCGGGCGCCCCGGAGTAGAGCACGTCCCCGAGAATGGGGTGGCCGATATGCAGGCAGTGGATGCGCAATTGATTTGTGCGGCCGGTGACCGGCGTGAGCGAGAGTAGCGTGCGATCAGCCAGGCGCTCGCGTACTTGCAGGCGCGATTGCGCCGTCCGCCCTTCTTCGCGGACGCCCCATTGCGG
>JBDTVQ010000398.1:0-6464 GCA_040007195.1 Acidobacteriota bacterium | reverse complement strand
GCATCCAGGCGCTGGTGTCGGTGACGCCCGAGAAGGGCGCGGCGGCGACCTCTTCCTGCGCGTCGAAGGTCAAGAGATTATTATCGCGGTTGGAGCGATAGTGCAGGAAACAACGGGTTGCCCAGAGAAAGTCGCGCGGCTCGTCGACCGGATTCATCCACGGCGACACGGCAGTGACGTCCTGCCGGAGCTTTTTCAGCCATTCGAGCACATGTAGATCGCGCAGTCCGCCGGGAGTCTCCTTGATGTTGGGTTCCAGGTGATAGATGGTCTCGTGAAACTTGGCATGCCGCGAGCGGGTCATGCGGCACAGTTGCCGAACGAGGCCCGGACGGTTGGCAGCGAGAAATTTGGGCGTCTTCTCGGTGAGCTGCGCGAACAGGTCGTTATCGCCTGTTAGGAAGCGGGCGTCGAGAAGGCTGATGTTCAGCTCGATGTTGGTGTCGTGTACTTCGAGGCAGTCACGAACGCTGCGCACGGAGTGGCTGAGACGAAGGCCAGCGTCCCATATGGACTGGAGAAAGCGCGAGAGCGCTTCGCGTCCAGGCGTGTCGGGAGGGGCAGCCTCGAGCAGCAGAAGATCGATGTCCGATTGGGGAAACAGCTCCTGTCTGCCATAACCGCCGACGGCAAGAGCCGCCATGCCGCGCGGATAGGCGGGAAGCAAGAACCGCTCGAAGGAGTCGCGCACGATGGCATCGACGAGAGATGTGCGCTCGGCGAGAACGCGTGCACCCTCCCCCGTGGTTAAAAAGGTTTGCCGGACCGGGTCGGACTCCGGTCCGGCAATCACAGATGGTTTAGAGAGTGGCCTCTCCACGATCCTCATTCCGAATGCGAATAGCGTCTACCACATCATAGACAAAGATCTTGCCATCACCGATCTTGCCGGTGCGGGCGGCTGTTACCACGGCCTTGATTACCTCTTCCAGGCGCGCGGCGGCAATGACCATTTCAATCTTGACCTTGGGCAACAGGTCGACCATGTACTCCTGGCCCCGGTACACTTCTTTGTGGCCTTTCTGGCGGCCATGTCCGCGCACCTCAGTCACGGTCATTCCATCGACGCCGATGGCCTTCAAAGCTTCTTTGACCTCTTCGAGCTTGAAGGGTTGAATAATTGCTTCGATTTTCTTCATGACACTATTCCTTTCCCTCGACCTGATACGGCGAATCCGAACTGCTCAGACGGGTGACACGCGGCAACCCGCTGAGCAGAGAAATCCCGATCAGAGTTCGTGGCTGTATCCTTCCTCTCCGTGCATGCTCAGGTCCAACCCCTGCCGTTCATCTTCTTCGCTGACGCGCAAACCGACCGTGAGGTCACACACTTTTAAAATCACAAGCGTACCGGCTGCAGCCAAGGCCCAGGCGATCACAACTCCGATGAGCTGGTTCATAACCTGGCCGCCGTTGCCGTCCACCAAACCGAGCGCCGCCGGATTGCCGCTGGCGTCCTTCAACGCGTTGTTGACTGCGTTGGTGGCGAACACGCCAGTCAAGATGGCACCCAGCGTACCACCGGCGCCGTGGACGCCGAAGGCATCCAGGGAGTCGTCGTAGCCAAATTTAGCCTTCACCACCGCCACCATAAAGTAGCAGAAGAGGCCGGCGATGAAACCAATGATCAGGGCCGAGGCGGGCGTGACAAAACCGGAGGCGGGCGTGATGGCGACCAGTCCGGCGACTGCGCCGGAAATGCCGCCCAGGACGCTGGGCTTGCCGCCCCGAAGTTTTTCAGCCACCAACCAGCCGATGGTGGCGGCGGCGGCTCCAAAATGCGTCGCGACAAATGCGCTGCTGGCCAAGGCGCTCGCGCCGAGCGCGCTTCCGGCATTGAACCCGAACCAGCCGACCCATAGCATGCAAGCTCCGATGAAACTGAGAACCAGGCTGTGCGGCATCATCACTTCCGTACCAAATCCCTTGCGAGGCTTCAGATAGAGCGCGGTCACCAGCGCCGAAACCCCAGAGGTGATGTGGACCACCGTACCGCCGGCGAAATCGAAGCTCGGCACCTTGCCACCCAGAAACGCATTCAGGTAGCCGCCATTGCCCCAGACCATGTGGGCCATCGGGCAGTACACCAGGATTAGCCACAGGGAGCTAAACAACACCATGCCGCTAAACTTCATGCGTTCGGCATAGGCGCCGCAGATCAACCCGGGGGTGATAATGGCGAACATCAACTGAAACACCATAAAAGTCTGCTGAGGAATCGTTGCGGCATATGCAGCGTTCGGAGCCGCACCGACTCCATTCAAAAAGGCGTAGCGCAGATCTCCGATAAACGGATTCGCTTCACCGAAGGCCAGCGAGTATCCGACCACGGCCCAAAGAACCGTGACGATGGCCATCAGGATGAAGCTCTGCATCATCGTACCCAAGACGTTTTTGCGCCGCACCAGGCCGCTGTAGAACAACGCAAGGGCGGGTCCGGTCATCAACAGCACCAGCGCTGAGCTGGTGAGCATCCAGGCGTTGTCGCCCGCGGATTGAGCTGCTTGCACCGCCGCTTCCAGAGCGGCAATTTTGTCGGGCGCGGCTTGTGCGAACAGCGCACCGGTTAGGGCGAAGACGCCGAGTAGAATTCGAAGCATTGTCTGGGCTCCTTAGACTTGCCGCTCAAGAACTGGGAGCGGGCGTGCTCCCCGCATGCGGGGTTTAACCATGATGAATGTAATCCATGCCAGTTCCAAACTCAACGTTTCTATCCGAGCGATCAAAATTCTCTATCAGGTGAGCGCCCTATCGTTTACGTGCCGTAGCGGGTTCGAAAGCGGGCCGCGCTTTAATCCATCCGATCAAAAAGTTTGATTGGACGCCTCGACGAGGCTGCCTTTAACCTGCCCATAGCAGGGAAGCCACCACCTGACTCTCGATCCACTGGAGACAGAACGTTCCATGAAAGTGAACAAACTGCGTTCGGCCCTTATCTCATGCCTCATGTTGACGGCAATGGCCAGCGCCCAGACACCGCCACCGGCTGCCGCCGATCAGACACCACCGGCGGACCCGCCGCCGTGGTCTTTGGGCGGCATCGATTTCAGCGGATATGTCGACGCGTATGCAAGCGCAAACTTTAACAATCCGGCATCGGGCCTCAACGGCGGATACCGGACATTCGATGTCAAAGCGAACAGCTTCAGCCTGAATTTCGCGACGCTGACGATGCAGCACGCAGCCGAACCAATCGGCTTCCGCATCGATATGGGCTTTGGCCGCGGTTATGAAATTTTCCACGCCTATGAGCCGCTCGGCGCAGACGAGCGCAACATCGTACGCAACATCATGCAGGCATATGTGTCGGTGAAACCGAAGAATGCCGGTGGATTGCAGATCGACTTTGGTAAGTTCGTCACCAGCGCCGGCGCCGAGCCGACCGAAACTTACCTCAACTGGAACTATTCGCGGTCGAACATCTACGCCCTCGGGCCGTTCTATCACATGGGCGTGCGTCTTTCGAAGCCCGTGACGAGCTGGTGGACGACCGGCCTGCAGCTTGTGAACGGTTGGAATAACGTCGACGACAATAACACCGGCAAGACCATTGGCTTCACGAATGCGTTCACCGGCAAGAAGGCCGCCTACTTCGTGACCTACTACGGCGGACCGGAAAAGTCCGGCACCAACGACGGAGTTCGGCACTTCTTCGATCAGGTGCTCACCCTCACGCCAAGCGACAAAGCGAGCTTCTATCTCAACTACGACTACGGCCGTGAGAAGGCGCTGGACGGCTCGGTCGGCATCATCAGTGCGATTGCCGGCGCGGCCAAGTTCCAGGCCAATAGCTGGTTCGCACTCAGCCCCCGCCTGGAGTACTTCAATGATCGCGGCATCTGGACCACGGGCACGATTCAGAAGATCAAAGAGTTCACGCTGACGGCGGAATTCAAGCACCCGAAGGGCTTCATGACGAAAGTCGAGTATCGCCACGATTGGACGAACGTGCCTTACTTCGACGATAGCAACGGCAACTTGAAAAAGAGCCAGGACACAATATTAGTCGGCTTGATTGCCTACTTCGGACCGAAATAGCTGAGTTCAGTTCGACGAGTACTACGCTTGGACGCGACCTCGTGACCGGTGGAGGGACATCCCTTCACCGGTTTTTTCGCGTCGCGCGGTATCGGGAGGGATGGCGAGTATAGAAGAGTTTCAAGTGACTGGGCCGCCCGCCGAAGCAGCTTCGCCTTGGTTGTAAGAGGGAGACCAAGGCGAAGCGCCAATTTCCGTTCTCTCGGAAACCCATCCGGTTGGCGACCCAACGGCACCGTCCGTGTGTCGCCGGCGATCCCGTGCCGCCGACTTTCAACTACCAACTCGTTAGCCGCCTTTCGGCTTCTGCTATTTGCCACGTCGGCGGGCGCACTGCCAGCTAATCGAGGATGGCGGTAATAGAGGTCTGCCCGTCCCGCGTTAACAGGGCGGGCAGACCGATTTCACTACGCGTGGGCGCCCGGATTTCAGAACTCCAGACGCGCCACTAGTTGCACGAACCGCGCACTCTTCGCGCCCGTAATGAGGCCGAACGAGGGCGAGTTAAACACGGCCTGTCCAGCCGAGTTAGCTTGCACGCTCAGGCTCGTGTTCGGAGCGTTGAAGTTCGTGTGGTTGAGGAAATTGAACGCTTCACCGCGGATTTCCAAGCGGGCGCGTTCGTGAATCGGAAATGTGCGAGCGACGGCGAGATCGACGTTGAATTCGCCGGGCTCGCGGATGGTGTTGCGTCCGAGCGTGCCTACCGTGGCAGGCAGCACGCGTACACGGGCATTCGCCGCGCCGGTGTAGAACGGGCCGGAGGGAGCGAAGGGGAAGTTCGCATCCGTGGGCGATTGCAGGTAGCGGACGCCGACACCTTCAGGGGTAAAGCTTCCGGTCTTGGCATCCATGCTGTTGCCGATGAGATTGGGTCGCTGCTGGTTGGCGCCGGGCCATAAGTTGTTCTGCGTGATCGTGTCGGGCAAGCCCGTGCGGGCGATGATGATCGGGCTGACCGTGAAGCCGCGTGACCACTTCGAGCCGCCGGTCCTGTACTGCAGCGATCCCGCGAAGACGTGCGTGCGGTCAAGCGAGCTCACAGAACGGTCGAGGTAGCGGAAGAAGCCGGGGAAGTAACCGCTGTCGAGGCCGTTGGGCTGGGAGAACGAGAACAGGCCCGTGCCATCGTCGATCGACTTTGAGAAGGTGTAGGTCGCCGTCCAACCGAAGGAGCGGGTGAACTGGCGTACCGCCTTCATCTGCAGCGAATGATAGCTCGACGTGCCGGCGTGGACGAATGCGTTGTTGTTGCCGAGCGTGGTGAACTTGCGCGCGCGCTGGCTGTCGATGGCGGCTCCCGACCGCGCCAGCTCGTCGCCGAGTTCAAATGGAATTGGGTTGAAGGGCAGGCTGAGAGGGAGGTTCAGGCCCCGCGTGCCCACGTAGCTCACGTCGACAATCGTGCCTCGCATCAACTCGCGTTGGATACCGAAGTTCCACTGCAGCGACTTCGGCATCGGGTTGATTTCGCCAAACTGAGCGCTGGAGTTGAGCGGGTTGGCTTCGGTGGCGACGCGCTCCACGCGGAAGGGATCGTTGAAATCCTGAACGGCGACAAGCGGCATGCCGTCGGCCAGCTTGAACGGCTGCGCGACGCCCACGCCAAGATCGGTGAACTGCTGCGCCACGGTGAAGCCGGGGTACAGCACGATGCCGCCCATGTTGGAGAAGATTTGGCTGTAGAAACTGCCGAACGCGGAACGGATGACGGTCTTATCGTCGAGGCTGTAAGCAAACCCGATGCGGGGTGCAAAGTTGAACTTCGCTGGGCTGAGGTCGAGCGAGCGGCTGGCGTTCTGGTTCGCCACGAGCAGCTTGCCGCTGACGGTGTCGATGCGCGAATAGATGTTGTTGGACATCGTCATTGCCGATTCGTATTCGTGGCGCACGCCGATGTTGACGGTAAGGCGGCGCGTCACTTTCCAGTCGTCCTGAATGAACGTGCCGGTATTGGTGTTGCGGCGGCCCGTGAGGGGCTGGGGCAGGTCGTAGTTTGAGGTCTGCACGTAGCCCTGCAGGAAGTCGGCTAGCCCATGAATTGGGTTGCCGGCCGTGCGCTGGGCAGAGCTTAACTCGCCGTTGAAGTTGTAGACACCGGAGAAGGCGCCGCCGGGATTGAAGACGTTGAACTGGTTCTTGCGGATCTGGAAGCCGGTTTTGATCGTGTGGTTACCGTGGGTCCAGGTGAGCGAAATCGCACCCTGGAAGTTGTTGTCGATCTGGCGGCGGTAGGTATTGTCATTGTTGCCGAGGGTGGCCCAGCCGCTCGTGGCAAATCGCGGCGCCACGTCATACGACGACCGCTGGATGCCGAACACATCGCGGTTGTTGATGCCGAGCGTCGGCGGATTGATGGCCGGATTCTGGCGCTGGAAACCGCCCCATGCTTCGGTAATCAAATTGGGCGACCAGATGTGCGTCCA
>JBDTVQ010000397.1:0-6506 GCA_040007195.1 Acidobacteriota bacterium | reverse complement strand
CTTCTCCTGCCACAGCGTCGACTGCGTCTTGTCGCCGTACCAGGCGTCGCTCTGTGTGGCCACGTGGCAGTAGAAGATCGGCTCGTGCTGGAACTTGTAGCGGCCGTGCCCCCAGGCAAAGGTGTTTTTGGCCCAGATGATCTGGCAGCGAACTTCGAACCCCGCGGATTCGATCGCATTCTGGAACTCACGCTGACACGACGAAGCGTGGCAGATATACAGGGAGGCGCCGGGCTTTACCCCATCGCGATAGCTTCGGAAGGCACGCTCAAGGAATGCGGCAAATGCGGCCGGGTCCATCTTGTCCCCTTGGATCGTGAGCTTCTCTTCGGTGTAGCCCTGATAGCCGACGTTGTACGGGGGATCCGTAAACACGAGATCAGCTTGCTGGTCGCCGAGCAGTCGCTGTCGATCGCTATCGCAGGTGGCGTCGCCGCAAATGACGAGGTGAGGACCGCACTGCCAGAGATCGCCGGGCCGGCTAACCGGCTTCTCCGGCGTCTCCGGGACGGCATCGTCGTCGGTCAGCCCGTCAGTGCCGCCAGCCAGCGCAAAGAGGTCATCGACTTCTGCTGGATCGAAACCTGTGATGGAAAGATCTATCGCCAGATCACGAAGCTCTCCCAGTTCAATGGCGAGTAGGCTATCGTCCCAAGTGGACTCCTGGTGCGACCGATTGTCCATCAACCGATATGCTTTGATCTGCGCATCGGTCAGACCGGTGGCGACGTGAACGGGGACCTCCTGCAAACCCAACTTCTGTGCTCCCAACAGCCGTGTGTGGCCGGCAACAACCACGCCCTTCTCATCCACAACGATCGGCTGGCGCCAACCGAATTCGCGAATCGATGCGGCGACCTTGTCGATGGCTGCAGGCGGAATCGAGCGGGCGTTCCGTGCGTATGGAACGATCTCTTGGATGGGCCGAAGCGCGACTTCCATGTGAACCTCCAGGCGTTAGCTCTGTGGTTTCTTTCGGAAAGTGCGCTGTGCGCTGGTTTCGCGAACCGAAACTCTGCTAATAGTGTAGCCCGAGTAATCGTTCTTGGGTCTCCGGGTTGGCGTTATACAGCCAAGTGCCGGGAGGCGATGATCGGAGGACGTAAGCCGACTTCTCGGTCCCTATCCCCAGTCTGAGTTTCCACCAGGTGGCCCGCCTGCAGTCACATCGTGCAACCCATACGAATGTTGGCCGATTACTAAGGGGCTGTTCTCCCCAACAATCGAATCGATGGTTTCTGACGGTCATTGGCCGCGTGCGCTCGTCGATGGTGATATTCTCAGCTACGGCGAAAATTCGTTGTCAAACTCGCCAAGGACATATGCCCTACGTTCCAGGTTTCGACTATGACTTATTCATCAGCTACGCGTCGGGCGACAACGATCAAGGCGCTGTCGAACAATTTGTCGCTACCCTCGAAAAGCACATCTCCGACAACCTGGTGAACTACTTCTCTCCGAGGGAGAAGATCAAGATCTATTTTGACCGCCAGCGTCTCGCCAGTCAGACCGCTGTGAATTGGGAAGACAATCTTGAGGCAGCGGCGACCTCTTCCGCGATTCTGGTAGCGCTCATCTCGCCAAACTACGTAAGCTCACTCTATTGCAGCAAGGAGCGGATCTGGTTCGCAAAGCAGGCGCCAGGAGCGCATGGCTGTCCATTCTCGGTCGTAGCCTGGTTGCCTGTGGACGCTGATCTCACACCGAAAGAGTTCGAGAAGGCTCAGCGCCATCCTGCGAACGCCACTCAGCTCGCGCTCCTTTCCCCAGATGAACGCATTGAGAGCACCAGGAGTTTTGCCATCAAGTTGCGCGATGCGCTCGTGATGATGCGCGCTTCTGCCGGCGCTGTCTTTCTGGGCCCGGCGACCGGCCGCAGCGTAGAAACACGAAATATGTTGCGCGATGAGTTGGAGAAGTCCGGCTATCGTGTGGTTCCGGAGGTGGACTTTCAATACGGCGACGAAGTAGCGGTTCGGAAGCTTCTGAAATCTGCCTTACTAGCAGTCCACTTTCCCGCCGATGGGCTTGGACTGGAAGGGCTGACTACGATCGAAGCTTCTTTCCAGGCTCCGGCCCGGAAAACGATTCTTATACAGCCCTTCGGCACCGAACTCGGGGAAGACGAAAAGGCTGTCCTCGAGGAAAACTCCGGCGCGCCCCACTCGCGGCTGGAAGGCAAGACCGACGATCAGGTGTGGGACCACGTCTATCGCGAAGTTCGCTCCGCGCGTTTCCAGAGCCACAAGAGCGAGTTTGCCGTCGGCATTGCTTGCGAAGCTCGCGACCTGGCTGGCGCAAGAACACTGGCGGCGTTGATATCTAAGGCCGGTGTGCGCGCTCAGTGCCCACAATTCGACATGCTCACCACAACGACGGCGCGGCTGCAAGCGCTGCGGCAGACCATCGTCTTGAGCCGGGCGCTGCTGTGCTATTGGGCCACAGCGGACGGGAAGGGCCTGGAGAAACGGCTGGCTCAGGATGCCCGCCGTAAGTATGAGGCCAAAGCTTGGTATCTGGGCCCGCCCTTTGACGTTCCCGAGAAACAAACCATCGGCCTGCACTCCGGGATGGTGCTGCGGCAGCGCGCGGAAATGCCTGATCTGGCGGATGTAGAGCCGTTTCTGCGGAACCTTGGCTGGGAGCCGGCACCATGACCGCCATCAGCGGCGTGCAGAATCCGTTTCCCGGCCTGCGGGCGTTTGAACCGGAAGAGTCAACCCGCTATTTCGGGCGCGACGAAGAGATCGGCGAAGCGCTGGACCGCCTGCTGGAGCGGCGCCTGCTGGCCGTAGTTGGCGTTTCGGGTTCCGGCAAAAGCTCCCTGGTGAAAGCCGGCGTGGTGCCGGCCCTACTGATGGGGCTGGCCGGAGATCCTGCTACGCACTGGCGGGTGGCGGCAATGCGGCCCGGCGATGGTCCTCTGCGAGAGCTTTCCCGCTGCCTGGGCTTTGGCGGGGCGGCTCTGGCGGAACGCACCTACGGATTGATCGAGGCGGTTGAGACGAATCTGCTGCGAGGCGAGAATCTCCTGCTGGTAGTGGACCAGTTCGAAGAGATCTTCCCATTCCGGGACCGGAAGTTGAAGGGCGGCGGCGGCAGCGAGGCCGACCTGTTTGTGAGCTACCTGCTTCGGGCGGCGCGGGACCTGTCCGGGCGCGTTTATGTCCTGCTGAGCATGAGGTCGGATTATCTGGGCGATTGCGCAAAGTTCTCCGGCTTGCCGGAAGCGTTGAACGATGGCCAGTATCTGGTGCCACGCATGACGCGCCAGCAGTTACAGGAGGCGATTGAGGGCCCCTTTGAAGCGGCGGGTGTGCAGATCCATCCAGCACTGGTGCAGGATCTGCTGAACCGTTGTGACGACGAACCCGACAACTTGCCTCTGCTGCAGCATCTGCTGCGCAGGATGTTTGAGGAGTGGGAGCGCAGGGGCGCCACCGGACCCGTAACAATCGAGTTGACCAGAACGGTAGGAAGCCTGACGGGTGCCCTCGATCAGGATGCGGAAGCGGTTTACAGAGCGCTTTCCCCCGAACAAAAGCGGCTCGCGCAGATGGTGTTCCGGAGGATTACAGAGTCGCGCCGTCTGACCGATCACCCGGAGGAAGATCTGCCCATTCGGCGCCCTCAAACGATCGAAACGCTTGCGCGAATGGCGCGGGTCGAACAGCACGTGCTGGCGGAACTTGTTCACCGGTTCGCGGAGCGCGGGCTGCTGGTCGTGCGGAGCACCGATGAGGGCGATAAAGTCGATCTGCCGCATGAGTGTTTGTGCCTGCGATGGGCGACGCTGAACAAGTGGATTCGGACCGAGGCCGCGGAGGCGAAGACGTTGCGCTTCCTTTTAGATGTGAGCGAGAGGCGGACTCATTTGACCGGACTCGCGCTCACGCAGGCCTTGGATTTGACTAATGACGAGCAGCTGAACTGGTGCGAGCGTTACCTAACGGCCGGGCAAATCAACGAAGTCCGGGAGTGGGTCAAAGAGAGCCAGTATATTGTGGACGAGCAGGCCCGCCTGGCGCGACGGCAGCTATCTCGCACCCGATGGGCAGCCGTGGTCTTTGGCATCCTCGCCCTGGCGGCATTGGGTTTCGCTTTTGTGGCCGTCGCAATGAAGGGCCGTGCGCAGACGGCCGAATCGCAATCGCAGAAAGCTCTCGAGAAGGCTCAGAACGCTTTGACCGAGGTTATCCGGCGCCTCATGTACCAGCTGGGAAGTGGGGACACTTCCCAGGTTCTCGCCGCAATGGAGCTGTTGACCACTGTCCATCATATAGGCTCCGCCGAGCTGCTCAAACGAATCCCTAATGACCGGTTCCTCTCCCCAATGTTCCTCCTGCCGTTCGTGACAGGACTCGACGATGCGGTGCGTTCGGGCCTGGGAGGTACATGGGCCTTGCCTCTGCGAGCAAGCCTCGGAGTGCGGATTAGCCAGGCCCGCGGCATCGCTCCTCCGCCCGCTCCGGATGCCGACCAAAAACTGAACAAGCGCATCCTCGTGCCAGGGGCACGGTTCCGCATGGGGAGCGCCCGGGGCGAGGGTCAGCCGGATGAACGACCGGAGCACTCTGTCGAGCTTACCTCGTTCCTTATGCAGCAGAATGAGGTCACTGACCGCGAATACCACCGCTTCGATCCAAAATATCGTTTGAACGAACAACCACGGTCGGCAGTTCGCGTCAACTGGTTCGAGTCGTTCGCTTATGCGGTCTGGCTCGGCGGTGACCTTCCCACCGAGGCGCAATGGGAGTATGCCGCTCGCGCACACGGGAGGCGAAAATACTCCTGGGGAAACGACGAGCCGCTGCCCGCGGACTTTGGTTTATTCGGCGACGTACTTCCGCGGCGTCATCAAGGCCCAATGGGAATTGCTGATCTTTCCGGAGGTGTCTGGGAGTGGTGCCACGACTGGTACGGACCCTATTCGGATGACGAGAAGAAAGACCCCAAAGGTCCACCTGAGGGCATTGCCCGCGTACTCCGCGGTGGCTCGCTGTACGACCGGCCGGAGTACCTGCGAGCAGCCTATCGTTTCAATTATCATCCGGCGATCTCGAGCGATAACGCTGGATTTCGTGTCGTCTGGTCCGCACTGGGAAAACTGCGTACACCATGAGAAAAACCGGTTTGACATCGTGCACGACACCCACCGTCGCGGCCGTTGCGGCGGTACTGCTCCTGTCGTTGTCTTCTGGCGATGGACTAGCCCAAAAGCGGCCGGGCCGGCCAAAAATCGCGCTGGTACTCGGCGGAGGACAGGCAATTGGCTTTGCGCACGTCGGTGTGCTGCGCTGGCTAGAGGAGCACCGGATCCCAGTGAATGCTGTGGCCGGTACATCGATGGGTGCTTATGTGGGGGCACTTTACGCCATGGGGTACAGCGCCACGGAGATGTCCGTGGTTCTGGACAGGGTCGATTGGGGACAGACGCTGTTTCAGGGTGAAATCCCCTACCAGGAAAAGTGGAAGGGAAAGAGCAACGATCGTAAGCGAGAGGCTCTCATTTCTTTGGTTCCCGGCGTTAACCTAGAGGCCTTTGTGCCATTCAAGGCTGCTGGTTTGGCGATCTTCTCTCGTCTACCCCGAATCGCTGATATCTATGGGAGCCTGCGGAGCTTTGACGATCTTCCCACTCCGTTCCGGTGCGTAGCCACAGACTTGGTGCGGGGGCAGGAGGTCGTACTGGAAAGTGGTTCGTTGACGTTAGCGCTCACGGCCGCGCTGTCGGTTCCTGGTTACGCGGAGCCCGTTCGCATCGACGAGAGGCTTCTGGTGGAAGGCGGCCTCGTTAACAACCTGCCTGTCAATGTAGGATTGGCGTCGGGCGCGGACTACGTGATTGCGGTCGTGTTGTCTTCATTACCCCCATTAAGAACAGAACTCGACACCTACTCAGGCCAGGCGATGCGATCGATCGAGATACTCCGGGATCTCAACCAGCTCCGTTCCATTTCCAAAGCGGACGTCCTCATTGCACCGGATTTCGCGAACTTCACCGAGACCGATTTCAACCGAATAAAGGAATTAATAGACCGAGGTTACTCCGCAACCGCCAAGCAAGCCGCAGTTCTGATGAAATTCTCGGCGGGAGAGGATGAATGGATTACATACGTCAAGGCGCGTCAGGCCAAGCGACGGAGTAGCAGGTAGCCTACGCCCCGTCTCCTGTTAGTTCGGGACCAGCCTTCCTCGTGTTTTTCTACAGGCAGTCAAACACAGCAGGGTCCTGGATTTCTGTTTGGGAACCCTGTCGCACCAGGAATCTCACAAATCCGCAACACGAAGCTGTTGTCGGTTTTCCGCCTGTACACTGAAGGCTGACTCAGCCTTAGCGGAGTTGCCTTGTCGCATGCCGACTTATCGTTCCTAATCCCGAATCGGCACTTCTCACCATAGGCGACTACACGTCACTGTGGATTGGCGGAACGAAGGGCGTTTGTCGTAACTAGAGCCTGTCCGATGAGAGCGTGATGGCACTGAACTGTGGCGGTACGCGATTT
>JBDTVQ010000396.1:0-6508 GCA_040007195.1 Acidobacteriota bacterium | reverse complement strand
GTAAGAATCGCGGGGCGCTCGAAAGCACCCCGCGCGCCAAGGAGCGTTTTTTGTGGCGTGAAACCTGTGCGGCGCCGGGCGTGGCACAGAGTGCGTAGTCCGGAGCGGACCCGCTACTGTATCAGACCGCGAGTTCGAGCAACAGGTTTCGTGCAGCTTGGGCGGGATCGGCGGCGCGGGTGATGGGGCGGCCGATGACGAGGTAGCTGGCGCCGTTGGCGATGGCCTGGGCCGGGGTGGCGACACGCTTCTGGTCACCGGTGTCTGAGCCCGCGGGGCGGACGCCGGGGGTGACGAGGATTTTGCCCGGTCCGGTGGCGGCGCGCACTTCGGCGACTTCGAGCGGGGAGCAGACGAAGCCGTCGACGTTGGCTTCGATTCCTTTGGCGACGAGGTGGCGGACGAGGTCGGCGGGCGTGCGGGTGTAGCCGAGATCGGCGAGGTCGGTTTCGTCGAAGCTGGTGAGGACGGTGACGCCGAGGATGCGGAGGGCGGAGTCGCCTTTGGCTTCCCCCTTTCCTTCCATCGCCGCGCGCATGACGGTTTTGGAGGCATGGACGGTGAGGAGCTTCACGCCGGCCTTGGCGACTTGGGCCGTGGCGCGCTTCACGGTTTCGGGGATGTCGTAGAACTTCAGATCGAGGAAGACGTCTTTGCCTTGTTCGATCAGCTCGCGGACGATGGGCATGCCTTCAGCGGCGTAGAGTTCCATGCCGACTTTGTAGAAGCCGATGCTGTCGCCGCAGGCATTCACAATGGCGCGCGCTTCGGCGGCGGTGGCGACGTCGAGGGCGACGATTACGGGGTTGGGGGTGGGGCCGTTGCTCATATCAGTTGAATGGGGTGTTCGCCGCGTGGCAGGACGCGGCCGATTCTCCAGAAAGTTTCGCGGCGCTGGTCGATGGTATCGGCCTCGCTTTCGGGCAGGGCGAGGAGGAGGCCACCGGAGGTTTGGGGGTCGAAGAAGAGGGTGAGGAGGTCGGGGTCGATTGAGGGCGGCGCGCCGACGACGCATTCGGCGAACTCGCGATTGTTGGTGAGGCCGCCGGGGACTGCGCCGAGCCTGACGCAGTCGAGCGCTCCGGGGAGGAGGGGGACGGCGGCGGAATCGATTTCGAGGGTGACGTTGCTGCCGAGGGCCATTTCGCGGCCGTGGCCCATGAGGCCGAAGCCGGTGACGTCGGTGCAGCCGTGCACTTCGGCGTCGCCGATGGCCTCGCGGGCGTATTTGTTCAAGGTGGTCATGCTGGCGATGGCGTCGCGGACCCATTGCTCCTGGGCGATGCCGCGCTTGAGAGCCGTGGTGATGACGCCGGTGCCGATGCGTTTGCTGAAGAGCAACACGTCACCGGGCTGCGCGCCGGCGTTGCGCCATACGCGTTTGGGATGGACGGTGCCGGTGACGGCGAAACCGAACTTGAGGTCTTCGTCGGCGACGGAGTGGCCGCCGATGACGAGGCATCCGGCTTCGCGCATTTTCTCCATGCCGCCTTCGATGATGGCGCGGAGGATGGCGGGGTCGGCTTTTGGCGGGAAGCCGACGACAGAGAGCGCGGTGAGGGGTTGTCCGCCCATGGCCCAGACGTCGCTTAAAGCGTTGGCCGCGGCGATCATGCCGAAGGTGGCGGGGTCGTCGACCATGGGCGTGAAGAAGTCGATGGTTTGCACGAGGGCGCAGTCGGGCGTGAGCTGGTAGACGCCGGCGTCGTCGGCCGTTTCGAAACCGACTAGCAGATTCTCGTGTGTGGAGCGGGGAATTCCGGCCAGGACCTGATCGAGAATCTTCGGGCTCAGCTTGCTGGCACAGCCACCGGCTTTGGTTCGCTCGGTGAGGCGTTCGGTGGACATCCTCACCAGTGTAGCGGCGGTGGGGCCTCGCGCTACCATCGTTGTTTCATGGCTCAACCTGTTGTGATTGTCGGCGCGGGGCCAACGGGCCTGGCCTGCGGCATTGAACTGAAGAAGCTGGGCGTGCCCGCGGTGCTTTTCGATAAGGGCTGCGTGGTGAATTCGCTCTACCACTACCCGACGAACATGGTGTTCTTCACGACGCCGGAGCTGCTGGAGATTGGCGGCATTCCGATGACGTCGTTGAATGACAAGCCGGTTCGCGTCGAGGCGCTGAAATACTACCGGCGCGTGGCGGATCACTTTGGGCTGGACATTCATCAGTACGAGCATGTGGAGCGCATTGAAGGCAGCGATGGCGCGTTCACGGTGCACACGCAGCCGCGCACGGGCGGCCCGCTGCGGTATGAAGCGTCGAAGGTGATTCTGTCGACGGGCTACTACGACCGGCCGAATATGCTCGGTGTTCCGGGCGAGGATTTGCCCAAGGTGATTCACTACTACAAGGAAGCGCATCCTTACTACGCGCACGATGTGGCGGTGGTGGGGGCGAAGAATTCGGCGGCGATTGCGGCGCTGGAGCTGTGGTGGACGGGGGCGCGCGTGACGCTGATTCATCGTGGCGAGGGGATTCACGCGAACGTCAAGTATTGGATCAAGCCGAACATTGAGAATCGGATAAAAAACGGTGAAATTCCGGCTTACTTCCGGTCGCGGATCGTGGAGATTCTGCCGGATTCGATTCGCGTGGAGACGCCGGAGGGCGTGAAGGAGTTGAAGAACGACTTCGTGTTTTCGATGACGGGCTACAGTCCGGATGTGGACTTTCTGGGCGCGCACGGGATTACGTTCGATGCGGAGACGCGGCGGCCCTACACGAATCCGGAGACGCTGGAGAGCACACGGCCGGGGATGTACCTGGCGGGCGTGTTGGTGGCGGGTATGCACACGAATGAGATTTTCATTGAGAACGGCCGCTTTCATGGGGCGCAGATTGCGGTGGATATTGCGCGGAAGTTGAGTACGTGAGGGCCGGCACTCAGGGCACGCGGACCGCCGCTTACGGCACGCGGAAAAGATAGACGTTGCCGGAATTGGCGATGGGTTGGAGTCCCCAATCGCCGGGCCGGGCGAGGATGTCGCCGCCTACCTGGCCGTAGCCTGCTTGGGAGTCGCGAATGAGTATCCAGCGGAAGCCTTCGCGGCGCACGGCACCGGTGGCGGCGCGGCGCCAGTTGAGCGGGGCGACGGGGGTGAAGCCGGGGTCGGCGTTGAGCAGATGGCCGTCGCCTTCGACGCGCAGCTTCATGCCCGGCCAGACGTAGGCAACGGTGGCGCGGAGGCCGCTGGTTTCCACTTCGTGCGGGCAGGTGACGGTGATGCCTTCGCCGGCGCGGGCGGGGGCCCAACTGCTCCAGCCGGTGACGGGGGTGCGGTCAAACGCGAAGGGGGTTTCCGAGGTGTGGCGCGTGGCGGTTAGCGTGCAATCGGCAGGCTGTCCGAAATTCATTTCCTGGATGCGCAGGGATGACGGGGCGGGGGCTTCCAGGGTGAGGCTGAGCGAGTGGAGGCGCACGGGGTGCCAGTCGGCGCGGAGGTTATAGAGCAGGCCGGGGGCGGAGTCGTGGGCGAGACGGAGCGCGGCGGCGGCGCGGTCGGCGGAGACTTGGCCCCAGGGAGTGTAGGGGGTGGCGTCGATGCGGGACATGGGGGCGGCGACGAAATCGAGGATGCGCTCGCCGGCGCGGGTGTGTTTGGCGAGGATGGCGACGACGCCGGGTTCGGAGGGTTCGGCCTGTGCGGTCCAGCCGTGGAGTTGCCAGGAACCGGGTGGGGCGTTCCAGGCGAGGGTGGCCACTTGGAGGACGGCGGCGGGCCAGGCGAGTTGCGGTGGAAGCGCCAGGGCGACGAAGGGGAGCGCCGGAATGAGGAAGCGCGTTCCGGCGTTGGCGAGCCAGGGGACGGCGGCGACCAGGGCTGCAGCGAGGTAGCCGCGCGTCTCGCGGTTTTTGAAGGCCCACCAGAGGGCTAAGGGGGCGAAGACGAAACCGGCGCCGATGTGGCCGCCGAGGATTCCGCCTCCGAAGAGGAGATGAAGCAGGCGGTCGATTCCATGGACTTGATAGGTGGACAGGTTTTCGCGCAGGAGGGCTTCGGTGGAGATATGGAAGTGCTCGTTGGGAAACCATGCGTTGAACAGGGGTGCGAACGGGTTCTGGGCGAGGATGATGTTGCGGACGATCCAGGGGGCGGGGAAGACGAGCGCGGCGGCGGCAAAGCGAAGCCAGCCTTTGTTCCGCAGGAGGACCCAGGCGAAGGCGCCCGCGGCGAAGACGCCGCCGGTCATTTTGACAGCGTAGGCAGCGCCTGCGAGCAGGCCGGCGCGCGCGGTGGATTGCAACTGGAGGGCGCGGTAGATGCACAGGGCGTTGAAGGCGAGCATGACGTCGTTGTAGGCGGAGGCGCCGTCGATCATGACGACCGGGGAGGCGGCGATGAGGAGGGGCGGCGCGAAACGGCCGGCCATGCGCGCGATGAGGGCGATGAGCGCGGCGAAGAATCCCAGGTGAACGAGCTTGGCCGCGGTTGCGCCACCGAATGCATAGGCGAAGGTAAACAGGAGCTCGGCCTGTTGCGGCATGGATTCGTAGAAGCCGACGCGGGTGGGGAAACGGCCCAGGCGCAGCCATTCCCGGACGAGGCCGAGATGGTAGGCGACCTCGTCGGGTTGCGTGTCGGGGCCGCAGGCGTGGATGAACAGGAAGACGGCGAAGGGGGCAACGAGCGCCCACCACCAGCGGGGTTGGATGTCGACGGAAGGTAGGCGAGCGCGCCAGAGGGAGGCGGCGCAAAGTACGAACGCGAGTGCGAGAAAGGCTTCGGGCCGGAGCGCGCGGCACCATCCGAGGAGGAAGACGAGGTGCGCGACGATGGCCGCGCCGAGTGCGAATTGGAGAGGTGCTTCGCCGTTGCGCCAGAGCAGGCGGCCGGTTAGATAAGAGGTGCCGAGGGTGAGCACCGCGCCGAAGAGGGAGCCTGCGAGCAAGCTCTCATTGTACGGGTCCTATTGCACGATGAGGCTGACGGGTTCGCTGGAAACACCGGTGCCGGCGACGACGCTGATGGCAGCCTCGTCCTGAACGAGTCCGGTGGGCCAGCGGGCGATGATTTGGGTTGGCGAAACGCTGTTCACTTCGGCCAGCCAGTCGGAGACTCGAACGGAAATGCCGGCCAACTGGGTCGGCACCTGATCGCCGTCGGCGCCGGCCTCCACGGGCGCGAGGTCTTCCCCGGTGATGAGGAACCAGCCGTCTGTCAGCCAGGAGATGGAACGGACGACGGGGTTTGTAACGACTTCGAGCGCTCCGGGCAGGAACGCGATGGCTCCATTGCTCTCATAGGTGACCGTGTAGGAACCCACCGGCGCGTCGGCGGGGATGCGAACCCGCTGCCGTAACAGTTGTGGTGCCGAGGCGGGAACTGTGGGAAGTGTAGGCAGTTCGATCGACGCCAGGGTGAATGTCATCCGCGCGGCGCCTTCGGGCGGGGTGCGCGTGAGAGCGAGCGGATATTCGCGGCCGCGGGCGACGGTGACGTGCGCCGCGCCCAGGTAGAGTCCGCCGTCGCCGACGATGCCAACAGTGGTGGCGTTCACGGGCGGCGTGGAAGTGAGCGAAAAATCGAGGCCTTGGCGGGATTCGCCTTCGGCGATGGCTACGGTGTCACCGGATTCGGACGAACCGCCGCCGCGAGTCCACCAGAGGCTGGCGAAGACGTCGGGCGCGGGCTGATCGCTCCAGGTGCTAACGGGCATGATGGGCCCGTCGAGCGGCTCAACGGCGAGGCGGTAATCGCCGGGTTCCACTTGCAATTCGAAGCGTCCATCGGTGCTGGTGAGCCCGGCGATCGTCTTCCGGCCCGAGCTGTCGAAGGCCATGACGTGCGCCTTGGCGACGGGAAGCCCTTCGCGGGTGACGGCTCCGGTGAGGAAACTGGCGGGCACTGCGGGTTCCGGCAGCGGATAGGCGGAGGCAACGGTAGCCAGATCGTCGCTGGAAAGGCGGCGCGCGGAGACGCTGCCGGTGGGAATTTCCAACTCCACGACGGGGCTCATGATGGCGTCCAGGGCGGCGGAATGGTCCAGGCCGATAGCATGTCCCATTTCGTGCAGGAGGACTACGCCCAGGTCATGCGCGCCTTTTCTGCCGAGCGAGGAATGCTGCATATAAGGATTGAAGGCGATTTTGACCATGGGGATTTCGCCGGTATCGTCGTTATGGAAGACGAGGGTGCAGGCGATGTAGAGCGTCTTGTCGCACATTCCGGTATCGAATGGTTCGGTGTCGGTGAAGGTGACCAGGTTGAGGTTGGACTCGCTGAGCTTTTGGTCCTGGGTTCGTTCGACCTGGATGGAGAGCGACGACTTACCGGATTTGGTCCAGGCGCGAGCCGCGTCGCGGACGAGGCGGTAAATGTTCTCAGAGGTTTCCCTGGGATCGACGCCGGAAACCTTCCCATTCTCGTCCGGCGGCATGTGTATCGATTCGCTTACATGTAAAACAAGCTTATTTCCGGGGAGTTTGAGGGGAATACCTGCGACGCGGAGCCGGCTCCCCCCGAATGCGGGGAGCAAAGTCATCAGGGCAACACCGATGAAGGA
>JBDTVQ010000395.1:0-6515 GCA_040007195.1 Acidobacteriota bacterium | reverse complement strand
TGATGGCCGTCTCACGCGGCTTGCGCGCTTCGAACAGTTCCACCACGCGCGGCAGACCGCCGGTGATGTCCTTGGTCTTCGTGGTTTCGCGCGGGATCTTCGCCAGCACATCGCCGGCGTGGACTTCTTCCCCGTCGCGCACCATCAAGTGAGCATGCGTCGGCATCAGGTACTTCTTGGCCTCGGAGCGAGACCCCGAAGCGCCTTCCGGACGCACCACGATCTGCGGCTGCCGCTTCTCGTCCGGAGAATCCGCGACGACGAGCTGCGACATGCCCGTGACCTCGTCCAACTGCTCCTGCATTGTCAGTCCGTCGACCAGATCCTTGAAATGGATCACGCCGCTGACTTCCGTAAGAATCGAGAAGGTGTACGGATCCCATTCCAGCAGGGTCTGGTTCGCCTTCACAGGCGCGCCGTCCTCGGCCAGAACGCGAGCGCCGTAGTTGACTTCGTAACGCTCTTTTTCGCGCCCCTTCTCGTCCAGGACCACGATCTTACCGTTGCGGTTCATCGCAATCAGATCCCCCGTCTTCCTGCGAACGGTCTGGATACCGATGTACTTGGCAAATCCGTCACTCTTGGCGTCCTGCTTGGATTGCTCGTTGATGCGGCTCGCGGTACCACCGATGTGGAACGTGCGCATCGTCAACTGGGTGCCGGGTTCGCCGATGGACTGCGCCGCGATCACGCCGACCGCCTCGCCGCGCTCCACCAACCGTCCGGTCGCCAGATTGCGGCCGTAGCACGCCACGCAGACGCCGCGCTTGGATTCGCAGGTCAGCACCGAGCGGATTTTGACGCGCTCGATACCCGCTGCCTGAATCTGGGCGGCCAACTCTTCCGTGATCTCGTGATTGACTTCGACGATGATGTTGCCTTCGTAATCGCGCTGTGCTTCCAGCGCCACGCGGCCCACGATGCGGTCGCGCAAGGCTTCGATGGTTTCGCCCGATTCGATGATCGGCTCCACGTAAATGCCTTCCGTGGTGCCGCAATCGTTCTCGCTGATAATCACGTCCTGCGCCACGTCCACCAAACGGCGTGTGAGGTAGCCGGAATCCGCCGTCTTCAACGCCGTATCCGCCAGACCCTTGCGGGCGCCGTGCGTGGAGATGAAGTACTGCAACACGTTCAGCCCTTCGCGGAAGTTCGCCGTAATCGGGGTCTCAATAATCTCGCCCGACGGCTTCGCCATCAGTCCGCGCATACCGGAAAGCTGGCGGATCTGCTGTTTCGATCCGCGTGCGCCGGAATCGGCCATGATGTAAATCGGATTGAGGTAGCGGCCCGTGCGGTCGTCCTCTTCCATCGCCGAGAACATTTCATCGGAAACCTTTTCCGTAACCTTGGACCAGATTTCGATGATCTTGTTGTAGCGTTCGCCGTGCGTGATGGCGCCGTCCTGATACTGGCTTTCCACCACGACAACGTCCTTCTCGGCCGCCTTCACCAGGCCCGCCTTCTCGCTCGGCACGACCATGTCGTCGATGCCGATCGAAATGCCCGCTCGGGTGGCGTACAGGAAACCCAGCGCCTTGATCTCATCCAGCATGTGCACGGTCACGTGCAGGCCGAACTTCAGGTAGCAATACTGCACCAACTGCGCCAGGCCCTTCTTCTTCAGCAGCCCGTTGATGTAGGGCATGTCCTGAGGCAGGTTGTCGTTCAGGATCACACGGCCCACCGTGGTGTCCATGTACTGCTTCACGAACTCGATCGGCTCGGTGTGCAGAATGTTCTGGGTATCGAACGCGTGCACCAGGTCGATCACTTTGCCGGTATAGCGCAATTTGATCGGCGTCAGGGTTTCGACCTCGCCCATTTCGAGCGCGATCAGCACGTCGTCGGTCGAGGCAAAGGTTCGGCCTTCACCCTTGGCGCCGGGACGCGACTTGGTGAGGTAGTAGCAACCCAACACCATGTCCTGAGTGGGAATGGTGATGGGCGCGCCGTGCGCTGGCGACAGAATGTTGTTCGATGACAGCATCAGGGTCGAGGCTTCAATCTGCGCTTCGGGCGACAGCGGAATGTGGACCGCCATCTGATCGCCGTCGAAATCCGCGTTGAACGCGGTGCAAACCAGCGGGTGAATCTTAATCGCCTTGCCTTCCACCAGCACCGGCTCGAACGCCTGAATGCCCAGGCGGTGCAGGGTGGGAGCGCGGTTGAGCAGAATCGGGTGATCTTTAATCACCTCTTCCAGAATGTCCCAAACCACGGGGTCCTGCTGCTCCACCAGTTCCTTGGCCTGCTTGATGGTCGTGCAGTGGCCGCGCTGTTCCAGCCGGTGATAGATGAACGGCTTGAACAACTCGAGCGCCATCTTCTTGGGAAGACCGCACTGATTCAACTTCAAATCCGGTCCGACCACGATCACCGAACGGCCCGAGTAATCCACGCGCTTGCCCAGCAGGTTCTGGCGGAAACGGCCCTGCTTGCCCTTCAACGTGTCCGACAGCGATTTCAGCGGGCGGTTGTTGGCCCCGCGCAGCACGCGGCCGCGGCGTCCGTTGTCGAACAGCGCATCCACTGCTTCCTGCAGCATGCGCTTTTCGTTGCGCACGATCACGTCGGGTGCGTGCAGTTCGATCAGCTTCTTCAACCGGTTATTGCGGTTGATCACGCGGCGGTACAGATCGTTCAAATCCGAAGTCGCGAAACGTCCGCCATCCAGCGGCACCAGCGGGCGCAACTCCGGCGGAATCACCGGGATGACATCCAGAATCATCCACTCCGGCTTGTTGCCGCTCTTACGGAAACTCTCCACCACGCGCAGACGCTTGGCGTGCTTCAGCTTCTTCTGCTGGCTCTGCTCGGTCTTCATCTTCGCGCGAATTTCTTCGCTGAGAGACTCGACCTCGATCTTCTTCAGCAGTTCCTTAATACCCTCGGCGCCCATCATGGCGATGAAACGGCCCGGGAATTCCTGGTCCAACTGCCGCTTGCGCTCGTCCGTGATGACTTCGCCGCTGCTCAACCCAGTGTCGTCGCCCGGCTCCACAATCACGTACGCTTCGAAATAGAGCACGCGCTCCAGTTCGCGCAGCGTGATATCCAACAGGTGGCCGATACGGCTCGGCAGACCCTTGAAGAACCACACGTGCGAACACGGGCTCGCCAGTTCAATATGTCCCAGGCGCTCGCGGCGGACACGCGCCAGTGTAACTTCCACACCGCACTTATCGCAGATTACACCGCGGTGCTTCATGCGCTTATATTTGCCGCACAAGCACTCCCAATCCTGGGTGGGTCCGAAGATGCGGGCGCAGAACAGCCCGTCGCGCTCCGGCTTAAAGGTCCGGTAGTTAATAGTCTCCGGCTTGGTAACTTCTCCGTGGCTCCAGCTCCGGATCTTTTCCGGGGATGCCAGGGAAATGCGGATCGAATCAAAATCCGCAATCAAATTTGCTCGGTCGTACGGAGAGGATCTCAAAATTGCCTCCAATTCCTGTTAACAAACCAAAAACAATCTTGGCCGCCGATTAACGCCGATCAACGCGGATAAAACAGAAGCATTTTTGCTTATCTGTGTTTATCGGCGTTCATCGGCGGCCATAAAACTTCTTGTTAGTCTGCCGCCAATGCCGTATCCGGCACTTCACGCGGTTTCTTCATTAGTTCGACGTCGAGACACAGAGATTGCAGTTCGCGAATCAGCACGTTGAAGCTTTCCGGCACGCCCGGCTCGATCGCCGCTTCGCCCTTAACGATGGCTTCGTAAATCTTCGCTCGACCATACACGTCGTCGGACTTCGCCGTCAGCAGTTCCTGCAGAATGTAAGCCGCGCCGTACGCTTCCAGCGCCCAGACTTCCATTTCGCCGAAGCGCTGTCCGCCGAACTGCGCCTTGCCGCCCAACGGCTGCTGCGTAATCAGCGAGTACGGTCCGATCGAGCGCGCGTGAATCTTGTCGTCCACCAGGTGCGAGAGCTTCAGCATGTAGATGTAGCCCACCGTCACCGGCTGCTCGAATTGGATACCCGTCATGCCGTCGTAGAGCGTGGTCTTACCGGAAGTCGGCAAACCCGCCTCGGTCAGGGCCTTCTTGATTTCGCGCTCCGTCGCGCCGTCGAATACCGGGGTCGCAAACTGCACGCCCAAGGCCTTCGCCGCCCACCCCAGGTGAGTCTCCAGAATCTGTCCGACGTTCATGCGGCTGGGCACGCCCAGCGGATTCAAGACGATCTCCACCGGCGTTCCGTCCGGGAGGTAAGGCATGTCCTCTTCCGGCAGAATGCGCGCGATCACACCCTTGTTTCCGTGACGGCCGGCCATCTTATCGCCCACACTCAGCTTGCGCTTCATGGCGATGTAGACCTTCACCAGCTTGATCACGCCCGGAGGCAGTTCGTCGCCCTTGCGCAGCTTGCCGATCTTTTCATCGGTGATCTTTTCGAGCACCGCGATCTGGCGCGACGTCATCTCTTCGATTTCGTCGATCTGTTCGTTAAGCCGCGGATCTTTGCTCGCCAGGCGCATGCGCTTCAAATCGCGCGACTTCATCTTTTCGATGAGTTCGCGCGTCAGCTCCGTGTCCTTGCTGAGCAGGCGCTTATTGGTCTTTTCATCGTGCAGGTCGGCCAGCAGTTTCTTGCCTTCCAGCAGGATACCCAGGCGCTTGGCGCGCTCGTCCGTCAGGATTCGAATTTCATCCTGAAGGTTGCGCTGCAAACGCTGGATTTGCGATTCCTCGATCAGCTTGGAGCGTTCGTCCTTCTCCTGCCCCTTGCGCGAGAAAATCTTGCAATCCACGATCGTGCCTTCGATTCCCGGCGGGCAGTAGAGCGACGCGTCCTTCACATCGCCGGCCTTTTCACCGAAAATCGCGCGCAGCAGCTTTTCTTCCGGCGTGAGCTGCGTTTCTCCCTTGGGAGTCACCTTACCCACCAGAATGTCGCCCGGCTTCACCGTGGCGCCAATGCGGATGATGCCGCTTTCGTCGAGATTGCGCAGGAAGCTGTCGGCGATATTCGGAATATCGCGCGTGATTTCTTCCGGCCCCAGTTTGGTGTCGCGTGCTTCGATCTCAAACTCTTCAATGTGGATCGAAGTGTAGTAGTCTTCCTTGACCAACTTCTCGCTCACCAGGATGGCGTCTTCGAAGTTGTAACCGCGCCAGGGCATGAAGGCCACCAGCACGTTGCGTCCCAGCGCCAGTTCCCCAAAGTCCGTACAGGGACCGTCGGCCAGCACCGCACCCTTTTGCACCCGCTGTCCCACGCGCACAATCGGCTTCTGGTTGATGCAGGTGTTTTGGTTGCTGCGCTTGAACTTGGTCAGCTGATAGATGTCGGCGCCCACTTCACGCGAAAGCTGACCTTCGTGAGCCGTGCCTTCCACGCGCACGATGATGCGCTCGCTATCCACCGAATCCACAATGCCCGCGCGCTTGTTGAGCACCACGGCGCCCGAATCGCGCGCCGTCACGTACTCCATGCCGGTGCCCACATACGGAGCGTCGGCACGCAGCAGCGGCACCGCCTGGCGTTGCATGTTCGAACCCATCAACGCACGGTTGGCGTCGTCGTTTTCGAGGAACGGAATCAGGCTCGCCGCCACCGACACCAACTGCTTCGGACTGACGTCGATGTACTCGATTTCATCGCGGCCCTTCAACACGAAGTTGCCGGCCTGCCGCGCGTTGGAAAGATCCGGAACAATGCGACCCTTCTCGTCCAGTTCCACGTTCGCCTGGGCGATGGTCCACTTGTCCTCTTCCCACGCCGAGAGGTACTCGCAATGCGCTTCGATCTCGACCGGCTGCTTCTTCGGGCCCAGCTTGCGGTTCACTTCTTCCACGGTGCCGCGGGGCAGGATGTCGCCGACTTTGTAATCCGAATCGCCCGGATTCAGCACGATGATTTCGTCCACCACCGCGCCCTTTACGACCTTCCGGTACGGGCTCTCGATGAAGCCGTACTCGTTGATCCGCGCAAAGCACGACAAAGACGAAATCAAACCGATGTTCGGGCCTTCCGGCGTTTCAATCGGGCAGATGCGGCCATAGTGCGTCGGATGCACGTCGCGGACTTCGAAACCCGCGCGCTCCCGGCTCAAACCGCCGGGTCCAAGGGCCGACAGACGGCGCTTGTGGGTGATCTCGCTGAGCGGGTTGGTTTGATCCATGAACTGCGAAAGCTGGCTGGAGCCGAAGAATTCGCGGATCGCCGCCATCACCGGCTTGGCGTTCACCAGGTCGTGCGGCATCGCCGTCGACATTTCCTGGTATACGCTCATCTTTTCCTTGATCGCGCGTTCCATGCGAACCAGGCCGATGCGGAACTGGTTTTCCAGCAACTCGCCCACCGCGCGTACGCGGCGGTTGCCCAGGTGATCGATATCGTCGACCACGCCCAGACCCTTGCGCAGTTTCAGAAGATACTTGATGGTCTTCTTGAAATCTTCCGAATCCAGCGTCCGCTTATCGAGCGCCGTCGAATCGCTGCGGTCGTCCAGTTTGATGTTGAACTTCATGCGGCCCACGCGCGAGAAATCGTACTTGCGCGGGTCGA
>JBDTVQ010000394.1:0-6544 GCA_040007195.1 Acidobacteriota bacterium | reverse complement strand
TGTCCTTGCTGGCCCTGTTGATTGCCGCCCTGCCGGCCGGCAGCCTGCATCTGCTGGCGCATGCGCTCTACTTTATCTAGCGCGCTTTCGATGCCCTGCTTCTTGGGATCCTGCTTGCCGCCCTGCCCAAGCATCTTCTGCGCTTCCCGCACCTGATCGCGCAGCTTGTCGAGCATCTGCGTCACCGGTTGTTCGCGGAGGTAGGCGTACTGGCCCATTCCGTTGCGGATCGCGTCGGCGCCATATTTCAGGCGCAGGCCGAGTTCGTTCTGCTGCATATCGCCGAGAGCCTCACGCAGTTTGGTGGCCGCGGGACGATCGCCGGAGGCGAGGCTGCGCGCGGCTTCCTGCATCTCCTTTTCCAGGCGCGATAGCTCATCGGCCATGCCCTGCTTCTGGCTGGCGAGTTCTTCATTCTGCTTACGCGTGCCGCCGGGGTTCTGCATCGTCTGCGACTGTTGCGCATTGGGATTGCCGAAGGCCTGCTTCAGCTTGTTCGTAAGATCGTGCTGCTGATTGGCGAGGTTTTCGGCGCGTTCGGCGATATGGTCCATGCGATTGCCGGAATCCTGGCGGCGCATGCCGGAGAGCGAATCGGCTGCTTCTCGAAGGCGCTCGGCGGCGCGGCGCGCTTCCGCTTCGTTGCCTGCGGCGCTTTGCTCCTGCCCTGCCTGCGACGACGCAGCCTTGCGCATGTCTTCGGTGGCTTGCTGTAGGCGGTCGAGGGCCTGCTTTACGCGAGGGTCGATCTGATCGGCGGCGCGGTTGCGGCCCATCTGCTGACGGCCCGACTGCTGTTGTTGTTGGCCTTGCTGCTGATTTTGCTGCTGGCCTTGTTGTCCGCGCTGGCCTGCCTGTTGCTGCTGTTGGCCCGACTGCTGGCCCTGTTGTCCAGAGGAGGACTGCTGGCCGCTTTGTCCCTGTTGCCCTTGCTGGCCCTGCTGTCCTTGCTGACCACTCTGGCTCTGCTGTTGCTGGCCTTGTTGCTGGCTGGATTCGCCGCGCGAGAGCCGTTCCATCTTGCGCTGGAGTTCTTCGGCTTCGCGCCGCAGCATCTCCTGCTGCCATCGCTGCTGGAAGGTCTGCTTGTTATTCTGCTGTTGCTGGGCAAGTTCCTGCTGACGGCGGGCGAGTTGTTCGAGCTTCTGCAGCGCCTCGTCGACTTCCTTCTCTTTCTCGTTTTGGCCCGAGCGCTGCGAACCGGTTTCGTACTGGTTCTTTTCGGTGTCGAGTTCGAGGTCGAATAGGTTTTCCAGATCGCGGCCGGCTCCACCGCCGCCGCCACCGCCGCCGCGCGAACCAAACGCCACTTGAATTTGGCGGAAGATCGCTTCGGCGCGCAGCAGATGTTGCAAAGCCTTCTGTTCGTCGGGCAGAGCGGGCTGCCACTTCAGGCCCTTGAGTTTTTCAGCCGCCGCGCCCATCGCCGCCGCGGCTTCCTTCATGTTCGTTTGGAAGGCGGCGAACTCCTGGTTCTCACCCGTGAGCTCGCGGCGTTGCATGCGGGTGGAGAGCGACAGTGCCTGGTCTTTTAGTTTCGCTTGCACGTCAGAGAGAAACCGGCCGACCTCGGCAATTTCGGCGGGGCTCTGCTTCTTCTCCTTCGTCTGATTGAAGGTTGCGGCGATGATTTCCTTTTGCCGCGCGGAGATGTTGTTTTGGTCCTGCTGGCCTCCCCCGCCGCCGCCACCGCCGGACTGCTGCGCCTGCGAATATTCCCGTTCGAACGGTTGCGCTTCGATGAAGTACATGTCGGTGCGGGTGGTCGCGCGAGCGTCCTTCGCAGTCGCGTAAACGGCGACCAGATCGCCGGGAACGAGCTTGTATTCCTCGAGCGCCAGCAGCACGGAAGCCTTAGTGTCGCGCTCACCCTTGCGAGCGAGTACGTTTTTGGTTTGCTCGGCGCCGCCATTGACGGAGTAGTGCAGCGCAACTTCATTGAGTCCGAAATCGTCGCTAGCCTCCAGTTGAACGGCAACCTCTTCGATGGGGCTGGCCTTGTAGTCACGGCCGGGCTTCGAAATGCGAATTTCGGGCGGGTTCTCGTTGCGCACCTCGATGAAGAAATCTTCGGTCAGACGTACGGGCTCGCCATGATCGATGGCGGCAACGTGATACATGCCGTCCTTGTCGATGCGCAGCAGGGCACGGTAGCGGTTGTCGCCGATGCGCTCGAGCGCCATGCGATTCTGTCCGTCGACGATGATTGCGCCTTCGGCAATTGGCTTGTCGGTGGAAACTTCGAGCGTGGCTTCGGTTCCTTCCACAGCACGCAGGTCGCCGCCCTTTTCGTCCACTACGGGCGTCATGCCGGTCCACGAAGGAAACTTGTAGCTCACCTTGATGTTTTTCACGCGCGGCAGATTGAGCACACGAATGGCAAACGTCTTCGACTGCACGGCGCCGCTCTGTACGTAGTACTCGACGTTTTCGGCCAGACTCGCGAAGAGGAATTCATACTCGGAGCCGCCCGGCGCGCGATTCATGGCTACCGGTTCCCACTTCGTGCCGCTCGCGTATTTCGCGAATAGACGGACATCGCGCGGGCTGAAGCCCATCGGAATGGCTTTGATCAGTTGATCGGCGTTGCGGCGAACGGCGGCGTTGCCGGGTTGAACCTTCAAATCATAGAACGGGGCGTTGCCCCCCTTTGGCGTGCCCGCCCACAGGAGCGATGCGCCATGACCCCAATAGCCGGGACCGGCAACGATGAGATAGACGAGGATGCCAATGCCCGCCACGGCGCCGGAAAGAAAAGCCGCCAGCCGCCCGGTGGTAACCATCTCTTCCGGCTGGCTTCGTTCCGCAACGCGCATCGTGTCCGCGGCGAGAAGATTCAGAAACGGATCGTTCGGATTTTCTTTTTCCCGTTCGGCGACGGTGAGCAGGCGCTGTTGAAAATCAGGGAAGGTTTGTTCGGCGCGCCGCGCGGCCACAAACTTATTCAGCTTCTTGATGGGACGCCACAGGGCAAGAACGACGGCGGCGATGACAGCCGCCCAGAGGAACAAGCGGGCGAGCGTCACCGGTGTGCTGGCAAAGGCGACGGCGTTGAGCGCGGCCACCAGAAGTACGGTGACTCCGAGAGCAACCGCGGCCAGCAACAGCGCACCGCGAAGGGCGACGCCCGTGCGGAGCCGGCTCTGCAACTGATCGAGATAGGAGTTCAGTTCGTCCAACGGCCTCATCATGCCTCCTGCTCAACACCCAAATACCGGCTGGCGACAATGGTTTCGATCACCGCGGCCAACAGGGCGGCGAACATCACGTGCCACCAATACGGGTGCACCTGTTCTTCTTCCTTCTTACCAGACGCGGCCGGACCAGTTTCGGCTTGCGCGTTCTCGGCGGCGGCCCCGCTCCACAGTGAACGGGTCTCCTCGGGGATGAGCCCGAGGTCGGATTCGCGGCGATCCGCATTTACTGCGATCATCTCATGCCTGCCGTTGGCGCGCCGGACTTCGAAGTAACCTTCGCGCGTGACGGTATAGCTGGAGGCATGAGCAGCCTCGGAGAGCGACATCGCACGCTTGCCGTCCGGGTCGAGCACTTCGACGCCGAGTGCGGTCTCGCGCTGCGTGCGAAGTTCAATACTGGAGCCGACAGCGGCGACGCTTTGGCGCTCGTCGACACCGGCCAGGTAGCGGGCGGACTGCTCCGCAAAGGCCACAAACGCGGGGAATTGAGGAAAGTCGTTGGTCAGGTTGTCGAGCCCGGATGCGAACACAAGTACCCGCCCTTCGCCCATCTTTTTTTCATAGAGGAGCGGCGTTTCGTCGGTGAGACTGGCGAGAATCCGCGCGCCGGCGGCCGGCGTGCGGACGGCGTAATAGAAGCGAACACCCTGCCAGCCGGAAGCCTTGGCAATCGGCGCGAACGTCGTATCAACGCGGCCGACGGTGTCGAAGCGAGCCCCGTCGCGCGAATAATATTTCCCTTCGCTCACGGGATCGCCTGTGACCGGAACGCGATTACGGCGGGCCGAGGAAGGTCCGAGCGCGACCAACACGCTGCCGCCGGTTTGAACGTATTTGGTGAGCGACTCTTCAAACGACGCAGGAAGCGAGAGGACATCGGCAACGACAACGAAGGCATAGCGCGACAGATTGAGTCCGCCCGCCTGTTCCACGGGCACGACATCCAGCGCAAAGGCCGATTCGCCGGCAGAGCCGAGCGCTGCCTTGTAATAGAGCGGCGAGCGGCTATCACGGCCCTCATGAATCATGAGCGCCTTTTTGGGGTCGGCGCGTTCGATGGCGAACAACATGCGGTCGTCTCCGGGCAATGCGTCGTTGCCATCGATTCGGATCTCGCACTTGGCAAAGCCGTAGTTGGCCTCGATACCGATGAACTCGACGGTGGCGCGGCCATTGGCGGCAAGGCTTACAGGCTTCGATTGCAAGACGTGGCCGTTGACCACGAGCGAGACGGTCTTCTTGGCGGCCGGTGATTCGTAGCCGGCAACCGTTGCTTGCACGCGCGCTTTTTTCGTGTCCCAGACCGTGGCCGGAGCACTGACGGTTTCGACAGCAAAGTTGGGCTCGACGCGATTGGCTACCGGGTGGAGCTTCAGCTCGACGCCGGCGGGAAGTTGCAGGTCGTTGAAGCCGGCGGGCAGGCCGGTGCGTTGAAAATCGCTGAACAGGTGTACCTGCAACGGAACATGAGCGGCGTTGGAGATGCTGCGCACGGCGCGCGAAAATTCACCGTAGTTGGTCTTGCCGTCGCCCGGCTGAATCGACTCGATCGCCGCACGCAACGTTCCTTTATCCTGCTCGGGCTTGGTGAGCACGTCGGCATTGTTGCCGAGCGAAACGACCTGTGCGCGCGCGCCTCCGCCTTTCGCGGCGATGACGCCTGCCGCACCCTGCTTGGCATCGGCCAGCCGTGTGCCCGAGCGCATGCTGAAGCTGTTGTCCACGGCGACGACCAACAGGGGTTCGCCTCGATTGATAACCGCCGTGCTCTTCCAATAGGGATTGGCGAATGCCAGGACGATCAGAAACAGCAGCAGAAGCCGCAAGGCCATCAACAGCAGATAGCGCAACCGCCGGTGTTTGATCGAGCTCTGCGTGCGCTGTTCGAAAAACATTAGCGAACTGAAGGGCATCGGCTCGGTCTTGTGCTTCCGCAGCAGGTGCACGTAGATGGGCAAACCCAGGGCGGCAAGTCCGGCAAGGAACCACGGCGCGAGGAAGCCCATGCGCTAAAATCTCCCCTGGCGAATGCTGAGATACTCGCGCAACGCTTCATCGAGCGGGCGGTCCGTGGAGATCTGAAAGTAGTCCATTCCAGCGCGCTTGGTGTGATCGCGCAGGTCCCTGATGTGCGCGTCGATCTTGTGCCGGTACTCGTCTTGCGCGTAGTCGGGCGAGACTTCCAATGAATCGTTCGTCTCCATGTCGATGAAAATCGCCGGGCCGCGCAGCTTCGGCCGAATCTCCTGCGGGTCGAGCACGTGAAAGAGGATGACTTCGTTGCCGCGGAATCGCAGCGGGGCCACGGCCTTCACAATGGCCTCCGGTTCGGCCCAAAAATCGCTGATGACAGCGGCGATGCCGCGGCGCTTCATGAACTCTTGAAAGTGTTGGAAGGGGCGAAGGAAGTCCGTACGGGCTTTGGGTTCAGCGTGCTCGATACCGTGCAAAAGGCGATGCAGCTGCCCCTGGCGGGTTGAGGGCGGCACGAAGTTGCGCACCTCGTCGTCGAAGACGATCAAGCCGCAAGCGTCGCGCTGTTGGGAAGCCATGTAGCTGAGCGAAGCCGCAAGAAAGCGCGCATAGTCGATCTTGGTCACCCCATGCGAGCCGTAGGCCATGGAGTTGCTTGCGTCGAGCATTACCGTGAGCTGGGAGTTCGTTTCGCCGCGATAGCGCTTCAACACGATTCGCTCGGAGCGCGCGTAGACGTTCCAGTCCACCTGACGAAGATCGTCGCCGGGCGTATAGCTGCGATACTCGGCGAACTCCTGAGAGAAGCCGAAGTCGGGAGACTTGTGCAGGCCGGCGACAAAGCCATCGACCACCGTCTTGGCGACCAGGTCCAGGCCGTTCACCGCGGCAAGCACTTTCGGTTCCAGGTATCGCTGCAGCATTCTTGGCTATGCTTTCGGCGGGGGAACCTGTTCAATGATCTGTTTCAGTAGCGCATCGGAACTCAGGCGCTCGCTCTCTGCGTGGAAGTTGAGCAGAATACGGTGGCGCAGAACGGGAATCGCCAGCGACGTGATGTCCTCATAGGTGACGTGATAGCGCTTCCGCGTCAACGCGCGCGCCTTAGCGGCAAGCACCAGGAATTGCGCCGCGCGGACGCTGGCGCCGTAGTTCACATACTTCTTCACGATCTCGGGAGCTTCGGTCGTCGAGAAACGTGTCGCGCGCACAAGCTGAATGGCGTAGCGGGCGACCGAATCAGCGATGGGCACCATGCGCACCAGTTGCTGGAAGCCGAGGATCTCTTCGGGATTGGTAACGATGTCGAGCTTCGCCTCATGCGTCGTTGTAGTCAGGCTGATCACGGAAAATTCATCGGAGGCGCTGAGGTA
>JBDTVQ010000393.1:0-6563 GCA_040007195.1 Acidobacteriota bacterium | reverse complement strand
CCCCACGGCCGGCTTGTCTCCAAAAAAGTGCTCGGCGAACTTGCGGTTTACCACCGCCACCGTTGCCGTCTCACCCGTCTCGTTGTCGCGGAAATCTCGGCCCGCGAGAAACGGAATCCCCATCGTCGCGAAGTATCCGGGCGACACCATATTCATGAACGCCTGCATGTCCTCGCCGTCTTTGATCTGATGCCCTTCCACCGACATCGACGAGTCCCACTCGTTCCCGGCCAGCAATTCGACCGTCGCAATCCCAGCCGCTTTTACGCCCGCGGTTGCCCGTACATTCTCGAGCAGCTGCTTCGAAAAAATCTTCTCGCGCGGAACCGTGTAGCCGCTCAAGGGCGGGTGTACCTGGAAGGTCACTAGGTTCGACATGCCTTCGAATCCGGTGTTGGTCTTCTTCAGATTTCCCAGGCTCTGCACGAACAAAGCCGCACCCGCCAGCAGCAAGAACGACAACGCCACCTGTCCGGACACCAGCGCCTTGCGCAGATTCACACCGCCGCCCGCGCCCGCCACCGCGCCCGATGAATCCTTCAGCGTCGACCACTGGTCCAGCTTGGTCCCCTGCATTGCGGGCGCAAGCCCAAACAGAATTCCGGTCACCAATGCGATGGCGATGCTGAAGCCCAACACACGCAGATCCGGCTGCACGCTCAGCATCAGCGGCGTCCCGCCGACTGGCAGGAAGCTCACCAGACCCCGGATGGTCCAGATCGCCAGCAGAATCCCCGCCACGGCGCCACACAAGGACAACGTCACGCTCTCGAGCAACAATTGCCGGATCAACTGCGCACGGGACGCGCCCACCGCTAGCCGTACAGCAATCTCTTTCCGCCGCGCCACGGCGCGTGCGATCAACAGGCTCGCCACGTTTGCGCAGGCAATCAGCAGCACCAGGCCAACCATGCACATCAGCACGACCAGCGCGACGCCGAAATCGTTCCGCATGTTGCTATAGCCCGACTCCGCCCGCTCCATCTGCACTTGGCGCTTCAGGAACCGGTCGCGGTTGAATGCCGTCGTGTCCTTCATCTCCGGCAGCCCGATCTCATACTCCAACTGCTGGTGAAAAATTCCCTGCAGCTTCGCCCGCGCCGACTCCACAGTCTCTCCTGGCTTCAACCGCGCGAACATCTGGATCCACTGGCTCCGCCGGTCTCCGAGTGCGTCTTGCCCCGGCGTCATGATCGGCTTCATCTGGATTGGCACGCGGATCTGCGGCGACCGCGACGGATCGAGCCCCGTGAACCCGGCCGCCGATACGCCGACGATGGTCATCGGGTAGTTGTTCACCACCAGCTTCTGACCCACCACGTCGCGCCTGCCGCCAAAGCGGCTCACCCAGTAGTCGTGGCTCAGCACGACAACCGGATGCCCCTTGTACTGCCGGTCGTCTTCCTCTGGCGTGAACACGCGCCCCGCCGCCGCGCCCACTCCCATCGCCTGAAAGTAGTTGCCCGACACGAGTTCGGCCGCCACCCGCTCTGTCTGTCCGTTGAAAGCGATCGAGGTATCGGTCAGCTTCCGCGCGAAGACATGCGAGAAGAACTTCGCCTGCTTCTGATACTCCTGGTACATCGGGTACGACTGCGCCCGCGACCCCTGGTTGTTCCCCATGTGCGGCCCTGTGGACCAGATCATCACCAGCCGTTCGGGGTCCTTCACGGGCAGCATCCGCAGCACCAGCTGATCCAACAGGCTGAAGATTGCCGTGTTGGCGCCAATTCCCAATGCCAGCGAGAGCACCGCCGCCAACGTAAACAAAGGACTCCGCGCAAGCGTTTTCACCGCCGATTTCGCATCTGACCAGAGCACGACCATGGACTGATATACGAATCCGCTCGTAGAAAGTTTGCGCGAATTGCCCGTAATTGCGCTTTTTTACCGCGCCCGCATCTCACCCAATAGCCGCCGCGCAGTCTCCAGATCGGGCTGAAAGCGCAGCACGCGCCCGAGTGTTGCCATGGCCGCGTCTTTCCGGCCCGCACGGTATTGTGCCACTGCCAGGTTCAACGCCACCGACGTCATCCCCGGATTCTTCGCCGCAATTTTTTCCCACAGCGCCACCGCCTCCGCTGTTCGCCCGCTCTGCGCCCAATACACGCCCACGTTCGCCCCTGCCGCCACATGCCCTGGCTCCAACTTCAACACCCGCTCATACAACGCCTGCGCCCGCTCGCCCTGACCCAGCGCGTCGTAATACTGTGCCAGTTGCGACAGCACCGCCGCGTCCTGGCCCGAGCGTGGCTCTACCTTTTCCAATAGCTCTAGCGCCGTGGGCCGCGCGTCCGGTTGCTCCATTCCGATGCCTGCATACGCGATCGCCAGATCGCGCTCGTTCAGCACACCCGGCCAGAACGGCTTCAACTCAGCTGCGCCACTTGCAGTCACTGTTGCCTTCGCCCCTGCCCGCCGCGGAATCGAATGATCCGTGTAGGCCACATGTTCTCCCTCGCGGGACTGACCCTTCGGCATGTGACAGGCGGCACAATCGTCGCGCTTCTCCGCGCGCACCTCCTGCTTCTCCGTGCATGGCTTCTGGGCATGACATCCCACGCACTGTCCCCGATAAAACGCCACTCGATCGGCCGCCGCAGGCTCCACGTGCGGATTGTGGCACGACGTGCACGCCAGTTTCTCTCCCGCGCCACGCTTGCATCCGCTTCTCGCCAATTGCTCCGCGTGATCCGTCGCCGCGCGCTCCCCACCCTTGCCCACGCTCGACACAAACACCGCCAGGTGATCGCTCAACAACTCCCCGGGCTTGTACCCGCCGGCGCCGTTGCCCGCGCGCGCCACTCGTGCCGCTCCCGTCAAATGGCACTGTTCGCAGACGCTGTCGCGCCGCGCCGCATCCAATTTCGACGGATTCACAATCTCGCCCGTCTTCAACGGACCACCGACACCGCGCGCGGCCACATGCCGCCGACCCTCCCCATGGCACCGCTCGCACGAAATCCCGCCTTCCAGAAATGGTGCGTCGCGATACCGATTCTGCGTCCCCGCCACCACCTGCACGCGGCTCGCGTGACACTGCAAACACGCCGTCTCCACGGGCCTCGCCAGATCGAGCAGCGGCTTGCCCGCATACCCCGGTGACAATCCCCACTTCGCCACTGCCGAGAAATAAGACACCGGAGCCTGAAAGAGAAAGCCGTCGGTCGCGAATAGGTAACTCCGCCCCACGTTCCCCGACCCGACAAACCAACCCAGCTCCCGCTCGCCCCGCACGCCCGTCGCCTCGCGCGCGAACTGCATCTTGAATCCGGCGGGGCCACCTGCGATTACCCGGAACTGAGCCCCCAAGGCAGGATCGTCGAACTCACCTGCCGCGAAGCTCTCCTTATAAACGTCTGTCCCCACGCGTCCGCTCGAACGCGCCATCCCCGTCTTCGTATAACTCTGGTAAATCTTCGCGTGGCACCCCGCGCAGGCCTTGCTCCCCACCTCAGGCGCGGCCCCTGCCTGTAACAACGCGGCCAGAGCGATCGCCAGCATCAGCCGAGAAAACTCACTGGCGTGCCTTCGGCAATCTTCAACGGCCTGCCGATGTTCGACACATACTCGCCCTCATATTTCACGCCGACCTTCTTGAAGATCGTCGCCATCAGATCGGGCACCTCCACCGGATGATCCTTCACATACATGCCATCGGCATCGCTTGCGCCGACGATCTGGCCGCCCGGCACGCCCGCACCCGCCACGACCAGCGAGAAGCAATTCGGCCAATGGTCGCGCCCATTGTTCACGTTGATCTCGGCCGTTCGTCCGAATTCACCCGTCACCAGCACCAGCGTCTTGGAGAGCATCCCATTCTGCTCCAAGTCGTCCAGCAGCCCTGAAAAGGCATTGTCCAACTCCGGCATGAATTCGTTCGCATATGACGGGAAGATGTTGCCGTGATGGTCCCACGCATTGTCTGTCTTGCCCACACTGACGAAACGGACACCTGCCTCCACCAACCGGCGTGCCAGCAGACAACCCTGCCCCATCGCCGTCTTGCCGTACCGAGTGCGCATCGCCTCGGGCTCGGCCGCGATATCGAAAGCCTTCTTCGCCCGCGGGCTCTTCATCAGCTCAATCGCCGAATCGTAGTAGCTATCGAGTGTCTCGAACGTGTTGCTCGTGTCCCAGCCGCGAATCCTTTCATCCACGAGATTCAGCAGACTGTGCCGGCCTTCCATGCGCGCCCAATCGACGCCCATCGGCAGGTCCATATCGCGCACCGAATACTTGGCGACATTCACATCGCCCGCCGAAAACGGATTGAACTTCGGTCCCAGAAATCCCGCCCGCGCATTGTTCCCGCGCGGCTGAGGAATCACAACATAGGGTGGCAACTCGTTGCGCGCGCCCAACTCCTTCGCAATCACCGAACCCATTGACGGAGCCAGTAGCGTCGGCAGCGCATCGTGCCCGCTCAGCATGAGCGTCTGTGCCGCCCCATGTGCGGACTGCTTGTGCGTCATCGACCGCACCAGCGTCACCTTGTTCATGCGCTGCGCTGTCTTCGGCAGGTGCTCGCTGATGCGCAGACCCGGAATCGACGTCGGAATCTCTTTGAACACGCTGCGGTACTTGCGGTCGGATTCGAGCTTCATATCGAAGGTGTCGAGATGGCTGATGCCGCCCGCCAGCCACAAGTGAATCACCGAGATGTCGCCCGGTGCGGCCTTGATGGCTTCCGCCGCGCTCAGCCTCGCGCCAAACGCCGCAATCGATCCGATTCTGAGAAACTCTCGCCGGTCAAACATGATTCTCTCCCGTGCCGCCGCCCTCTGCCGGTGGGCAGTACTCAATGTTGATACAGAAACTCCTTCGAGTTCATCAACGCCCACAACAAATCCTGATACGCCGCCTTGCGATCGCCTTCGCCGATGCGCTTCGCCATCGCTGCCCGTTCCGCCTCCGACGGCATCCGCGCCAGCGCGCTCAAATACACGCGCTCCACCAACTCGCTGTCGCTCAGCCCGAAATCCAGTTTGGCCTTTTCCACTTTCTTCTGAATCGTCGATCCCGAAATCAGGTGCATGGTTTGTGCCATGTCGGGCTGCGAATCGCGCTCGCAGATGATGTCCCGGTTCAAACGCCCGAATGACGACAACATGTATCCACCGCCACCGCTGTAAATCTGCATCGCCCGCGTGCCCGGTGGATAGCCCGCAAACTTCTCCTCCACGCCCGCCACCTGGCTCATCGAATCGAGCATCGCCTCCGCCTCCACGCGCCGTATGCGGAAGTGCGAATAGTTAAGAGCATCGGCGCGGTTTGACTCATTCGGCTCGGCCGACAGCTGGTACGCGCGCGAATTCAAAATCAGCCGCATCAGCCGCCGCAAATCGAACTGGTGATCCACCAGATCCTTCGCCAGCGCATCGAGAAGCGCCGGGTGCGTCGGCGGATTCGTCACGCGGAAATCGTCCACTTCTTCCACCAGCCCGCGCCCCATGAAGTGCTTCCACACGCGGTTGACGATGGTCTTCGCAAAGAATGGATTCTTTGCTGACGCCATCCACTTCACCAGGTCCTCGCGAATGTCCTTATCCTGTTCGTCCGGAACCGTGCCGCCGTCCAGGAACTTCGCCGTCATCTTCTGCTTCGTCTTCGGATGCTCCACCACGCCTTCTTCCATATACTGCGTGGCGTTCTCATCGTTCTCGTACACTTCCTTGATTCCCACGCGCGCAAAGAATGCGGCGAACCCGTAGAAATCGTCCTGCGTCCACTTCTCCCATGGATGGTTGTGGCACTTCGCGCATTCCAGCCGCACGCCGAGGAACAACTGCGAAA
This sequence comes from Acidobacteriota bacterium, assembly GCA_040007195.1. GTDB lineage: Bacteria > Acidobacteriota > Terriglobia > Bryobacterales > Bryobacteraceae > JAFLBB01. Next base: position 767 of record JBDTVQ010000393.1, on the reverse strand, counting down.
TGTTGGTCGCGTGGTCCGGCGCATTCGAATCGAAGCTGACGTTGTAAAACGAGGTTGGGGAAAGCGGCACGCCCGCCATCGAGGAATTCGGGAAACTATGCGCGCCCTGGCTCAAAATGATCTCGCGCACGAACTGGTCATACGGTTTCTTGGCAAGGAACGATTGCCGGATGTAGTCGAACACGATCTTCGCGCCCTTCGCCCCGGCCTCGCGAGTTCCGGCGCGGAACAACTCCGTGAACTTCATCGCCCACACGTCGGCCAGTTCCCGCCGTTCGAGCAGCGCATCGATCACCTTTGCCCGCTTGTCCGCATCCGACGACGCCAGGAACGCGCGCGTAGCCTCGGGCGGCGGCAGCAACCCGATCGTGTCCAGGTACACCCGCCGCAAAAAATGTTCGTCGCTCGATAGCCCCGAAGGCCGGATGTTCAATCGACGCAGCTTGCCGAATACCTCGCGATCAATGACGCTGTCCGTTGCCGCCACCCGCGGATAATCCGCACCCGGCACGCCGTTGCCGACCATCACCCGAGCCGCCACAGCCTGCCCCATCGTGCGCACCATCACCGCCGTCTCGCACACCTGCAGAGCCTTTACCAGACCCTTCGCATCCACCTGCACGCAATCCGGATTGTTCGCCGAATACTGCACCAGGCGTGACACGTCGCGCACCGTGCCATCGGTGTATCGCGCCGTCGCCACCAGTTGCTGCGCCTCGCCCACGCCCGTCAGCACACGCTCTTCCGGATACACCGTCAGCTTCGCC
>JBDTVQ010000392.1:0-6582 GCA_040007195.1 Acidobacteriota bacterium | reverse complement strand
CAGTACTTCCGGGAGGACCTGGCCAATGGCACGATGTTCGTGGACACTTCGGCGCAGGCGTCGACTCGCCAGTGGGTGCGGCTGGAAACAGCCCTGGGGCAACCGAGAATAGCCAATGGGAAGTTGTTCTGGGAGGTTCGCGGGCTGCATCACAACTACAACAGCCTGCCATTCTACGGACAGGGACCCGATTCGGAAAAGGCGAAGCGGACCAATTACCGGCTGGAGAACACGGATATTGACGGAATGTTCGGTGTGCACGTCCATCGTTTTCTGCGGGTCGGTGGCTCAACCGGATACATGTGGAACAACGTGGGACCGGGGCAAGACGAACGGTACGCAAGCTCGGAGAAAGTGTTCCCTCCGTCGCGTGCCGCCGGCATCAGCCGGCAGACGAACTTCTACCGCTGGGGCGGCTTCGTACAGGCCGATTTCCGCGATTCCGCTGTGGGGCCGAGGTCGGGCGGCAACTACTCGATGCGCTACGACAGCTACAACGACCGCGACCTGAAGCTGCATGGCTTTCAGCGGGTGGACATCGAAGGCCAGCAGTACCTGCCGTTCTATAACAAGCGGCGCGTCATCGTGCTGCGTGGGCGCGTGGTGATGACCAAGCACGACGATGACCAGTCCGTGCCGTTCTACCTGCAGAGCGTGCTGGGCGGTTCGAACGACCTGCGCGGTTTCCGGCCCTATCGTTTTTCCGACGAGAACATGCTCGTGATGAACGCCGAATACCGGTGGGAGGTATTTGCCGGAATGGATATGGCGCTGTTTGCGGACGCGGGCAAAGTCGCTCATAAGCGCGGCGATCTGGATTTCAAGAACCTGGAAAGCGCCGTGGGATTCGGCTTGCGGTTCAATGCGCGCAACGCGACATTCATCCGTCTCGACGTGGGTTTCAGCCACGAAGGCTTTCAGGTGTGGGTGAAGTTCAACGACGTATTCTCACAGCGGCCATTCGGGTCGTCGGCGCCTTCTCATATTTTCTAAAGGAGAATGACGATGCAAAAAACAGTTCGTATGATGTTCGGCGTTCTCCTGTCAGCCGCGGCGATGAGCGCCGCCGGAGGGGTGAAGTTTTACCCCGACGATCCACTTCCGGTAGAACCCAAGCCGCGTGACGCATCGAAAGCGATGCGTCGAAAAATCAGCGACTACTACGACTTCTTCTCGCAGACGTTTTCAAGATTGGGCGAGCAGCAAGGCGAAAAGGTGGATGGAAAGATCACGCCGCCGATTCCGGCTCAGGCAGTGAACACGCTGGGTGAACCGATGAAGAGCGTGTGGTGGGAACCGCGTCACTACTTCAAGAAGATGAGCATCGAGGAACTGGTGCGCGGGCCCGGCAACACGAATGCGCCGTCGACACAAGGCAAGTGGAAAGTGGTGAAAGCGAAGAGTGAGGGCGTCACACCTGGCTTCGAGATTGTCGACGCCAAGGGGCGGCGCTATGTCTTGAAGTTCGACCCGCTCGAATATCCGGAGATGGCCACAGGCCCAGATGTCCTGGTTTCCAAGCTCATGTATGCGCTGGGCTACCATGTGCCGGAAAACTACATCGTTCATTTCCTGCGTGAAGATCTCGAATTAGCCGAGGATGTGCAGCTAGTGGACGCTCGCGGCAATCCGCGAAAGATGACGGATCGAGACGTGACCGAGCTGTTGATGCGCGTGCCTAAAGACCATGATGGCCGCTATCGCGGCGGGGCAAGCCTGTATTTGACGGGCAAGCCGCTGGGTCCGTACAAATACTACGGGACGCGCAAGGACGATCCGAACGACATCGTCCCGCACGAGCACCGCCGCGATTTGCGGGGATTCTACGTGGCATGCGCATGGGTGAACCATGATGACTCGCGGGCGGTCAATTCGCAGGACATGCTGGTGAGCGCGGATGGCGTGAGCTACGTGAAGCATCATCTGATCGACTTTGGCGCAACGTTAGGCAGCTCCAGTTCGCGCCCCAACTCGCCGCGCGGCGGCCATGAGTATATGTGGGACCCCAAGCTTGCCGCCAAGCAGTTTTTTACCTTTGGGCTGCTGGTGCCGTACTGGGCGAAGGCCAAATATCCGGACCATCTCACGGCCGTGGGCCGCTTTGAGTCGAAGGTGTTCCGGCCGAAAGAGTACTATCCCGAATACCGCAATCCCGCGTTCGTCAACATGTTGCCCGACGACGGGTTCTGGATGGCAAAGCAAGTAATGGCGCTCACGGACGCCGAGATCCGGGCGATCGTGAAGACAGGCGAGTATTCCGACCCGGCCGCCGAAAAATGGATCGCCGACGCATTGATCGAACGGCGCGACAAGATTGGCAAGGCGTACTTCGCCGACGTGCTGCCGCTGGACCGTTTTCGCGTGGAAGGCGGCAAGCTGGCGTTTGACGATCTGGCGCGTATGCACCGAATGACGTCGAGCCCAGGCTACACGACCGGCGATCAAGGCTACCGGATCGATTGGAGTACATTCAACAATGGCGATGGCACATCCTCTCCGCTTTCTGCCAAGGGTGTGGAGGTTCCGCAAGCGCCGGGTGGCTTGTACCTGATGGCGCGAGTGCAAGGACAAGATGCGAAGAAGACGATCACGGTTTATTTGCGCCACGGCGCTGGCTCTTGGCAGGTTGTTGGCGTGGAGCGCGGCTGGTAGCACGGCGGCAGCCGAGGCGAACCACGTCTATGTCGGCTCGGTGGCTTCACGCGAGGCTTGGATTGCCTGGGGCACGACCGGCGGCAGCGGCAATACGATCGGGCGCGACTCGAAGCCGTTGGGCGCGGCCGTTGTCGAAATCGGCGGAAAGCGGCACGAATCAAAGCTGAACTGGATGCGGGTGCAGGGACTCGAACCGGACACGCAGTATCCGTTCAAGGTGCTCGTGAAGGGCCAGGAGTTCGGCGGCGGCAGCCTGCGGACGCTGCCGGAACACGCGACGAAGCTTCGCTTCTTCGTGATCGGAGACTACGGAACGGGCACGCCTCCGCAGTACAAGATCGCAAAGGCGATGGAGGAGGAACTCGCGCGCTACGACAATTCGGATAATCCAGTCCGATTTGTAATTACCACCGGCGATAACATCTACGGTACCCAGTTCGGCCTGTTCACGAAGGAATCGGGCGACAAGGACCGGCATTGGGAGACGCGATTTTTCGCGCCCTATTCGGAAATTCTGAAGCGCGTTCCGTTCTACCCGACGCTGGGCAATCACGACGGCAATGAGAGCGAAAGCCGCGGCGACCTCGAAGTCTATCTGGACAACTTCTTCTTCCCCACGGGCAAGCCGGAGCGTTGGTATGCATTTTCGTACGCGGACATGGCGCAATTCTATGGGATGGATTCGTCGAGCGGATCGTTGAAGGGCCCGCGAATCAGGATGTGGAACGAAGAGGGCGACCAGAAGAAATGGTTGCAAACGGAGATGGCCAAACCGGCTCCGCCGTGGCGTATCGCCTACTGGCATCATCCGCCGTTCACAGCAGGCCCGCGGCACGAGGCCAGCTATAGCTGGATGAAAGATGCCGTGGACATGCTGGCAAAGGGCGGCGTGGACGTCGTGTTCAATGGGCACGAACACAACTTCCAGATCGTAAAGCGATTCGCCGAGACGGGCGGTGTGCAGTATATTGTGTCGGGCTCGGGCGGCGAGTTACGCGACGAAGTGATCGAACTCAAGCTGGAGGCGGCGAACATTGTGGGCACGAGTCCACAGCATCAGTTCCTGAGTGTGGAGATCGATGGCGACACGATGAAGGTACAGCCACTCGGCTATGAGCCGATACAGGTTCACGATGCGAAGGGGCAGCCGGTGGAGATGCCACTGGTGGTGAAACGACGGCAGTAGCGGGCTACTCGCTTTAGTGCCTGAAGTGCCTCACACCAGTCAGGACCAACGCCAACCCCAGCTCATCTGCCTTCGCAATCACGTCCTCATCCTTTACCGATCCGCCCGGATGAATCACCGCCGTAATTCCATGCCCGGCCGCCTCCGCAACACCATCGGGGAACGGGAAGAACGCATCGCTCGCCAGAACCGTGCCCTTCACCGGCAGCACCGCCTTCATCGCCCCCACCTTCACCGAATCCACGCGGCTCATCTGCCCCGCGCCGCTTGACACCAACTGTCCGGCACGCGCATAAACGATGGCGTTCGACTTCACGTGCTTCACGATCTTCCAGCCGAACTCCAGCGCCCGCCACTCTTCCTCCGTGGGCTGCCGCTTCGACCGCACTACGGCCTTCGCCCGGTCCAATCGCGCCGTATCGGGTGTCTGCACCAGCATGCCGCCGCTGATCGACTTCACGACCAGATCCGCGCCCACGCCCGCAGCGACTTGTAGCAGCCGCAAATTCTTCTTCGCCGCAAATACTGCGAGCGCTTCGTCCGTGTAACCCGGCGCGGCGATGGCTTCGGTGAACAGCTTCGCCACCTCGGCCGCAGCCGCTGCATCTACCACGCGGTTGAAGGCGAGCACACCGCCGAATGCCGAAATCGGATCGGCCTCGAGCGCGCGCTGATAGGCTTCGGCCACCGTCGCACCCTCCGCGCACCCGCACGGATTCGTGTGTTTGATAATCGCGCAGGCCGTGCCTTCGAATTCCTGAATCAACTGCCACGCGGCGTCCAAATCGACGAGATTGTTGTAGCTCAGTTCCTTGCCCTGCAACTGCCGTGCGCCCGCAATTCCAGATTCACCGGTCCCATAAAGCGCCGCCTTTTGGTGCGGGTTCTCGCCGTAGCGAAGCGGCATCTGCAGCGGCAGCTTCACGTCGAGCACCTTCGGCAGGTCCTCTTGTGCGGCGCCCAACGTCCGCAACTTTGCCGCAATCGCGCGGTCGTACGATGCGGTCAACTCAAACGCCACTACCATCAGACGCCAGTGCGTCGCTTCGCTCAATTCGCCGCCGGCCGCCTGCAACTCTTCGGCCAGCGCGGCATAGTCGCCCGCCGAAGTCACCACGGCCACGTCCTGCCAGTTCTTCGCCGCCGCGCGAATCATCGTCGGCCCGCCGATGTCGATGTTCTCGATCAACTCCTCGCGCTCCACGCCCGCCTTCGCCGCCACCTTTTCGAACTGATACAGGTTCACCACGACCATGTCGATCTGCGGAATCCCATGCTCGGCGATGGCCGCCATGTGCTCCGGCTTCGACCGCATCGCAAGCACGCCGCCCGCCACGCGCGGATGAATCGTCTTCACGCGCCCGTCGAGCATTTCCGGAAATCCCGTCACCTCGGCTACGTCTTTCACCGCCAGCCCGGCCTCACGGAGCAGCTTCGACGTGCCGCCCGTGGAAATCAGCTCCACCCCCAGTCCCGCAAGCACCTTGGCAAACTCGGCCAATCCTGTTTTATCGGTGACGCTCAACAGCGCGCGTTGAATCTTTGGCATGAACTTCTATTCTGCCATGCGTGCCTGCGTCTTCCGCGCTGTCATCGCGCGCACTGCGCCAAGCCCGGGACTGCCAGGCGCGGGCTGCGTTGTGCGCGCTGTCATTGAGCGCACAGCGCCAAGGCGGGGTACTGCCCGCCGCAGGCTGCGTTGTGCGCGCTGTCATAATAGAAACCTGTGACCCACAACGTGACCCTCATCCCCGGCGACGGCATTGGCCCGGAAGTCGCCGACGCAACCACGCGCGTCATTGATGCCTGCGGCGTCAAGATCGACTGGAACCGCGTCGAAGTGACCGCCGACGTAATCCGCCAGACCGGCGAGTCCATACCTCCCGCCGCTGTCGAATCGCTCAAGGTCACCCACCTCGGCTTGAAGGGTCCCGTCACCACGCCCGTCGGCGGCGGCTTCCAAAGCGTCAATGTCGCCCTGCGCAAACGCTTCGACCTCTACGCCAACATTCGCCCCGTCAAGACTCTGCCCGGCTTGAAGACCCGTTTTCAAGACGTGCTCATCGATATGGTGATCTTCCGCGAGAACACGGAGGATCTCTACTCCGGCCTCGAACACGAGGTCGTGAACGACGTGGTCACTTCGCTCAAAGTCATCACCCGCACGGCGTCTATCAAGATTGCCAACGCCGCCTTCGCCTACGCCAAATTGCATGGCCGCAAGAAGGTTACGGCGATCCACAAGGCCAATATTCTCAAGAAGGCCGACGGGCTTTTCCTGAAGTGCTGCCGCGAAATCGCCGAAGTGTACCCGCAGATTACCTATAACGAACTCATCGTCGACAACGCGTCGATGCAACTCGTGGCCCGGCCCGAGACGTTCGACGTGCTTCTGCTTCCGAACCTTTACGGCGATATCATCAGCGACCTCGCCGCCGGCTTGGTGGGCGGCCTCGGTATCGTCCCCGGCGCGAATATCGGCCCCGACTGCGCCATCTTCGAGAGCGTCCACGGCTCGGCCCCCGACATCGCCGGCAAAGGCCTCGCCAACCCCACCGCGCTGATGTTCAGCGCCGTAATGATGCTCGACCATGTGAAAGAACCGGTCGCGGCGGCAAGGCTGCAAAAGGCCGTCGAAGCGGTTTACATGGAAGGCAAGCACCTTACCCCCGATGTCGGCGGCAAGGCGAATACCACGGAGTTCACCGACGCGGTGATTGCGAAGCTGGCGTAGAGCCGCG
>JBDTVQ010000391.1:0-6605 GCA_040007195.1 Acidobacteriota bacterium | reverse complement strand
GCCGCAAACTTCGCATCGGATAACCCTCTCATTGGAGAATATCGGAATCCGGCGGCTCGGGGAGGAGACGAATGGGCGGAGAAGGACGGACAAGAAGCCGCCAAGCGCTCCGGCAGACGGCTCAGGTGCCGACCGGCGCACGGCGTGCATGAGCTGCGACTTGCGGTTTTTGCGCCGGCCGGGCGATGCCGGCACCGCGAGATCAGAGGCCATCAGTGCGATTGTGGCGGGTTCAGGAGCGGACGAGAGTTCTCCGTTGCGTTTGTCCAGGTCAGGGGCAGACATGGGCAACGCGGTCGAGGCGAAAACCAGGACTCAGGTTTTAATGCGCACCCGCTCTAATCAAATGACACGCCCTATCCAGGTTCCGGAGCAAATTGTGCCATTTGTTCGCGTGGAGAGCGCGGATAAAATCGGAGTGCCCGGTACTTTTTTCCAAAGTACGGTAGCCGAGACTTCACGCCGCCGGTTGAGCGCGCGAACGGAGCCATCCCCGCCACCCGCCATACTGAGTGATGTCGAGCGAGCCGGCAATGGCATAGGGTTCGCAGATGAAACATTTCACCGAAACATCATTGTCCAGCGTGGCCGTGCCGATGCCCAGGGGCTGTGGAACGAGCGCGACGAAGCTGCCGAAGGCATCCTCCGGCACGGACCAGATTTCCAGTTCGATGCCGGGCCCGTTGAACGACGCATCGCGAACCAGGCCTGGCTTGGCGGGGCCGGGGTTGGGCGGCAAAGTCTCCTTAAGGGCATACAGACGGTAGCCGGGCGCGGTGCGGGCCGCGCGCACGAGACGTCCTCCGCGTTCGGTAAGCTGGCCGTTGAGCGGCTGACCGGTAAGGTGCGCGCCGACGACGGCAACCTCGATGCACGCCGCTGTCGCGGGCGAGGCTTTGAGCGAGGGCGATTCTTCGAGCAGCGCTTCGGTTCCTCCCAGACGTCCACCGAGCGCCCGATGCATGCGGTCAGCGAGCACCAGCAAAGAGCGGTCGCTCCATGCGGCGGCAATGACGCTGACGCCGAACGGAAGGCCGTTCTGCCGGAAACCCGCGGGCAGAGCCACGGCGGAAAGGTCGAGCAAATTGACGAAGTTCGTGTAGTAGCCGAGGTTTGTGTTCAGGCGTACGGGGTCGGCTTCCACTTCGGCCCGCTGGTAGATTGTGCCTGTAGTGGGGAGCAGCATGACATCCATGCGCGCCCATTGGGCCAGAGTTGCAGCGCGCAGGGCGGCGAGCTTGTACTGGGCTTCGAATGCGCCCACGGCGGAGTACGTGCTGCCGCCGAGAATGATCGCGCGAACAACAGGGTACATCTCATCGGCGTGCTTCTCGGCGAACTCGCGAATAGCGGCCAAGCGCTCGGCCACCCAAGGACCCGCGTAGAGCAACTGGGCCGCGGCGAGGAACGGCGTGTAGTCGATCTCCACGACCTCGCCACCGAGAGCCACCATGCGGTCGATGGATTGTTCGAAGAGCTGTTGCGCTCCCACGTCGCCGAAGAACTCCCACTGCGCGCGCTTTGGCACTCCGAAACGGAATTTGCCATTCAGCCACGGTGCGGCACCATCGCCGGACGAGGGGCGGCGTGAGTAGGGATCGGCGGGGTCGAATCCGCCAGCAACGTCGTATATGAGTTGTGCATCCCACGCCGTATGAGTAAACACAGTGACGCAATCGAGCGTGCGGCAAGCGGGCACCACACCCGCCGTTGAGAGTGCGCCGCGCGTCGGCTTGAGGCCAAGCAGATTGTTGAATGCCGCGGGAACACGTCCTGAGCCCGCTGTATCGGTGCCGAGTGAGAAGCTGACATCACCACGTGCGACGGCGACGGCCGAACCGGAACTCGATCCGCCCGAAATGAATCGGGAGTTGAAGACGCTGGAGCAACCGCCATAGGGCGAGCGCTGGCCCACAAGGCCCGTGGCGAACTGATCGAGGTTTGTCTTGCCGATGAACAGGGCGCCCGCTTCGACCAGGCGGCGGACGACGGTTGCCGAAACCTCCGGAGTGTAGGTGAACTTGGGGCATCCCGCCGACGTGGGCACACCGGCGACATCGATGTTGTCCTTAACGGCGAAGGGAATTCCATACAGAGGCAGCGAGCGCGAATTGGGATCGCTTTCGAGTTCAAGCGCGCGGCGCAACGCCTCCTCGCGAGCGGGCAAGTGGATCCATACGGGCGTGACGCCATGCTGCGCGATCCGTTCGTACACTTCGCGCATGACTTCGCTCGGACGGAGCGAGCCCTGCTGGTAGTAGTTCCGCAGATGCGCGATGTCGAAGCTCAGGTAAGAGCTCAAGAGCCAGTCTCGCTTTCCGTGCGCAGCACCAGAAGATCCTGTCCGGCGGACACAAACGCTCCTGGGGCGCACCGCAGTTGTTCCACGGTTCCGGCGCGTGGGGCGGCCACGGCCAATTCCATCTTCATGGCTTCGAGAATGATGAGGCGGTCCCCGGCTTTGACACGCTGGCCGGGTTCGACGGCAACGTTCCACACGCTGGCCGTGATAGGCGCGCGCACGGCTTGGCACCCGGCCGGAATCGCTTCCTGCGCGGCGGGTGGGAGACCATCGTCGGGAGGCTGCACAAACTCGGCTTGGCCGGCGGCTTTCCAACGGTCGCGCTCCGCCGCGAAGGCCGCTTGCTGATGATCGCGGAAGGTCTGGGTCTCCACCTGAATTGAGTTCAGGAACGCGTGGTAGTCGCGCAGTTTGAATTCGGCGGCTTCGGTTTTCACTTCGAACTTGCCGTGTGGAAACGCATCGCGCATTTCGAGCAACTCGCTGGCGGAAACAGGATAGAAGCGGATCTGGTCAAAGAAGCGCAGCAGCCACGGCGTGCCGGGTTCGAAGTTGGGAGTGGAGCGCCATGTGTTCCACATTTGCACCGTGCGGCCGACGAACTGGTAGCCACCCGGGCCCTCCATGCCATAGACACAGAGGTACGCGCCACCGATACCGACGGCGTTTTCGGGCGTCCACGTGCGCGCGGGGTTGTACTTCGTGGTGACCAGCCTGTGCCGCGGATCGACCGGCGTGGCGACGGGCGCGCCGAGGTAGACGTCGCCCAAACCCAGCACGAGATAGCTTGCGCCGAAGACGGTTTTGTAGACCTCATCGATCGACGCGAGGCCGTTGATGCGGCGGATGAACTCGATGTTCGACGGACACCACGGGGCATCGGGCCGCACGCCTTGCATGTACTTCTGAATGGCAATCTGCGTTTGGGGGTCGTCCCAACTCAGCGGCAGGTGCACGGTGCGTGAAGGAACCGTGAGATCGTCGAGAGCGGGGATGACGGACTCCGCGGTATGCAACGCTTCGAGCAGATGTTCGCGTGGCAGACGCCGGCTGTCGTAGTGAATATGCAGCGAGCGGATGCCGGGTGTGATGTCGATGACGCCGGGCAGATGCAAATGCTGCAGACCCTGCATGAGCGCATGTGCGCGAAAGCGCAGGTTCATGTCGAGGACGTTGGGTCCATATTCAAGAAGCAGGTAGCGGTCGCCTCCGGCGCGAATGGTAAGCGCCGGCGCGGTGGGCGTGGGTTCGGCGCGGAAGAGCACCGCGGGCTCTCCTTTGCCCTTCCTTTCAAGTTCGGGAAATGGCGCGTCGAGTTTGGAGAGAGCGTATTCGATGGCGTCTTCCATCTGCGCGGCGGCGGCCTCGGTGAGGCGATGGAAACGCACGGTGTCGCCGGGCTTAAACTGGCCCTGCTTCCACAACTCGGCGTGCGCCATGGTGGCCGGGCAGACGAAGCCGCCGAGGCTCGGACCATCGGGCCCAAGCACCACGGGCATGTCGCCCGTGAAGTCGACAGTGCCGATCGCGTAGGCATTGTCGTGAATGTTCGAAGGATGCAGGCCGGCTTCGCCGCCGTCGGTGCGGGCCCACTCGGGCTTGGGGCCAATGAGCCGGACACCCGTACGGTCCGAATTGTAGTGGACTTTCCACGAGGTATTGAAGAACATCTCGATGTCCTTCTGCGTGAAGAAATCCGGCGCCCCGTGCGGACCATAAAGCACGCCCACGTTCCATTCGTTGGTGAGCTCGGGAATAGAGCTGGCGGGCCTGGGCTCCGATTCCCAAAAGTCGCCAATGTGCAGGGTGTCGCCCGGCCGCAGAACGCGGCCTCCGTGACCACCGAATTTGCCGAGGATGAAAGTAGCGCGGGAGCCCAGATACTCGGGCACGTCGAGGCCGCCGCGTATGGCGATGTAGGCGCGCGATCCCGGTCCTTCGACGGCGTTGAGTTGCAGTGTCTGCCCCGCGCGCACCGCGAGCGGCACGAAGCGGACCACCGGCGCGCCATCGAGCGTGGCCTGCATGTCGGCGCCAGTCAGAGCGACCATGGTGTCGGAGAAGAATCGCAGCGCCGGCCCCGTGAACGTGCACTCAAGCGCGGGCGCGTTGGCCGAGTTCCCCACAATCCGGTTGGCAAGACGAAAACTGAGCGCGTCCATCGGACCGGACGGCGGCACGCCAACATCCCAGTAGCCGATGCGGCCAGGCCAGTCCTGGATCGTGGTCTGGGTGCCGGGTTCGACGATCGCAAAGCCGTGGCGCTCGTAGGAGAAGTCGCGCAGATAGGACGTCGTGATGCCGCCGGCGTGGAATCCGTCGCTGGCGACGACCTGCCGCAGATAGCGGAGGTTGGTTTCGAGGCCGTCGATACGCGATTCGGCGAGTACCTCGGAAAGCTTGCGCACCGCGTGAGAGCGATCGTCGGCATGCACGATGACTTTGCTGAGAAGCGGATCGTAGAACGGCGTGACCTCGGTTCCGGGTGCGAGCCAGCTTTCGACGCGCGCGCGCGTACTGAACTTCACGTCGGTCACGTTGCCTGAACTCGGCGCGAAGTCGAGGCCGGGATCCTCGGCATACACGCGAACTTGAATTGATGCTCCGCGCGCGGGCGGCGCAGCAGCGGGAAGGCGGAAACCTCCCTGTGCCTGAAGCACCATCCATTCGACGAGATCCACACCGGTCACCTCTTCGGTGACACCGTGCTCCACCTGCAGGCGAGTATTCACCTCAAGGAAGTAAAACTGGCGGGTGGCATCGTCGTAGATAAATTCGACGGTGCCCGCATTTGCATATTGGACGGCCTCACCGAGCTTTACGGCCGACTCGGAGAGCTGCTGCCGTGTGGCGTCGAGCAGGCCCGGCGCGGGCGTCTCCTCGATCACCTTTTGGTTGCGCCTCTGGGTAGAACAGTCGCGCTCGCCGAGGGCGAGCACGCGGCCTTTGCCGTCGCCGAAGATCTGCACTTCGATGTGGCGGGCACGGTCGACAAACTTTTCCAGGTAAACGCCGGAATCCTTAAAATTCGTTGCTCCCAGGCGCTGCACCGTGGCGAAGGCGTCGCGCAGTTCCGTCTCGTTGCGGCAGACGCGCATCCCGATGCCGCCGCCGCCCGCGGTGCTTTTCAGCATGACGGGATAGTCGATTTTCTTCGCCGCCGCGGCGGCAGACTCTTCGGAGGCGAGCAGTTCGGTCCCCGGCAGCAGCGGCACACCCTGTTCGGCGGCGATGGCGCGAGCCGTGTGTTTCAATCCGAAGGCGCGAATTTGGTCGGGCTCGGGACCGATGAAGGCGATGTCGGAGTGCATGCACCGCTCGGCGAATGCGGCGTTCTCGCTGAGGAATCCATACCCGGGATGAATCGCCTCGGCCCCCGTGGCGGCGCAAGCCTCAAAGATTTTGTCGATGTTCAGGTAGCTTTGCGTGGCAGGCGATGGACCCAGGTAGAATGCCTCGTCGGCCTGTTCGACGTGCAGCGAATGGCGGTCGGCGTCCGAATAGACGGCGACCGAGCCGATACCCATCTTTCGCAGCGTTCCGATGATCCGGCAGGCAATGGCGCCGCGGTTGGCGATGAGAACTTTGTGGAACTTGCTCAAGCGGCCCTCTCCACGGTGAACGCGTCCCAAATGATCGCTTCCACGGGCGTCGGGTTATAGGCGTTACACGGGTTGTTCAACTGAGGGCAGTTGCTGATGACTGCAATGACGTCCATCTCGGCGCGCATCTCGACATACTTGCCCGCGTCGCTGACGCCGTCGTCGAATTTCAACCCGCCCGAAGGCGTGACGGGAACGTTCATAAAGAAGTTGATGTTTGCAGTGATGTCACGCTTGGACATGTGCTCGCCGCCTGGCAGCCGCCATGAGCGGACCGCTTTCATAAAGCTGTTGCGGCAGGCGTGCATGTAGCGCTTCTCGATGGCATAGCGCACCATGTTGCTCTCCATGGCGCAGGCGCCCCCCAGGGTGTCGTGGCGGCCGCAGGTGTCGGCGACGATCGTGAGCATCGCGTTTCCGCGCGTCGACATGAGCTTCGTTCCCGTCGTGAGGTAGATGTTGCCCTGTTCGCGGATGGTATCTTGCGCGCTGTAGCGTTCCGAGGGGTCGTCGGCGCTAAAGAACAGCGTGTCGGCGGCCTGGTTGCCTTCGAGGTCGACGATTCGCAACGCCTGGCCCTTTTTGATGAGCCGAATCCAGGGATCGCCGGCAGGCACAACCTCTCGATACGCCGCCTTGTTGGGAACCAGTTTGCTTTCGACAATGATGCGGTCAGGCATGTGTTTGACGGTCCTCTGAAT
>JBDTVQ010000390.1:0-6611 GCA_040007195.1 Acidobacteriota bacterium | reverse complement strand
CGCCCGAATGCGTCCATGGCGCAGCGCCGCTTCCGCTTCGGCTTCATCCTGATCACCGCCGCAGGCCAGGAACCTTCGGCTGACGATCTCTCCAAACTCGACACATTTCGCCAGCAATTCGAGCCTTACTACCACACTGCAACGTCCGACCGCGCCGAAGCCGACACCGGGCTCCGCCGCGCGGTCCAATTCTCCATGTGGCCAGCTACCGGCTTGGTTGTGGGCACCACCGCACGCGCCACCGTGACCCTCGACCGGCCCTCTTCCACGGATCTCACCTTCCGTCTCCAATCTGCCAACAGCCTCGTTCAAATCCCCTCATCTTTCACGGTCCCCGCCGGCGCCTTTGGTGTTGTGTTCAATTGGACCGCTACGACGCCCGGCATCGACGAGATCACGATTCAATCTGACGACACATCGTATGCGCCCGAAGTTGCCCGCGTGCAGATCCTCGCCGGCCCAGCACCGCTCTCTCTCCGCGTCGTCTCGGGTGACAAACAGCGCGCCAGCGGCGATGTCGCCCTTCCCGAATCAATACGGGTCCAGGTCGTAGATTCGAATCTCGTGCCCTATGCCGGTTACGTTGTCCGGGCCGCGCCCGTTTCGGGCGGTAGCGTGTCGCCCACCTCCGCAACCAGCGACGAATCCGGCTTCGTGCGATTCAACTGGGTCCCTGGCCCTGGACCCGTCTACCAACTCAACCTGGTCATCGAATCCAACGGTGCAGTCGCGGCAGCCACCGCGCTCTCACGCCCGTTTATCGCCGATGGCGGCATTGTCAACGCCGCATCGTTTGTACCCGGCATCGTCAGCGGCGGCATCGGAACCATCTTCGGAGCCTCACTCGCCGCGGGCGCTACCGCCTCGGGCACGGTCCCGTTCTCCGACTCGCTCGCCAACGTGCGGGTCTCGATTAGCGGACTGCCCGCCTCGCTCCTCTACGTGAGCGACAGCCAGATCAATTTCGTTGCGCCCCCCGGCCTTGCGCCGGGCCAGGGTCAGGTCACCGTCACCGCCGGATCGCCCGCCGAAACTTCAAATACGCTCACCGTTCCTATCCTCGCCACGCAACCGGGCATCTTCGTTCGCGGCAATGCCGCGGCCGCCATCCGTAACGGCGAGTTCCTGGAAATCTACTGCACCGGACTCGGCGCTACGCAAGCCAGCGCACAGAACATCTTCCTTGAAGAAACCACAACGCGCCCTCGGGTCACCATCGCCGGCCGCGATGCCGAAGTCCTCTTCAGCGGCCTCGCCCCCGGCTACACCGGCCTCTATCAGGTGAACGTGCGCATCCCCGCCGGCGTCTCCGGCCTTCAGCCCGTCCAAATCTTCCAGGGCTCGTCCACGAGTAACGTCACGCAGTTCGGCTTCTGACAAAATCCCCATGAGCGATCTATTCCTGCAGGCGGCAATCGAAGAAGCGAAGCTCGGACTGCAGGAGGGCGGCATCCCCATCGGTTCCGTGCTCGTCATTGATGGCCGCATCGCGGCCCGAGGTCACAACCGCCGCGTGCAGCAGGGCAGTGCGATTCTCCATGCCGAAATGGATTGCATCGAAAAAGCGGGACGGCTCCCGGCAGCTGACTACGCCCGCTCCACTCTCTACTCCACGCTCTCCCCGTGCGATATGTGCAGCGGCACGGCGCTCCTCTACAAGATCCCCAGAATCGTAATCGGCGAGAATCGAACTTTCCGTGGGCCCGAAGCCTATTTGCGGTCGCGCGGCGTGGAACTGGAGATCGTCGACGACCCAACCTGCATCGAACTGATGCGGTCGTTCATCGCTGAAAATCCAAATCTGTGGTTTGAGGATATCGGCGAATAGAGAAGCGTAACTAGCTCCGCGCATCCCACCACGGATGCGCCGGCTCGCTCTGCGGCCTCGGCTCCGTTCTCGCTGCGTCCAACTGCTTTTCCATGCCAGCCGCGATATCCGGCATCTTCGCCGCAAGATCGGTTGTCTCGCGCCGGTCGGCCGCCAGATCGTACAGCTCTACTGGCGCATCGGGCTTCGGCCTCACCACCTTCATCGTGCCCCGCCGCATTGCCGCCATCGGCTTCTCCGCGCGGAACGCCTTCGTCTCGCCGTTGTACCGCGGCAACTCCCAATACAACGATTCATGCGGTTTCTGTTTTTTGCCCAGCAGCGTCGGCAGCACCGAAAATCCATCAATGCCCTGCGGCGCCTTCGTGTCCGTCAACTCGGCCACCGTCGGCAGAAAATCCGCGAAGTTCCAGTAGTAAGGACTCGTCTTTCCGGCCGCGATCTTCCCCGGCCACCGCGCAACCATCGGTACGCGTATGCCGCCTTCGTACATCGTCGTCTTCTGCCCCCGCAGCCCCGCCGTATTGTCGAAAAAGTCGTTGTGAAACTTGCCCATGACGCCGCCGTTGTCGCTTGTAAAAAAGACCAGCGTGTCTTCTTCCAGCTTCAATTCCTTCAGCAGCGCCAGCACCGCTCCTGCGTAACGATCCACGCGCGACACCATCCCCGCATACGCCGGCCCCAATTCGTCCTGCCGCTTCAAACGGCCTTTCGGATCTACGTACGGCTCTCCGTTAGGAACCTTTCCGCGATACGGCGCCATCGAATCCTCTGGCACCTGCGGTTCAAAATGCGGCATCGTCCATGACAAATACAGATAGAACGGATTGCTCTTGTTGCGCCGCACAAAGTCGAGCGCCTTCTCGTTCATCACATCGTTGGCGTACGTCTTCCGCCCCGCGTTTTCGTTTCCGTCCAACGGATACTGTTTGTCGTTGCTGTAGAGGAAACTCGGGTATTGAAAGTGCGCATGCGCTTGATGCAGGAATCCAAAAAATTCGTCGAACCCATGCTTCCACGGCACGCCCGTGGTTCCGATGTTCCCCAATCCCCACTTGCCGAACAGTCCCGTCTTGTAACCCGCATCGTGCAACAGGTCCGCTACCGTGTGCTCCTCCGGCAACAGCGGCGCGCCGCCTGTGTTGCATCGAATCGGTGTGTGGCCCGTGTGCAAGCCCGTCATCAGGCAACTCCGCGACGGCGCGCATACCGTGCATCCGGCATACGCATCCGTGAACCGCAGGCTTTGCGTCGCCAGCTTATCTAGATTCGGAGTCTGAATCGTCCTCTGGCCGTTGAAGCCCACGTCGCCATAGCCCAGATCGTCGGCCATCATCCATATGATGTTCGGTTTCTTCCCAGCCGCGCGCAGGGGCATGGCTGCCGCGGCGGCGCTCGCCATCGCTTCACGGCGTGTCATCAAGTTCATGCGGGCAGTATATCGCCACCGGCCTTGTTCGCCGCCCCGCCAAACCTTGCCCGCGACCGTTCGCGATTCCGCGCCGCTTCCTCTTCCCGGTTCTTCGGCGGCGATGCCGTCTCAAGCGCGTCGATCAGCCGCGCCGAAATCCCCGCAATTTCGTCCACCGCCGCGAGGAACACGCGTTCGTTCGCCTTTGACGGTTTGGAAATCCCGCTGATCTTCCGAACAAACTGGAGCGACGCCGCGCGCAGCTCTTCTTCGGTCACCGGCGGGTCGAAATTGAAAAGCGGGCGTATGTTCCGGCACATGTTTCCATCTTCTCAATCGGAGCGCCCCATCAACCACAGGCCCGCGCTCGCGCGATCAGCATCTCGCGCTCTCGGGCGTTCAAAGTCAACTCCGCCGCCCGCTCAAATTCTCCGCGCGCCTCCTCGAATCGCCCCAGCTTGAAGAGCAAATCCGCCCGTACGCTCGGCAGCCGGTGATAGTTCGCCAGTGCCGGCTCGGTGGCCAACTCATCCACCAACAACAGCCCCGTTCCAGGACCGTACGCCATCGCCACAGCCATCGCCCTGTTCAACTCCACCACGGGCGACGGCACGGCCTGCGCCAGCTCTTCGTACAATGCGGCAATTCGTCCCCAATCCGTCTCGGCTGCCGTCCGCGCCCGTGCATGACACGCGGCAATCGCCGCCTGCAGAACATACTTCCCGTTCGCCCCTCCCAGTGCCACCGCCCGCCCCAACGCCGCCAGCCCCCTCCGGATGAGCAACTGATCCCACGTTGCACGATCCTGGTCCAGCAGCAGCACCGGTTCCCCGTCGGGCCCCGTCCTCGCCCGCGCCCGCGACGCTTGCAACTCCATCAGCGCCACCAGCCCCAGCACCTCCGGCTCCTTTGGCATCAGCCCCGCCAGTATGCGCCCCACCCGCATAGCGTCTTCGCACAACCCCGGCCGCATCCAATCGTCTCCCGCGGTCGCCGAATAGCCTTCGTTGAAGATCAAATAGATCGCTTCAAGCACGGACTCCAAACGCTCGGCAAGCTCTTCCCCGCGCGGCACCTCAAACGGCACTCGCCGCTCGGCCAGTGTCTTCTTCGCACGCACAATGCGTTGCGCCACCGCTGTCTCCGAGATCAAAAACGCCCGCCCGATTTCCCCTGTCGTCAATCCGCCCAGCAGCCGCAGCGTCAGTGCCACACGCGCTTCAGGCGACAACACCGGATGGCACGACACGAACATCAGCCGCAGCAAATCGTCGCCCACATCGTCGTCCAATGCGGCTTCTACCTCTGCCGCCGCCGAATCCTGACGATCCTCGGCCGCAATCCCCAGTTCTTCGTGCTTCCGCTCAATCAGCTTCTTCCGGCGCAATAGATCGATCGCCCGGTTTTTCGCCGCCGCCATCAGCCACGCGCCCGGATTGTCCGGCACCCCCGACTTCGGCCACTGCTCCAACGCCGCTACCAAAGCATCCTGCGCCAGTTCTTCCGCAATCCCAACGTCGCGCACGATTCGCGCCAGGCCCGCAATCAGCCTTGCCGACTCAATGCGCCAAACCGCGTCAATTGCCCGGTGTGTATCGGTAGCCGCCACTGCTACCGATCACACCAGCTTTCTGCCGCTTACCGCAACCGCCCGCTTCCTACTTCTCCGCCACTGTCTTCAACGACGCCAGGCCCTTTTCGAAATCGTTGCCGACCATGGAGTCCATACTCATGAACACCTGCATCACCTTCGACACGAAGTTATTCGGCCCGTTCATCGCCCACACCACTTTCGTGGCGCCTCCTTCCGGGACAAATGTGAAGTCCGCCACGTTGTGCGCCTCAAACGGTGCCACGAAGTCCAGCTTGATCATGACTCCGGTCGTTGGATTCGAATCCAGTATCTCCATCCGCCCCGTACCCACTTCCTTGCTCTGCCACTCATAGATCGCGCCCTTGCCACTCGGCGCGCCGCTGTAAGTTTTCGTCATCGCTGGGTCCATCTTTTCCCACGGCGACCACTCACCCCACGTGTGAAAGTCATTGATGTGCGGGTATATTTTCTCCGGCGGCGCCTGCACCGTGATCGACCGCTCCACATGGAACGAGTCCGGCTTGGTCATCGCAAATCCCACGACGCCCAGCAGTAAAACCCCTACGGCGATTCCGATCTTCTTCAGCATCGTTCTCTCTCCTTAGTTCGAAGCATGATACAGCGGGCGAATATCGATTTCCACGTCGCCAATTAGTTCCGCAAACGGCGTCGACCACTTCATCGCCTCTTCGAGCGACTCCGCTTCGATAATGCAGTAGCCCGCGATCAACTCCTTTGACTCCGCAAACGGCCCATCCGTCACGGTCCGCTTGCCATCCGCGAAGTTCAGCCGCACGCCCTGGGAACTCGGCGCCAAGCCCGCCGCAGTTACCATCACGCCGGCCGTCTTCATCTCTTCCACCAGCTTTCCCATCTCCACCATCCGATTCGTCGCCAGCGGCACACCTGCCTCGGAGTTCTTGTCCGCCTTGTGCGCCAGCATGAAGCGAGTTCCGGCCTCGCCTTCTGGCTTCGGGCACATGCCCAGATCCCACGCCTCGGTTACAGGTCGAATATCGATCTCAACGTCGCCGACAACTCCCGCAAACTTGGTGGCCCATTCAACCGCTTCTTCGATCGACTGCACCCGCACAATCGCGAATCCCGCCACCAGTTCGTTTCCACCCTGGAACGGTCCGGGCGTAATCGTCCGCTTCCCACTCACGAAGTTCAGCCGCACACCCAGCGAACTCTGCCTCAGCCCCTCTCCGGCGCGAAACGCGCCCGCCGACACCATCTCACCTATCAACCCGCCCATCCCTTCGATCACCTTCATCGGCGGCGGCAGCCCGGCCTCGTTGTCGGCGTTCGTCTTGTGCATCATGATGTATTGCATCGTTGTCTCCTGCGCGCTGTCCTGGCTACGCCTGGCCGCCAAAGTCCTCCATCTCAAAGAACTGGCGCAGCTCCAACTCGCACTCCTCGCCCGGATGCGGCGACGGGCAGCGCATCGCCCATTCAATCGCTTCCTCCTTCGACTTCACCTGAATCACCCAGTAACCCGCGATCAACTCCTTGATCTCGGCGAACGGACCGTCGATCACCGTGCGCTTCGCCTTCTCGTCTTTTCCAATCCGCACCCGCGCACCCTTGGCGCTCGATTGCAGTCCCGCGCCGTCCAGCATCACGCCCGCGCTGATCATCTCCTGGTTGAACTTGCCCATCGCTTCGAGCAGTTCCGGCTCCGGCATCACGCCCGCCTCGGAATCCTTGCTGGCTTTCACAATCATCATGAATCGCATTGAGTCATCTCCTTATGTTCCAGGCTCGGGGACCGG
>JBDTVQ010000389.1:0-6616 GCA_040007195.1 Acidobacteriota bacterium | reverse complement strand
GATCGAGCGGATGGAAGCGCAGCAGAAGGATATGAGCAACAAGGTGCAGTTTGCGACGGTTCAGCTCGAAATGTCCGAGGAGTATCACGCACAGATCGAGCTGTCGACGCCGTCGGCAGGAACTCGTCTTTCAAACGCCTCTATCGATGGATATCACGCCGCTGTGGAAACCCTGTTGGGAATGGCGCTCTTTATTCTGCGCTATGGACCGGCTCTGCTTCTTTGGTCGGCAGTGTTTTTCCCCGTCATCCTGCTCGCCCGCCGCCTTTACCCCGTCTGGGCCGGCTGACCTTGTCTTCATGGTCGTGCCGTATAATCGGCCTCGATGGCTATTAAATCCAAACCGCCGCGTCGAGACCGGAAGACGAAACCGAACCGCATTCGATTGTTTTGGGCACGGGTCACCGATGGTCTGGAGCTGTCGGAGCTATGGGGACAGTTCCAATCCGAAGCAAGGTCCAGCTACCGTCTCTATTCCGCAGACGTCGACTGGGAAGAAATTGACGGGCGATCGCGCGGAAAAATAGGAAAGGCCATTCGTTCGGTCTGGGCACTATTCCAGGCCATGTTGATGAAGCTCTCGCCAGCCCGGCGCGTGCTGCTCCTCGCCGCAATTTTCTTCTTAATCTTTCATCCCACAATCCATTTACCCAACCACCGGCAAACCACGATTGAAGTGGGTGGCATCGGCGTTGCGATTCTCTTCGTCCTGTTGGCGGTCGAGCTGGCCGATCGCGTGACGATGAAGCGCGATCTTGAAATTGCCCGCGAAATTCAGGAATGGCTGGTGCCCGAACATCCACCGCTCGTGCCGGGCCTCGATATTGCTTTTGCCACACGTCCGCAGAACACGGTTGCGGGCGACTACTTCGATGCCTTTGTCCGTGCGGTTCCGGTCGGCGATGCAGGCCATCAGCCTTTATTGATCGTCGTGGCAGATGTCGCCGGCAAGAGCATTCCTGCGGCGCTTCTGATGGCCACGTTTCAGGCCAGCCTGCACACTCTCACTGCAACTTCCGCGACGCTCGATGAGATCGTCTTTGGTCTGGATCGCTACTGCCGCGCCCACAGTCTCGATGGCCGGCGTTTTACGACAGCATTTATCGGCCAACTCAATCTGGAGACGCGAGAGTTGGTTTACGTCAACGCAGGACATAACGATCCGATCGTGCGACGGGCTTCCGGCAAGATCGAACGTCTTTCGACGGGTGGGCCGCCGTTTGGAATACCGCAATTTCCGGGACGAGAGAGTGTCTATCCTTCCGGGCGAGTACAGCTTGAGGCTGAAGATATCGTGTTCATCTTCACCGACGGCGTCGTCGAAGCCATCAATGATAGAGAGGAAGATTACGGTGAGGAGCGGCTGCTCGATTGCCTGAAGAACCCATCGATGCACAGTGCGCAGGAGACGTTGGATCGCGTGATGACAGACGTGAATACATTTGTCGGGCCCGCCCGGCAGTATGACGACATCACGGGGTTTGTCCTGCACGTTCGGAATTCAGGGGACGGTCCCCGAATGCAGAAGTGACGAAAAGCGCAGTCGGTCGACTTTAGCGCTGTCCGCGTTCCGCAAGTTCAAGCAGGAGATTGTTCGGATCTTTTACGATCACGATCTTGAGTGCCGGCGAAACCTGCACGGGCTCGCCGCCTGTCGTCACAATCTGCACCCCAGCGGCCTTGAGTTTTGCGGTGAGTGCGGTAACGTCGCGGACGATGAGCTGAAGCACCGTTGTGCCCGGGTCCTGCGTGCGGCCCGAGAGTTCCTTGCGTTCGATGTTTTTGAACTCGATCAGCGTGAAGGGAACCGCAGTGCCCGGAATTCGCGCGGTGCTTTGACGGAAGCTTGCACCCGGAGCCCCGGCCGTCGCTGCCATATCCTGATTGTCATTGAAGGCGGCGCCGAGTTTCAGATCAAAGCCGAGAAGTTCGTTGTAGAACTTCACGGACGCTTCGCTGTTGCGCACTGCGGCTTCGAAGGCGGAGCCGGCAATGACGGAGCCCGCAGGCGCATTGGCCGGCGGGTTCGCCACATCGAGCATCTCGACGACAAAGCCGTCCGGGTCCTGCACAAACACCGCGTGCAGCGTGCCGTTCGGCGTGATGACCGTTACAGGCTTGCCGCCCTTGGACAGGATCTTCACTCCCGGATATGCCGCGATCTTCGGGAACAGCGCATCCAGATTGCGAACGTTCAGGGAGAGATTGGCGGCGCCCGGATCAACGAAGCGCGGGCTCTGCACCTTGCGCTCGATGTCTTTGTATTCGATGAGTTCGATGCCCATCGCCAGTCCAGGTACCCGAAGCACGGCGACCCGCGATTGTCCGCCCTCCGTGTGTCCGAATTTTGCGACAGCGTCATTCGGCCCGTAGGGGATGTTTCCCGTGACCGTGAGTCCGAGCACATCGCGATAGAAGCCAAGCGACTTGTCGAGATCCGCGACGATATGTCCGAAGTTGCCGACGCCGACAATTTCGCCGGCCGGTGCAGTTTGCGGCGCCTGCTGCGCCTGCAGGACTTGCAGAACGGACAGTGATGTGGCGATCTCAAGGGTTAAGACAAGCGCGAGTCGTGCGGCTCTAGTGATAGTTCGAGACATGCGGTGTTCCTTCCGGGCCGAAATTCTGCGGTGCAGCGTAACACGAGCGACGGTTTGAGAACTGCTGGGAATGCTTTCGTTATTCTTGTAGATTGTCGCGATGATGGACCCACACCGAAAGACCGCTCTACTCTCAGTTCTCATGATCTTCCTTTTTATGGAAGGTACCGCTTCCGCGCAATGGATTCGCTATCCGAGTGCCGGACTGCCGCGCACAGCAAACGGAGAGCCGAACCTGAAGGCCCCGGCGCCTCGATTGGCGACTGGCACTCCAGATCTTTCCGGCGTTTGGGGCAGCGTTTTAGGAGAGAAGCGGACGACGGAGCCCGGGCCGGCCTTTTTTAACCTCGAGAATTATCTCGTGCCCGGTTCCGCACTCACGATGTTGCCGTCGGCTGAAGCGATCTATCGCGAACGACGTCGCGTCGAGAGTGCGGGCCGCCCGTCTGAACGATGTTTGCCCCACGGTATTCCAGACGCGATGCTCATCCCAAACCAGCCATTCAAGATCGTGCACACCGCAGGTCTTACCTTGATCCTTTATGAAGAGTTCGCGCGCTTCCGTCAGGTGTTTACCGACGGACGCCCGTTTCCCGCGGATCTGAATCCCGGCTGGCTTGGTTCGTCGGTTGGGCATTGGGATGGCGAAACCTTCGTGGTCGAGACCCGGGGGTTCAACGACAAGACGTGGCTGGACGACAACGGACATCCACACACGGATGCCTTGAAGACAACCGAGCGGTTCCGCCGCATCAACATCGGCGAGATGGAAGTCTTGATGACCTTCGATGACCCCGGGGCCTACGCCAAACCCTGGACCGTCAAGCTGAGTCTGCACCTGCTTCCCGACACGGACTTGATCGAAGACGTTTGTGACAACGAGAAAGACAATGCGCACACCATCAAACAGTAAAGATCACTTCTTGAGGTTAATGTCGGCGGCGGCGATGCCTTGTTCGCCACACACCGTGTAAAAGAGCGTGATCTTGCCACTTTCGACATAGACAGCGGGATCGCGCAGCTGCCGCGCGGCGCCGTAAATCTCCCCAACCTCAGAAGGTCGAACCGGCCAATCGGGACACTCATAGGGCGCATCCGGATTCAGGACGTCGTCGAAGGCCCCCACCTTCCACTCTTTCCAATCCCCTTTAAGAGACATGGTGGTGTGGACAATCTTCTCGGGCGCAGCGCCAATGGCGGACAAAAAGATGTGAAGCGTATCGCCATCCTTGAACAGCGCAACGTGGCGCACCTGATTGTTAAACGGAGTGTCGCGGAACGGGCTGGGCCCCGCCTCAAACTTCTTCAGCGGATCGGAAGCGTGGACCAGCCGGCCAAGACGCACGATTCCGTAGAACTCGCCGTTATGCTCGAATACGCGCAGATAGGGATCGGCAGTGATTGCGGGCTGCGCCTTGAAGTGGAGTCCATCGGTCGAGAGCGTCACCTGCGTGTTCTGCGAGTATCCGTTCTGCTGCAGCCAGGTATGCGCTTCCCGCGGATCCTCGGGCCACTTCTTGCCGTCTGAAAATTGGCCGTGCACCCACATGATCAGTCGCTTGTTCACTTCGTCGACGTACACCTCTGGCGAAGCCACGTGCGTGTACACGCCGTAAATTTCCGCATCCGGATCGGGCTGCGGGCGATAAAACGCGGTCTCGGAAACATTCAGCACGCCGGGCTCATAAACTTTCCACGGGCCATGCAGCGAATCCGCATAGGCGAGTCGGATGTACATCCCGCGATGATGCGCGAAGTACATGTAGTACTTGCCCAGCTTGTTGGGGACCCAATCGGGAACCTTGATCACGCTTGGACCGTTGATGTTGTCGCCGATCGAGGGCGAGGACTTCAACGTCAACAACGGGTTCTCCGCAAAGCGGACAGCCGACACGTCACCCGCCGGTGTAAAGGCAGCGAACAACAAGAACGCAAATGTGAGTTTCACAACGACCTTTACTTCGCCCGTCCCGCGTAACCTTGCGCGAGCATGGGCAGCGCAACGATCTCGTTTCTGGCGCTCGGCGTGCCCCACGCTCCGTAAAAAACGATGCCGAAAAGAGTCTTCTTGTCTTTGCCTCCGAACGCCACGCCGTGCATGCCTTGCGGACCGGGGATCGAGCCGAGGAATTCTCCGTTCGGAGCGAACACGTCTGCCGAAGCGCGAGTCGCCACGTAGAGACGGCCCTGGGAGTCGACGGCAGAACCGTCGCCGTTCTGGCCGCCACGCAGTTTTCCGAATTCGCGCTGGTTCTTCAGAGCGCCATCGGACTGCACGTCAAAGGCGACCACGACTGCGCCATTGGTGACATAAAGAATCTTTTCGTCGGGACTCAAAATGATGCCGTTTGCCTGCGTGATGCCTTCGCCATACTGCGACATGACGCCCTTGGCGTTGACGTAAAACAACCCGCCTCCGGTAACGGCCAGATACACACCACCCAGGCTGTCGGCCGAGAGATCATTGACCGCGCCGCCGACGCACTCCAGCGGTTCACCGTGGAACGAGTTCGCGAACATTTTCCGCTGCGGCTCGAGTTGTTCGATACCGGAACCCACACCACGTACGGCGAGGAACAGTGCGCCTTTCTTGTTGCGAGAGACAGCGCCACCTGTATTCGTCTTGTCGAACACGACCGTCGCGAGCCCGGTAGCAGGATCGAGCTTCATGACGTTGCTTGCGTCGTTGTTCGCGAACAGGATCGTGCCGTTGTCGGCGGCGATCGGTCCATCGGCGTTGTTGCCTTCCCACGACCATACGACTTTCCAGGATTGGCCCGCCGCGAGTATGCCCGGTATTGCTGCAGGCTTGGGCAGCGTGGGCGCTGGCGGAGGAACGGTACTGGCGCTCGATGCCGGAGCCCCGATCGAAAACGGCTTTGGCGGTGTCTTGCACTTGGCCGTCACTGCTGCGAAGTCCGGGTTCTGCCACCCCTGCAGGCTGTGACCGCGATCGAAAGACGCAGAGGGTTTTTGAGCGACCGCGATGGCTGCGCCGCAGATCAGTAAGGCAACAGCGAGTGTCGATTTCATTCCTGGTTCTCTCCTGAATTACTTGAGTGACTTCAAAGTCGCTCGCAAGTCTTTCATCAGCAGCATGAGTTGTTTCGGATCGAGCGGCGAAGGCTCGAATCCAAATTCTTTGTAATAGCTCACCGCTTCGTCATCGATAGCGTGTACCAGCATGGCGCGTGCTCCAATGGAACTTGCTGCTTCCGCTGCCCGTATCAAGGCGTCCAGCAGCAGTTGTTTTCCGAGTCCGTTCCCCTGCTCCCTAAGATCCACAGCCAGGCGCGCGAGCAGTATTACTCCTATGGGATGAGCTGCCAATCCTTTTGCGATGCGTGCCGAAGACATCTCCTTCTGAACCGAACCCGCCGATAGCGAATAGTAACCAATCACTTTGCTGGCGCGGGCGGCAACATAGGTAATGGCGGAATCATTCTGTTGATTCGTTAACGCAAAACGCTTCAACCAATCGTTCAATGAGGATTTTCCACAATCAAATGTGGAGCAATCGTGATTGCGTGTGAGCTTCTCGATCGCCGTCACTTTCGCGGGGTACGCTTTCGGGGTTTCGCTTGTGAAAGGAGCAGGGCAAGTTCGGGTTTCACCATGGCTGGTCTATCCAGCGCTTCGGCGAAAGCCTGCCACTGTTTCGGCGTCGCGATGAAAGTCTGTTTCTCAGACAGGATGTGCTCAGCCTGCTGACAGGCACTTTCAAGAATGAACTCCGTCACGCTGAGCCCGGCGGTCTCTGCACCTGTACGGATCAAATTTTCCTGCCGCGTCGTAGCCCGGATGTTCAGACGGCTGGTTCGGACAGGGGGGCGGCGATTTGCGATTGGCATAACATCCTCACTCTCGAAATGTACGTACAGTGTATGACGTTGACGCGAAAATTTACAACAGACACAAAAGCTACATTTCTCCGAATTGCCGTTTGGTTTCCCGGATTTGCCGGAATAACATGTCGGCCTAGTTTTGTTTGCCGAGGGAGAACTCCATGTCATATC
>JBDTVQ010000388.1:0-6635 GCA_040007195.1 Acidobacteriota bacterium | reverse complement strand
CGCTTGGTGAGGTATGCCCAGAGAAGTTTTGCCCGGTTCCAGGCTCGCATGGGTAACTTCTATTATTCTATCCGGCCCCGAGGTTTAGACATCCCAATAAGGTGGTCAATCTGAACATGCGCGTGCGCCAGTTGAATGGCGCTTCCCCACGCGCCGGCGCGAATTTCGTCCTCTATTGGATGCAGATGAACCGGCGCGCCGAGTCGAATCACGCCCTAGAACACGCGGTCTCGCAAGCCAACCATCTCGGCCTTCCGCTGCTTGTCTATGAAGGGCTGACCTTCAGCTATCCCTACGCCAGCGATCGCTTCCATCAGTTCATTCTCGAAGGAGTCCCCGATACGCAACGCGCCTTGGCCCGCCGGGGAATCGGTTACGGCTTCTATCTTCGTAGGACCAGGACCGACGCAAACGACCTTCTCTACCGCCTCGCCGCCGACGCCGCTGTCGTGGTCACCGACGACTATCCCACCTTCGTCGCTTCTCGACACAATTCGACAGTACCCTCAAAGATCGGCGTTGCCTATGAGGCCGTCGACTCAAGCTGCATCGTTCCCATGCAGCTCCATGAAAAGAAAGAGTATGGGGCCTACACAATCCGGCCGAAAATCAAGCGGATGCTGCCCGACTGGCTGCGCCCTGTCGACCGCATACCTGTCGAACACCCCTGGACTGCCCCGCCCCCGGAATGGCACACCGAAGTCCGGCCGGAAAACGTCGCCGAGCTCACGGCATCTTGTGAAATTGACCACACCATCCCGCCGTCGATTACCTTCCGCGGCGGATACACGGAAGCGCGGCGCTATCTCGATCACTTCCTGAAAAGCAATCTCAAACGCTACGACACCGGCCGCAACAACCCCTCCGACCACGCCACCTCAAACCTCAGTCCGTACCTCCACTTCGGCCACATCTCGGTGCACGAAATTGCCCTCGGCGCGCAACTCGCCGCGATGGAGAACGACCTCAACCCCGAGCCATTCCTGGAAGAATTGATCGTCCGCCGCGAGCTCGCCTTCAATCACGCTATGTGGGCCACGGAGCCAGGGTCGCTCGACTCCATCCCCAACTGGGCCAAGGAAACCCTGCGCAAACACGCCGCCGATCCGCGCGATCCGAACTACACCCGCGACGAATTCGAACACGCCGCCACCCACGATGCGCTCTGGAACGCCACGCAAAAGGAATTGCTCCTGCGCGGCAAGATCCACGGCTACTACCGCATGTATTGGGGCAAGAAGATCATCGAATGGTCGCCGCGCCCCGAAGACGCGCTCGACACGATGGTCTATCTGCATGACAAATATGCCCTCGACGGCCGCGACCCCAATACTTACACGAACATCTTGTGGTGCTTCGGCCTTCACGACCGCCCCTGGCAGGACCGCCCCATCTTCGGCATGATCCGGTACATGTCGCTGGATGGCATGAAGCGTAAGACGAGCGTCGATGCCTATCTGCGCGAAATCGCCCACATGGAGTCAACCGGCGCCGATCCGTTTCGTATTAAATAAGAGCAGTCTAGAATAGCCAAGTGGGTGGGAACGGATCGGGATGCGAATCACCTTAACCGGAGCGTCGGGATTCATCGGCAATCGCCTGGTGTCGCAGCTCGACGCCCGTGGCCACCAGTTGCACCTGCTGGGGCGCGCCCCAAAGAAAGGTATGCTCGCCGCGGCCCGGTTCTCCATTTGGGACGCCGCCACCAGCGAGCCCCCGCTCGAATCACTCGAAGGCGCGGATGCCGTCGTCCACCTTGCCGGCGAGCCCGTCGCCCAGCGTTGGACCGCCGACGTGAAGCGTCGAATTCGGTCGAGCCGTATCGATTCCACGAACCTCCTGGTCTCCGCCCTCGCCAAGGTGGAGCAACGGCCGCGGGTGCTGGTCTGCGCTTCGGCCATCGGCTACTACGGCGACCGTGGTGATGAAAAGCTCACAGAGTCCTCCAAGCCCGGCTCCGGCTTTCTCCCCGAAGTCTGCGTGCAGTGGGAACAGGCAGCCGCGGGTGCGCGAGAGCTGGGGATGCGCGTCATCTCCATGCGAACCGGCATCGTGCTCCATCCCGATGGCGGCGCGCTGGAACAAATGCTGCCTCCGTTCAGATGGGGCGTTGGCGGCAAGATCGCATCCGGCGAACAGTGGATGAGCTGGATTCACCTCGACGACATGATCCGCCTGCTTGTTCACGCCATCGAGACTCCGGCTCTCGATGCGCCTCTGAACGCCGCCGCGCCGAACCCGGTGCGCAACTCCGAATTCACCCATCTCCTCGGCCGCACGTTGCGCCGTCCGGCGATGATCCCGGTGCCGGAGTTTGCCGTACGTCTGATGTTTGGTGAGATGGCGAGCGTCGTCACCTCCAGCCAGCGCGTGCTGCCCGAAGCGGCGCTAAAGAGCGGCTTCGTATTTGAGCACGACACGCTCGGTCCCGCACTGGTCAATCTGCTCGGCGAAAAACGGGCAGAATAGACAACATGCGTTTCGCCCTGTTGCTTTGCCTCTCCCTCCCGGTATTCGCCCAGCGTCCCGTAGCCGATCCCCCATCGCTCCCGCTGTGGAAAGACGGTGCGCCGGGAGCTCTCGGCACCGCCGACAAAGACATTCCCACACTCACTCCGTGGATTGCACCGCCCGAGCGCACCAACGGCGCGGCTGTCATCGTCTGTCCCGGCGGCGGCTATGGCGGCCTGGCGATCGATCACGAAGGCAAGCAGATCGCCCAGTGGCTGAACTCCCTCGGCATCTCGGCGTTTGTGCTGAAATACCGGCTCGGGCCCACCTATCACCATCCGATCGAAATCGGCGACGCCGCCCGCGCCATGCGTACCGTCCGTGCCCGCGCCTCCGAATATCGAGTGGATCCGAATCGCGTCGGAATTTGGGGTTTCTCCGCCGGCGGCCACCTCGCCTCTTCGCTCTCCACTCACTGGGACCGCGGCGACGCCTCCGCCCCGGACTCCATCGAGCGCGCCAGCTCCCGCCCGGACTTCGCCATCCTCGCCTACCCCGTCATTACCTTTACCGAGCCGTGGACGCACCAGGGCTCCAAGCGCAACCTCTTGGGCAACGATCCTGACCGTTCGCTGGCCGTCTGGCTTTCGAGCGATCAGCAGGTGACCCCCGAAACGCCGCCCACGTTCCTGTTCCACACAAATGCCGACACCAGCGTCCCGGTTGAGAACAGCATCTACTATTACCTCGCCCTGCGCCGGGCGGGAGTCCCCGCTGAGCTCCATATCTATGAAAAGGGGCCCCACGGCGTCGGTCTGGCCTGGTCCGACGCCACGCTATCAAGTTGGCCTGCCCGGCTCGCCGACTGGCTGCGCACGAGGTCGATAATCCGCTAAACTTGTGACATCTGTTCGTAACACTGGGGCAATGTCGCTTACATATCCAAGTGCGATACTCCGGGTGTTCCTTCAGGAGGTCTACGATATGAAATCACCTATGCGCTACGTGTGCGCCTTGGCATTTTCGTTAATGCCAACGTTTGCACAATTTGAAACAGCGACCGTGCTGGGCACGGTTCGCGACTCTACACAATCGGTAATTGGCGAAGTGAAAGTCACGCTGGAGAACATCCAGACCGGCGTCGCTGTCACCAAGAACACCGACAACAATGGCAACTTCGAAATCGGAAACGTCCGCATCGGCCAGTACAAGGTAACAGCGGAAAAGCAGGGCTTCTCCCGTGCCGTGTCTGAGCAGTTCACCGTCACCGTCAACGCCCGCCAACGCGTCGACCTCACCATGCAGGTCGGCCAGGTGGCTGAGAGCATCACGGTCTCCGGCGCCGTCGCCGTGCTCGAAACCGATTCGAGCGATCGCGGCCAGGTGATCGGCTCGCAGCAGATCGTCAACCTGCCGCTCAACGGCCGTGCATACGCGGATCTGGCCTTGCTCGCGCCGGGCGTGCGCAAGTCCGCCATTTCCACCTCGCGCGATTCTTCGTTCAACGTGAACGGCCTGCGCAGTTCGCTGAACAACTTCGTCGTCGATGGTGTGGACAACAACGCCTACGGCACGTCGAACCAGGGTTTCTCGAACCAGGTGGTCCAGCTTTCGCCGGACGCCGTGGCCGAGTTCAAAGTTCAGACGAATAACTACTCGGCCGAATATGGCCGCGCGGGCGGCGCGGTGATCAACGCCAGCATTCGCAGCGGCACCAACCAGTTCCATGGGGCTGGCTGGGAGTTCCTGCGCAACACGAAACTGAATGCCGTAGGCTTCTTCAAGCCGCGTGAAAATCGCAAGCCGACGATGGTACAGAATCAGTTCGGCGGCGCCTTCGGCGGCCCCATCAAGCGCGACAAGTTGTTCTTCTTCGCCGACTACGAGGGCTATCGCCGCATTACCACCGACCTGCAGATCAACACGCTTCCCTTGCTTTCGGAGCGGTCGGGCAACATCGGCTTACCCGTGCGCAACCCGCTCACCGGCAAAGACTACCCCAACGGCATCATCCCTCTGAGCGACATCACACCGTTCGCGCAGAAGGTGTTGAATGAACTGCCGGCCCCGAATCGCGCCGGAAGCACCAACAATTTCGAATCTCTCCCGCGGCGCTCCGATGTGAACAACAAGGGCGACCTCAAGGTTGATTACTATGCCAATTCGAAGTGGACGATGTTCGGACGCTATAGCCACCGCTTGATGACCAACTTCGAGCCACCGGCAATCCCCGGTCCTTCGGGCGGCAACTCCAACGGCAACGTTCGCGTGCTGAACTATCAACTCGCCGGCGGCGCCACCTGGACGATGGACGCTAAGTCCGTCATGGAGTTTCGCGTCGGCATCGGCAAGACGGAAGGCGGGAAGTTCCCGGTGTTTATCGGCCAGCCCCCGGCCAGCGTCGCCTACGGAATCAAAGGGCTTCCCGAAGATCCCCGGTTTGCCGGCGGCCTCTACGCGCAGAGCGTGAGCGGGTATCCGCAGTTCGGCCAGCAGTCGTCCAATCCCCAGTTCCAGAATCCCTTCGTCGTCAACCCGAAAGTGAACTGGACGCACCTGGAAGGACGCCACTCGCTGAAAGCCGGCTGGGAATACCAGGCCATCAACACCGAGATCGACGACTTCAATCCGAAGTATGGACAGGATTCCTACGGCAGCCGCTTCAGCGCTCCTACGTCTTCGTCGAACAACCTCTACAATCTCGCCGACTTCATGTTCGGCCTGCGCAACAGCTATTCGCTCAACAACGCACTGATCGTGCACCTGCGCCAGCGGATGAACTTCCTCTATGTGCACGACGACTTTAAGCTCAGCCCCAAGCTCACGCTGAACATGGGCATGCGCTACGAATACGCGACGCCGCAGTGGGAGCAGGACAACATTCTGTCCAACTTCGATCCGGCTTCGCGGTCGCTGATTCAGGCCAAAGACGGGTCCATCTATGACCGCTCGCTGGTCAATCCGGACCGCAACAATTTCGCACCGCGTTTCGGACTTGCCTATACGCTTCGGCCGAAGACGGTCATCCGTTCCGGCTTCGGCGTCAGCTACATTCACTTCAACCGCATGGGCGGCGAGAACCTGCTCAGCTACAACCTGCCGGGCATTCTCAACGTCTCCATCAACCAGCAGCCGGGTCAGGGAGCCTGCGCCGCCAACCAGGCGCCGAACACCTGCTTCCGCCCGACGCAGGACGGCTATCCGACGAACCTGCTCGATCCGTCGCGCGTCAGCCCGCTGACCACGCGCACGAACTACATTCCCGCCGACACGCGTACGGCCTACACAATGAGCTGGCACTTCACTGTTCAACAGGAAATTGCCAAGGACACCGTGCTCGATGTCGCCTACGTTGCCAACCGCTCGAACAAGCTGTTGATTCTTTCGGACGTGAATGAGGCGAGCCTCAATGCACCCGGAGCGAATCTGACGGTGGATCAGCGCCGGCCGATCACCGGCTTCAGCCAGATTCAAGGCGCCTATAACGGCGGCTGGGCGAACTACAACGCGCTGCAAGCGAAACTGGAGCGCCGCTTTGCCAAGGGGTTCTACCTGCTGAACTCGTTCACCTACTCCAAGGCGCTCGACAACGCCAGCGGCCATCTGGAAGTGCAGAACGGCGACGATTCGCGCGTCCTCTACAGCCAGTTGCAGCAGAACAAAGCCGTCAGCGGCTACAACCAGAAGTTCAACGATACGCTCACCTTCGTGTGGGACCTGCCGTTCGGCAAAGGCCGCAGCTTCGGTTCCAATTGGAACGGCGTAAGCCAGGCCGTGCTTGGCGGCTGGCGCGTCACTCAAATCACGACGCTCACCAGCGGTACGCCGGTGAATCTGCGCTACTCGCCCGTATCCCGTCAGCAGGTGGCCAGCACGGGCACCTACCGGCCCAATATCGTCGGGGATCCGAAGACGCCGAATGGCGAATGGTTCAACTACCTGAACCCGGCCAGCGTTGTGATCATTCCTTCGACCGAAAGCAATCCGTTCGGTAACGGCGGCCGCAACACCGTCGTCGGACCCAGCTTCTATCAAACCGACCTCGGCCTGCACAAAGATTTCCCGCTTCCCAAAGAAGAGTGGAAGATCGAATTCCGCGCCGAGTTCTTCAACCTGACCAACAAGACCAACTTCAACACGCCTGAGGGTAACCGCAGCAGCAGTTCGTTTGGAACGATTACCTC
>JBDTVQ010000387.1:0-6661 GCA_040007195.1 Acidobacteriota bacterium | reverse complement strand
GGGCTCACACAGAGGTAGAAGTTGTTGCCTTGCTGCGACGTCGTTCCGGGCATCGTATCCGAGGCCATGATGGTCACGCTGCCCTTCGACAGGCGGGAGTGCATCAGGCGGTCTTCGGTCCCGGGCGCCGCGCCGCCGGGCATCTGTGAGAACGGCATCATTTCCAACTCCGCGCCCAGGCAACTGGCGTAAAAGGTCATGGCCTCGCGGCAATTTCCGTCAAAGTTCAAATATGGGCTGACACTCTTCATCGTGGTCTCCGAATCGTTTATTTCCCCTCGCCATCCAAATCCAGTATCGCTTCGATCGTGCCTGGAGCATTTCCTTCCAGCCGGTTGTTTACATACACGAACGTGCCTTTGCGGGTCGCCTCACCTTGCCGCACGATTTCCCGCAGCGCCTCGCGCACGCTCTCATGCGGTTCCTGCACTTTCTCATAGGGAGCGAATCGCTGAACGGCATGTTCGTAGGATCGTCCCGGACGGAGCAAAGCGCGGGTAACTGTGAATTCCGCGGTTTGGATACCGTCAATTGCGAGCTGCGTGGTCAACTCCGGCATGCGAGTCCACGAATTGAATACATGGGCCACGTTGTGGCGGCGTAGACATTGCAGATACTCCGGTTCTAAATACTCGGCATTGCGAATCTCCACGGCATAGCGCCAATCGGGGGGCAGGGAAGAGAGAAAGCGATCGAGCCTATCGATGAACTCATGCACGCCGGCGAATTGGCCTTTAGAAAACGTGCCGAACTCGAAGATCAGCACGCTCACCCGCGCACGATGCGGATCGAGCACCCGGGTAAACGCAGCTTCGAACAACTGCGCGTCGAGAAAGTGTTCGTTCTCGAGTCCTGCGCGCTGACCGTAGCGCGCATGCCCCGGCCAGGTTTTGACCGTGATGTGTTCGGGAACCTTGAATGCGAAGTGCAGGTTTGCAGGCGAACCGAGGAACAGCTTGGCCCAGTATTCAGGAGACGGAAACTGGTAGAACGCGAAGTCGCCGCACACCGCATGAAAGGTCTCGGCAAACTCGGCAAGGCAAGTTTCGTCAAACTTCTTCTGCGAAAATTTCCCGCGCGTCCGGTATCGCTCGGGAGTGTATATTTGCCCAAGCCAGCCAGGGTATTTCCAAGAGCTGGTGCCGATCCACACATTTCGCAGCGCCAGTTCGCGCAACCTCTCGGCGAGCTGCAACCGCCGCTCCGGTATCTCGTCGAACAACCCGGGCATTGACAACCTGAATCCTCCTCGTATAAGAATTTATACGTGACGCTGACAGACCGCCAGCGCGAGATCTACGATTACATTCTCGCCTTCCGGCGCGAGCATGGATGTTCCCCGTCGATCCCGGAACTACAGAAGGCCTTTTCCATTCGCAGCCCAAATGGAGTTGCGGGCCACCTCAATGCGCTGATCGCCAAGGGCGTCTTGCGCAGAAGCGCTCGCGGTTCGCGAAACATTGACCCTACCGCGGCAGATTCCACGATTCATTCGCTGCCGGTGTACGGCTCGGTTGCGGCGGGCATGCCGGAATTCATTTCGGGTTCCGGCGCCGAAAGCACGCTTCGAGCCGACGAGACCACGCTGGGCTTCGAACCTAAGCCGGGGTGCTTTGCTTTGAAAGTGCGTGGCGAATCGATGAAGAACGCCGGGATTTTGAGCGGCGACACGGTCGTTGTCGAGCCGAGTGCGGCGCCGCGCGAAAACCAGGTTGTCGTCGCCCTGATCGATGGTGAAAGTACCCTGAAGCGCCTGGTGCGCCTGGACGGTCGATACTTTCTCAAAGCGGAGAATCCTGCTTTTCCCGAACTCCATCCGCGAGCGGACCTGGTGATTCAAGGCGTCGTGCGGGCCGTGCTTCGCCGTCTCGAATGACAGTGATACAGTGAGCGGCCATGAAGCCCCTCTGGCTCGCGAGCCTCATGTTGCCCTTGCTTTCGATCGCGAACGCACAACCCGACCCGCGCGAAATTCCCGTGCCGCCGATTCAAACCAAGATGGGAAAGCTGCCGGGAGTGAACGACCTTCCCGTGCGCCAGGAATTGCCTGCCGTGATGGTGATGAATGATGGGACGCGTGTTACGTCAAAGGCGCAATGGCGGAAACGGCGCGAGGAAATCAGAAAGACGTTGGAGTATTACGCGACGGGCCAGTTGCCGCCTCCGCCGCGCAACGTGAAGGGCCGGGAAGTCACCTCGGAGACGGTTCTCGACGGGCAGGTGAAGTACCGGCTGGTTCACCTGACGTTTGGTCCGCAACAGAAGCTCGGCCTGGATGTCGGGATCTTCACGCCTGCTACTGGCGGCCCGTTTCCCGCGATTGTTCTGTTTGCCGGCAGCCCTCCTGGGGCGGCGGCACTGCCCCGCCAACCGCAGGGTCCGAATCAAGGCCGTGGCGAGAATGTGCTGCTGCTTGTCGGGCCGGGTGAGCCGGCCGCCGGCGGTCCCGCGAGGCCCGCACCGCCTGCCGCAACCGCGCAGTCAATGGCGACACGGAATGCCGACGTTTTTCGCCGCGGCTATGCACTGGTGACGTTCAACCCGAACGACTGTGCTGAAGATACGACGTTGCGTAATGCCGACGGCAGCTGGGCGTTTCGAAACTCGCGATTCTTCCCCGCATATCCCGGCTACGATTGGGGCGTCCTCGCCGCGTGGGCTTGGGGTGCGTCGCGAGAGGCGGACTATCTCCAGACAGACTCCGCAATCGACAAAACCAAGATGGTGATTACGGGCGCCTCGCGCAATGGTAAGGCTTCGATGATTGCCGCGGCATTCGACGAGCGATTTATGGGCGCGCCAGTAGTCACGGGCGGTGGTGGCGTTGGCGCTTATCGCTATGCCGGTCCGCGCCACAGCGAGACGCTGGACGTCATGGAGAAGAAGTATCCAAACTGGTTCTCCCCTCACTTGCATGAGTTCTGGGGCCAGCGCGAAAAGCTGCCTTTTGATCAGCATTGGTTTCTTGCCCTCATCGCGCCGCGCCCGTTTATAGCGCTGGAAGGCGATACCGATACGATTTCGCTCCCTGACGCCGTGCGGCAGTCGATCCTGGGGGCGTTACCCGCGTATGAATTATTTGGTGCGAAGAACCGTATCGGCGTGAATTACGCCAAACACGGCCATGCCTTCACCGCCGAAGACTGGACCGCACTGATGGACTTCGCCGACATGCATTTGCGAGGGAAGCAGGTGGACCGGAGCTTCGACAAATTCCCTACAGAGGCCGAGTTGGATGCGGCGGCCGCGGCAGCGAAGGCACGGGTGAAGCCGTAGCTGTTTGCATCGCTTTGAGCTTGGGCGGCATCCAACGCCCATGAGTTTGATCCATCCGCAGAAGCATTTAGGGAAAGTCGCCCTCATCACGGGGGGTACAAGCGGCCTCGGACTCGCCACGGCCAAGCGCTTGGCGGCCGAAGGCGCGCAGGTGTTCATCAACGGCCGGCGCGAAAAGGAGCTGGCAGCGGCGGCAGTGGAGATCGGTAGCGGTGCGGTTGCCATTCAAGGCGACATCTCGAAAATGGCTGACTTGGATCAACTATATTCGACGATTCGCGAGAAGACAGGGCGGCTGGATATTCTGTTTGCGAATGCCGGTGGAGGCGAGTTTGTCACACTCGAAGAGGTGACCGAAGCTCACTTTGACAAATACTTCGGCATCAATGTTAAGGGAACACTATTTACAGTTCAGAAGGCGCTGCCGCTCATGCATCCTGGAGCCTCAATTGTGATCAACGGCTCTATCGTCTCCATAAAGGGCATCCCGGCATTCGGAGTCTATTCGGCCACAAAAGCCGCATTGCGATCGTTTGCACGCACATGGGCTGCGGAGTTCAAGGAGCGGCAGATCCGCGTGAACGTCGTGAGCCCGGGTACGATCATTACGCCAGGTTACAAGAATGAACTGGGACTCAATGATGAGCAGATTGAGCAGATGAAGGCTCAGACTGCGGCGAATGCCCCGTTGGGCCGCACCGGCATGCCCGATGAGGTCGCAAAGGCTGTTTCGTTCCTCGCCTCCGACGATGCGAGTTACATCACGGGAATCGAACTGTTTGTAGACGGCGGGATCACCCAGATCTGAGAACGCCGGCGCCGCTTACCAGGCTTGCGAGTTGCGGTATCCGTAGGGATCGGCTCCCGCTTCCATCACGTTATTGAGTTGAACGCGAATCATGGTGGGTGCGGCGCCGGAACTCCACTTCGAACGCTGCTGCGTTTTGTGACCGCGGGCGGTGAGTTCGCGCAGTGTGACCTGCGAGATTCGGTCGTCGAGCAGCAGGTCGCCCGGATACATGGCGTGATTGTCGAAGCTGGACACATAGTGCCGCGTCTGCAGGCGTGGCGCTTCGACGGCTGATTCGGCATCCATGCCAAACTCCACCACATTGAGCAGCATTTGCACCAGAGCC
The DNA here is from genome assembly GCA_040007195.1 of Acidobacteriota bacterium. GTDB lineage: Bacteria > Acidobacteriota > Terriglobia > Bryobacterales > Bryobacteraceae > JAFLBB01. The sequence goes on along the minus strand of JBDTVQ010000387.1, from coordinate 2,249 downwards.
TGATCCTGGTTATCGCCTCCAGGCGTGGACAGCGCAAGGTACGGCTTGTCGTTGCGCAACACCAGCGTCGGCGATAACGTAATTCTCGGACGTTTACCCGGGGCGAGTTCATTGGCGTGTCCGGGTACCAAATAGAAGCTCTGGGCGCGATTGGAGATGGCGATACCCGTATCGCCGGCAACGATGGTCGGCAGCGATGCGCCCGATGGCGTCGCCGAGAACATCACGCCATCCTTGTCTATTGCGTTCACGCACGTTGTGTCGCGCGAGACCAGCCAGTCGTCCAGGCTGACGCGGGCCGAATCGCTCTCGCTCGGATGCCGGGCGGGCTTGTCGCCGGCAACGCCGGGCCGGAACTCGAGCGACGCTTTATCCCCGATCAATTTACGGCGCTCGGCCGCGTATTCCTTAGAGAGCAATTGCGCCGAGGGCACGGTGACGAACTTCGGATCGCCGTAGTAGGTGTCGCGATCGGCGAGGGCGAGCTTGAAAGCCTCGGTGACCGTATGAATATAGTCGGTCGAATTCAACCGCATCGATTTCAGATCGATGCCTTCGAGGATGTTCAACATCTGCAACATCACCGGACCCTGGCTCCAGAAGCCGGGCTTGTAGACCTTCAGGCCCTTGTAGGTGGTCATCACCGGCTCTTCGACTTTCAGCTTGAAGGCTGCCATGTCTTCGTACCGCAGCAAGCCGTTGTTCGACTTCATGAAGGCATCGATCTTCTGCGCCGGCTCACCGCGATAAAAGTAATCGCGTACGGCGTCAATGGCCGCTTCGCGTTTCTGGCCCGTTGATTTCGCCTTCCGCTCGGCCTCCACCATCGCGCGCATGGTGCGCGCCAGATCCGGTTGCCGGAAAATCTCGCCGATGATCGGCCGCTTTCCGTTCGGCATGAACATGTTCATTGCATCCGGCCAAAGTTCGAAGAACCGGCGCGAGTAGGAGATTGCCCCGGCGCGCATCTCGTCGAGCGGCATTCCGTCGGCAAGTTCGATGGCAGGGGCCATCACTTCGGCGGCGCTCTTGGTGCCAAATTCACGGAGCGCCAAAAGCTCCGCGTCTACCGCGCCAGGAACTACGGCTGCCATTACACCGGCGACAGGCACCATCGATCGAAGCCCGTTCGGTTCGAGGTCCATCACCTCGCCCATCCGCAGACGCCGTCCACGAAAATAATCGGCCGTGGCCGCTTTTGGCATGGTTCCGATACCCGCAATGGAAAAGACGCGGCCGTCTTTGGTGCGGATGAGAATGGGAGCCTCGCCGCCAAATCCGAAGTGAGAAAACTCCGTTACCATCGCGGCGAACATCGTCGCGACACCCGCGTCGACGGCATTGCCGCCGGCGTGCAGAATGCGCATGCCGGCTTCGACGCTGGCTTCGGTACCGCCCGCTATCGCGGCACGCACGCCTCGCGAAGGATTGCGCGCGGGGCGCTCCCAGGTCATCTTTTGCTGCACCACGGTCACCGGTGGTGGCGTAGGGGTCTGTGCCATCACGGTTGCGGCACAGGCCGTCAGAAAGACAAACGCGCGGTTGCGCTTCATACTGGTCATTATAATTGCCAAGAAGCACGATGAAGTCACATCCGCTGCCAGGTCCGCCCGAGAAGCCGGCGCCCGACCCTAAAGAGGCGGAACCCATGCTCTACTGTCCTTGCTGCAGCGCGCGTCTGGTGGAACTGAAATGCAAGCTCGTCTGCGAGCGTTGCGGCTACTACATGAGCTGTGCCGATTACTACTAGAAGGCGCGTTTTTTTGCCATGAACGATATCACTCAACTTCTGGAACGCTTCCGCCGCGGTGCGGAGATGGTTGCCGCCGTTACTACCGGTGCGCCCAACGCAGAGATCGACTTTGCGCCGGCGCCCGATTGCTGGTGCATCCGCCAGATTGTCGGCCATCTCTGCGATTCGGAGATAGTCGGCGCGCACCGCCTGCGGCTGGTTGTCGCCGAAACCAATCCGACGCTCACGGCTTTCGACCAGGATGCGTGGAGCGCGAAACTCAATTACAGATCCCGCAAACTGCCGGAGGCTCTCGATTCGTTCCGTCTGCTTCGCTCTTTGAACTTTGAACTTCTCCGTACGCTCCCCGTCGAAGCGTTCGCCCGCACCGGCCACCATACCGAACGCGGCACCTTGTCCCTGCTTGACTTGCTCCGCATCTACACCGAACACGCTGAAAGCCACACGAGGCAAATCCAATCTGTCCGGGAGCAATATCGTGAATCTCGCAAAGGCG
>JBDTVQ010000386.1:0-6668 GCA_040007195.1 Acidobacteriota bacterium | reverse complement strand
CGACCGTCAGTTGGACTTCTTCGTCAGACGCACCATTCTCTGCAAGCAAAAGGCGAAGGAAGTCGTCTAACGCTTTGGCGTTCGCCGTCATTTTGATGTCCGTCGTCAGCAGCGTGCGGAATTCATGAACGACCAAGATCGCCATCGTCGATTTCTGAAGCTCGGCCTCCAGAATCGTGCCGCCGATTGCAGCGAGAAGTTGGTATGGCAATCCGGCGATCTCGTCGCTGAGGGCCATCTGATCACGGTCCAGGAAGGCAGGTACGCCGAGCAGCGAACTGGAGAGCCAGTTGAGGCGGTCGGGGAATCGTGTTGCAGGCCGTCTTCTGGCTTTGGCAAGTTCTTCGGCCACGGAACCGCCAAAGGATTCGTCTGCCTTCGCCTCGACGCAGATGGTGACCGCCATAACGCCATGCTCACCTTGGAGCGCCAAATCATGGCAACGTGGCCCACGGCTACAGGAATGGCAGGCCTATCTGATGCGCTATCAGCCAAAGGCGACGTTCGTTTTCACTGACCCGGAGGAAGGGTGCGTCATGACCAACGCTTACTATAAGACCCCGTGGGCGAAGGCGTGCCGGGAGGCCAACTACATGGTCGAGGGCACAAATCGAAAAGGAAAGGCCGTTACGAAGGCATCCTTGCTGTTCTACGACACTCGGCGCTCGTTCCGCAGCTACCTGCCAGAAGAGATCGCCAAATCTGACGGAATGGCGGCGATGGGTCACTCACAGGACACGACCTACGGGCGCTACCACGTTGATGCCGAGCGGTCGGCACTGCGAGTTTTGACTGCCTTGGATGGCGGCACGCCGAACAAACCCAACCCCGGTGGTTTGAATGAGCAAATCGCAGGGCTTTTCGAGTTGCATAAGGCCGGGGCGTTGACCGAATTGCAGTATCAGGCGGCTGTGGCGAAGCTGCTTGGGTAGGTTCCAATCCAGGCGCAAGTAATGCCGCCGCATTGCTAAACCCATTGCTAAAGTTCAAAAGGCACCCGCTTCTGGGTGCCTTTTGTTTTTGATAACTGCTTTATAATCTTATTGGTGCGGATGAGAGGACTTGAACCTCCACTCCCTTGCGAGAACTAGAACCTGAATCTTTCAATACGTTTGTTTTGAGTAGTTTAGAGTTATACTGAGTTAGTGTGAAACCGTTGAAAACACGAGTGAGTTGAATTGAGGGCGGCTGAGTTGGCACACAAGTGGCACACAAACGACGCGGCTGAACCGAACGCAAACAAGAGCGACACCTACCGGCTCGGTTGGGGCGACGTGGCGACGGAGCATGAGATCGAGGCCACGGCGCGGGGCATCTATCTCCACGTCGCGGGCGAACTATACCCTGCGATGGGCGACGAACTGCGCGCCATCGCCGAGGAGTTGCCGCCGGGCATGCTGCCAACGGAGGCCGCCTACCTCGAACCGGACGCCGAAGGGCTGCTACAGGGCTGGGCGCGGCGCTGGCATTTAACCAGGAAGGGCGAAGTGGCGGATTGGGCAGTTCAGGCCGCGCTCGATTCCATCGCGCAATGGCGGGTCACTGGCGAGTGGGTATGGTGTGTTTGCTGGGGCGGCTGCGTTCCAACGCCGCCTGACGGCGACTACGACGCAACGCTTCATCGGCTGGTAGTCGAGAAGCGGCGACGTCCACGTAAAGAGCACGCCGCCACGTCGAAGGCCATCGCGGCCTACCGGGAAGTGGGCTACGTTTCGACGCCGATCAGAACGCAGCCGGAGCACATGCGGTGGGCCGCACGTCATCGAATCGGCGGAGAGCAATATTGGAAGATTGCGCGCAGCCTACCGGCTTATCGCGACAAGACACCTCACGAGGCGCGCGATAAAGCGGTTGAACTCAAACACAAGGCCGGGGAAATACTCCGGCTTGTGGGCCTTGAGGGTCAAACCGGACGCCCTCCTGCACGCTAGAAAGGTCCCTTTTTAGTTTCCGTTTGGGCTTTTACTTAGCTCATGGCGGAAACAATTCAGCTTGAAACTTCCCAGTTTGGTGCTCGTCGGCTAGGTGTAAGTCATCAGCGGTTCTACGATTTGGTTCGACGCGGAATCCTCCCACCGGGAGTCGTGGTACGCCTGGGGCGGCATGTCCGCGTACATCCACTTCGGCTAGAGGAGTTCATCGAATCCGGCGGCGCGGCGCTTCCGGGTGGATGGAAGCGCAACGCGGACGGCGGGCGGGCAGCGTAATGTCGCCTTCCATCATCGACGCGGCCACCATTGCCATCGCGCTCCATGGCCGTAAAAGCGGGCGCGGCTGGCTGATGCTTTGCCCGGCGCACAATGAGCGCACGCCGTCTTGCTCGATTACGGATGCGAACGACGGGCGCGTGCTTGTTCACTGTTTTGCAGGTTGCAGACAAATTGACGTGATCGCCGCGCTACGTTCGATGGGCCTTTGGCCTGAACGGGAGCAAACTTACCGCACAGCGGAGGAGAAACGCCAGTTCGCGCGAAGGCTGTCAATGGCTGAATCCCTGGCGCGGCGGGTGAGCGATTGGCAGCGCGCCAAGTCGGAAGCGCTGGAGGCGGCCAAACGGTTAGCTGGTGATGATGAGGCCACGCTGGAACTTGCGGCGCGGGCGTCTTATTTTCACGACTGTCTTGGCGGAGCCGCTCTACTAGCCGCATTTCGGAATGATTTGGACGCCGGAAAATTTGAGGCCATCGGGCGCGATGACCGCGAGCACGCGGAGCGAGTGACGGCGGCACTAATTGTATGCATCGCACTTACGGATCGACGGAGGGCTACAGCATGAAGAACGCACGCCACGCGCTGATTGAGGCGGCGCTAGCAGACATGAATGACGCACCGGCGACTACTCCCGAGGTTGTGATGGAGGACGACTCACAACTGCCAAACTTTCCAGAGAGCGCATGGCGCCCGGCATTCGCGGACTATCGCGATGCAATGGCCGGGACGACCGAGGCGAGCAACGTTGCGCACTTCGCGGCCTTCTGGAGTGCATGCGCCTCAACGCTCGCACGTTCCGTTTGTACATACGCGGGCGAGGTGATCTACCCGAATGTGTACCTCTGCTACTTCGGCTGCACTGGCGACAAAAAGACAACGGCACAACGAAGACCGATCAACCTGCAACTGATCCCAAGTTCGGTGAAGATCATCCAAGCTTCGGGCAGCACAGAGGGTGTCGCCGATGCGCTCAAACGTGAAGATGACGGGCCAGCGGTGGCGCTTTTCGCTTTTGAGGAGTTCACCAGTCTTCTAGCGCGGGGGCGATGGGAGGGGGCAACGATTCTGGAGTTCTTCACCGAGGCATTCGATTGCCCCGAAACGTGGGAGTTGAAGTATCGCCACAACAAGGTGTCGATCAACCTGCCCACGCTCAGCATCATCGCCGGGACCACAACGGAGTGGTTCTGGAAGAACGCTCGGCCTGATGATTTTCACGGCGGCTTTGGAAATAGATTCCTGTATCTGACTGGGACAAAGAAGGCACCAATTCCGAACCCCTTGGAGCCGGGCGGCGCGGAACTACAGAAGGTGCGAGAAGCGATTCGAGAGCTAGCTGTAATCCGCCCTACGGCGGTACGGTTCTCGCAGGGGGCAGAGCGCTTATGGTCGAGGTTCTACATGGACTGGGAGCGGACGGAACGTAGCGGCCTATACGGCGCATCAGTGAAGCGAATTCATGTGTACGTGCGAAAGCTCGGGATGGTGTACGCGGCACTGGAAGGAACCCTGCCCGAGATCACGGTGGAGCAATTGAAGGCCGCGATTGCGGTGGGACTGTATGCCAGCGAGTGCGCTCGCGTGCTTGTCGATGTCCAACACGCCGCCGTGGGGCGCGCCGTAGGTGAGATGGAAAGGAAGTTTCTCGATTGGCTTCGGCGGCATGACGGAGCCAAGAAAAGGTACATGCAGCAAACGCTCTCCAAGGTCTGCGGGAGTTGCGAGTTGTTCAACCGCACCATGACGAACCTGCTACGGGCCGATCACATCGACGTACAGGACGGCAAGGTCTATTTGAAGAGGTAACAGGGTAACGACCAACATAATGAAAACAAATGATGTTACCCGTTACCGCGTTACCAGTGAGAAGGGTATCCCGATGGACATTGAGCGTTACGTGGAGGAACTGAGCGAGGAGGCCGGGATTATGACCGACGATACCGCCAGCACAAGTTCCGGGCCAGCCTCCCTCAGAGGCAAGGCCGTCGAACTGTGGCGCGCCGGGGAGAGATTCTTCCTGGTGGCTGACGAGGCCGACGCCGCCGAGGTGGTGGAGAAGAACGTCGGCACCAGGGGCGAGGTTTGGACGGAGGCTGAGGTCGAACTGGTGGCGCGGATCACCGATCAGGCGATGCGGGATGAGATCGAGCGTTGGAAGCGTTCGACCAGTGGACGCGTGAGGCAGGTTATGCCGTGAGCCACCTACGGCGCAGGGCGGCGTGCTCCACTCCGAAGCGCAGCGGCAAGGCGCAGTGCTTGCGGACGCAGGCGTTGGCTGCGAACTGCATGACGTGTCAGAAGCCCGTAGGCGGGCAGGATGAACCGGCGCACATACCGATGGACTCGGGCGGGCTGTGTGGCGAGGCGTGGTACTGCTCGCGGTGTTGTCCATGCTGTGCGACACCGGACGGGCGCACCAGGAACCAGCGGGCCGAGGCCACCGTGGCGAGAGCTAAAGTATCTCATTCTAAAGGAAATACCGCCTATGCCCAACAATTCGTGCGAGAGGGTACCTGAGGCTAGGAGAAATTCGTGAACGATCAGAAAACAGTGAAAAACGCCCAAGTTGCCGGGCTCAGTCCGGAGGCGCGGGGCCTGTACGCCAAATTGTCGAAGGAATGGCGCATCGTCGATGCCTCCGGGTTGCTGGTGTTGCTGACGGCAATGCAGGCGCTCGACCGACTCCGGCAAGCTCAAGCGCTGTTGGCGCGTGACGGCATTGTGATGCCGGATCGCTTCGGCCAACAAAAACCCCACCCGGCTTCCCAAATTGAGCGTGAGGCGCGCGGCGGGTTGCTGCAGGCGCTCCGGGCGTTGAACTTGGACCTGGAGAGCTTGGAAGGCGACGGCGATGCCGCGTAAGCGTAAAGCCGCGCGGGCCTACAGGCGGCCATCGAGCGGGCCACGCGCGAGGGTAGAGGCGGTGTTCAAGAATGAGTTCGCCTGGCTGGCCACCTACGACCTAGCGGAGTTCGCGCGGCTACTGCCGGAGGCAGACGAGCGGCGGGCATTCAGCGAACTTTGGCCGGAGGCGTTCTACCGGTTACACGGATTCGAGACCGGCGTCTGTGGCTACGATGAGCCGTTCACGCGCGTCGGTTTTGTATTAACGTTCCTGGCCGAGCATCCACCAGCCGCGCCTTTCGATGCACCGTACCTGGGCGACATGGGTTATGGCGAAGCGCGGGCCGCATCGCTCGCTGCGCGCGCCGCGTGGTGGAAGTTGAACTCTTGGCCCATGACGCCTGATGAGCGCGCCTGGAAGCCACCAGGGGTCCAAAAAGCAACGAAGGTTTTGACTCTCAACTTGAAAGGAACAACATGAACGAACCGAACCCCACTGCCCAAGGGCAGGAACTCGCCGAAATGCTCAAGCAACTCGCCGATGGCTTCGCCGCGCATGGACGGGCCATCGCCCGCGCGCAAAGGCAGGTTGAGGCACTCGAAAACTTGGCGACCCGCACCGGCGACCTAGCCGACCGGGTGATCGTCCTGGCCGATGCGTTCGACGAACTCCTGAAGCGCATCGAACGGCTTGAGGCGGCGGCCACTTCGCCCCCGCCGCGAAAGTCGGTTTTGAATTGATACCCAATAGGGGTACGGGGTATGCTTAGACAGCACTCGACGAACGCGCTTGGATCGCCGGAAGCCGGATCGGCGCGGCACCACTTCCATTTGGAAGCCGGACCCGTTGGCACCACTTCCGCCACGCGCAAGGCGAGCCGCAACTAGCTGGATCGAGCCGGACCTCAGCGGACCACTCCAAGCCAGCCATCGGGCGCATCACGCGTTCGCACCCATCCACCACCACAACTGAGGAGTATTTTTATGTCCGCATCTACAATTGATTTTAAGACTCAACTTGCTGAAATTCAGAAGGCCGCGGGTGAGGCGCTCGATCCGCTTCGGCTGCGTCTCGATCACGTCGAAGCCAACCTGAGCAGGGCGCCCGGCGCCGTCGGCGGCGATTATTCCACTGCCGAAAGCACGGGCGGGCGCGTGGCGAAGTGCCTGTTTGACGATGACCAATTCGCGGCATTCCGCCGAACCGGCAAGGGCCGCCTCGCCTTCGAGGTTCCGGGCGGCAGTCTATTTCCGGGCGAACTCAAAACCGCCATCACCAGTTCTGCGGTGGGTTCATCCACGCCGGGCATTTTGACCGCGCAACGCATGAACGGTATCGTCAAGCCGGGCGTGGCGCGCATCCGCGTTCGCGACTTACTCCAGCGTTTCCCGACCGGCTCGAACGCCGTCGAATTCGTGAAGGAAAACACCTATACGAACGCCGCCTCTCCGACCGCTGAAACCATCTCCAAGCCGGAAAGCGCGCTGACGTTCACCACGGAATCGGTGGGCGTCAAAACCGTAGCACATTGGATTCCAGCCGCGAAGCAGGTGCTTGATCCTAGATCCGGCAGTTTGAAGCCGCCCGCGGCCTGCGAAGTGGCCGATAATGA
>JBDTVQ010000385.1:0-6681 GCA_040007195.1 Acidobacteriota bacterium | reverse complement strand
CACTCGAATGCCAGTGCAAACGATCTTCGAAAACCTCGAAGCCGGTCTGTCCGTTAAGGAGATCACGGACGTATTCGACGTCACCGAAGAAGAAGTGAAAGCTGTAGTCCATTTCGCGACCCAGAGCCTGGAAAAGCTCCCGCTTACGGATGAGGATTCTCTTTGATAACGGGGTGCCTAATCCTATTGCCCGGAATCTTGTTGGGCATGAGGTGGCTTTCGCTCGACAGATCGGTTGGAACGAACTCAAGAACGGTGAGTTACTCCAGGAAGCCGAGGATGCCGGTTATGAATTGTTGCTAACTTCCGATAAGAACATTCGCTACCAGCAGAATCTTTCCGGTCGCAAAATCGCCATCATCGTCCTGGGCAACCAGCAATGGCCGGACGTCAAACTTCATCTTGACCGGATTGTTGCTGCCGTGAATGCCGTGCAACCAGGCAGTTATTCCGAAGTCGAAATCCCTCATAAAAACTAATTACGGCAGCGGTCCGCTGCTATGAATCGATAGCTCCCGCAAAACGGGGTGGTGTAGAGCTTTCCTCTGCTAACGGTCCCCAAACGGCGTTCGAGGAAATGGCCAATCCGAACGAGAACTCTGCCTGTGACCGGTGATCTCGTTCGGCCACAGTGCCGTATAACGCCCATTGCTGTCATTTACGGGTTCGCAGTATTTCCGCCTGCAACAGTGAGAGGAATTACGGCAAGTCTTGCCGATTGGGCCGCGCGCTGCGTTCACGGTGGTTATGTGCCGCTGGATGGCGATTCGGTTAGCCGAGGCTGCGTTTGCGGAGTTCGTCGACGGCGACGGCGGCGATGATGACGGCTCCGATGATGGCTTGCTGTAAGTACGGCGAGATGCCGAGCAGGTCGGAGCCGTTGGCGAGCAGGCCCATGATGAACGCGCCGACGAGGGTTCCGACGACGGTGCCTTCCCCGCCCCGGAGGCTGCCTCCGCCGATGACGACGGCGGCGATGGCTTGGAGTTCGTAGCCTTGGCCGGCGGTGGGTTGGCCGGTCATGAGGCGTGAGGCTTCGATCATTCCGGCGAGGCCCGTGAGCGCTCCACCGATGGTGTAGACGGTCATCGTGTGGAACGAAGTGGGGATGCCGGCGTAGAGGGCGGCTTCGGGATTTGAGCCGATGGCGAAGACGTAGCGGCCGTGCTTGGTGCGTTCAAGCAGGATGTGGACGGCGATGGCGCAGACGATGAGCAGGAACCAGACGAAGGGGATGCCGAGCAGGGTTCCTTCGCCGAGGTAGCTGAAGGCGGGCGGCAGGTTATGCACGGGCAGGCCGTTGGAGATCATGAGCGCGACGCCGCGATAGATTCCGAGGGTACCGAGGGTGACGATAAACGGGTTGATGCGGAGTTGGGTGGTCATCAGGCCGTTGAGGAAACCGCAGACGAGGCCGGTGGCGATGCCGACGAAGACGGAGGGGATGATGGGCAGTCCCTTTTCCATGGCCATGGAGCCGAGGAGGCCGCCCATGGCGAGGATGGAACCGACGGAGAGATCGATGCCGCCGCCGATGATGATGAGCGTCATACCGAGGGCCATGATGTTGATGACGGCGGTTTGGCGGACGACGCTGGAGAGGTTCGTAGTCGTGAAGAAGTGCGGCGATGCGATGCAGAGGCCGATGAACAGGGCGATTAGGGTAAGGAATGGGAGCAGGCGTTGGATCATGCGGTGGCCTCCTGCTGCAGCGCGGCGAGGCGCATGATTTCCTCTTGCGTGGAGCGGCCTGGGAGTTCGCCGGTAAGGCGGCCCTGGCGCATGACGAGGATGCGGTCGGGGACCTGCAGCAGTTCGGGGAGTTCGGAGCTGACCATGAGAACGGCGGCGCCGGCGCGGGCCAGAGCATCCATAGTTTCAAAAACCTCTACTTTCGCGCCGACGTCGATGCCGCGCGTGGGTTCATCGAACAGGAAAACGCGAGCTTGTTTCACGAGCCACTTGGCGATGGCCACCTTCTGTTGATTTCCGCCGCTGAGGCGTCCGGCGCGCTGGCGCGGGGATTCGCATTTGATGCGGAGCTGATCGATGAAGCGCTGGCTGATGGATTGTTCGGCGGCGCGGTCGAGGAAGCCGGAGCGCGAGACCTCGTCAAAATGCGCCATGGTGATGTTGTGCGCAATGGGGAGCGCGGTGGCGAGGCCGGTGCGCTGGCGGTCTTCGGGGATGAGGGCGAGTCCGGCGGCGACGGCCTGTTGCGGCGAACGGATGGTGACGGGTTTGCCGGCGATGGAGATGGAGCCGGAGTCGATGCGATCGAGTCCGAAGAGGGCACGGCAGAGCTCCGTGCGGCCGGCGCCGATCAGGCCGGCGAGGCCGACGATTTCACCGGCGCGCAGTGTGAAGCTGATGTCTTTGAGCAGCGGCGCGAGGTTGAGCGATTCGACGCGGAGCAGTTCTTCGCCAGGCGGCAGGGATTCGCGCTTGTAGATTTGCGTGACGGGGCGGCCGACCATGTGTTGGATGATTTCGGCGGTGGAGCATTCGGCGAGCGGCGAGGTGTGGACGGTTTCGCCATCGCGGAGGACGGTGACGCGGTCGCCGAGGGAGCGGAGTTCTTCGAGGCGGTGGGTGATGTAGATGACGCCGGTGCCTGAGTCGCGGAGGCGGCGGACGATTTTGAAAACTTCGTGCGTTTCCGATTCCGAGAGAGAGCTGGTGGGCTCGTCGAAGATGAGGAGCGAAGAACCGCGGTGGATCGCGCGGCAGATCTCGACGAGTTGCTTGCCGGCGGGCGAGAGGCGTTCGACGCGCCAGTCGGCTTGCAGCGGGAAGTTGTGATCGGCGATGAGGCGCGCGGCCTCGGAAGTGATGCGGCGGCGATCGACGAAGCCGGGTCCGCTGGACGGGAGGCGGCCGAGGAAGATGTTTTCGGCGACGGTGAGGTGCGGGGCGAGGAGCGATTCCTGGTGCACCATGGCGATGCCCATGGCGGAGGCGTCGGCGGGGCAGGTGAAGCGGGCGGTTTGGTTTTGCCAGAGGAAGGATCCGCCGTCGGCCTGATAGACGCCGGCGACGATCTTCATGAGCGTGGACTTGCCGGCGCCGTTCTCACCCATGAGCAGGTGGACCTCGCCGGACTGTACGTTGAGGGTGCCAGAGCGGAGGGCGGTGACGCCGCCGAAGCGCTTTTCAATCTGCTGGAGTTGGAGCAACATCCAAAACTGATCAGTGTACAGGATTCTGATTGTGGTTCAGTTTGCGGGTGGGGGACTATCTGAATTGACGACTATATGTCCAGGTGACATATGTCCGAGTGGCCGACAACCCGGCTCTGGATTGTCTGATCATCACGCCACAACTTCTCGCCTCAGGTCCAAATCCATCCCAAAGAGGGCCACGCGGAGCGGCGCGTATTGCCTGCGCAACCCGCCCTGGCAACAGATCGCGCCGAAGGTACGTGGGCGATAGCGAGCCGCTGTTCGCGTTACGTCGGGTTCGGTAAGATACAGTGAGCAGCCAAGATCATGAACGTTTGAAAAGGGGCAGTCGTGAATGAAGAGACGCTTGTGCTTCGTGTTGGCATCGAAGGCCGATGGGAAGCTGCCGAATTCGCAAAGTCGCTATCGGCGCTGGATCAACTGTACCTAACGCGATTCGCCTTGACTCTTGAGCATGAGGAGCTTCGAGAACTTCGGGACTTCTACATGGAAGGCCCATTTGGGCCGATGCCCTATTTGCATTCCTCACGATCGCTCAGGCGCTGGCTGAAAGCGGCTCCCCCGGGCGTTTTTCGGCGGGAAAGGCAACTAGAGATCTTGGGAGGACCTGGGGATGCGGGTCCTGCAATCGCCGAACTCCTTGAGGATCATGAGCGGCTTCTGGTTCAACGAGTGATCTATGGATCGCCAGGGATCAAAGACCTATTTGGCGTCGGGGAGATCGTCGGACATCTGAAAGACCTGCTTGTACGCCTCATCGATCATTGCTCAACCCGGCGCCAGCGAAAACTAGAGAACGACAGACGGGAACTCGAGAATCGAAAGCTCGAACTCGAAGTCGCGAAAGAATTCGTTGCCCTAGCGAGAGACATCGGATATACCAAGCGGGAGATGCGCCAACTCGTCGCGAAGACAGTGGAGCAACAACAGCCCCTTGTAAGACTCATCACCGCCGGCAAGATCGTCTCGGCCGATACGCTAGAAGGCGAATTGGAAAAAGGATGACGTACTTTGAAGGCATTTGCCAGCGCGTGAGACTCTTGAACGGTCAGCTCGACGCACTGCATCGCCCTGGCTCTGATTTGCGTCTCACTGTTCACAGGCAGTTGTGGAAGATCGTTGATGAGCTCAATGACCGTCTTGGCCTCGGGCTGAAGAACACCGCCTTGGATCTGAAATCTGAGGACGGCTGCCTGAGGCTTGATTTCTGGGAGAGCGGAGTCGACCACCCAGATCGCAAGGTGTCCATCAACATAGAGGGATCATGGAAGGTCACGAAGCACGTTATTGCGTTTGCAGATCACCCTGCTGAGGGGAACTCGGCCCTAGGCCCCAGCACGGGGGCCGTGACGAGCGGACGGGAAGCCCAGAGGCAAGAGGCTCTGAATGCGCCATCCTGGCCGATCTGAATCGGGCGATGGCCACCGTAGGCCTTGAATGCGAGTACTTTTCGCGGAGAGTTGAAGACGACTTGATGAGGGAGCATCGAAGGGCTCATTGTTAGCGGGGCGTGGATCGGTATTTAGGCGGTGTCACCGTTATGGAGCAGCGATTTCCTATCCATCTCCCAGAAGTCCAGCAATACTCCTAGCATTCCTTTCGATGGAGCGGTGAGCGTTGCCGGCGGGACAAACTTCGCGCTGTACGCTGCGGCCTCAAGCTCCTTTGCGATGATGAACAACTCTTGCGAGACGCTTTGCTTTGCGAAAAACTCCGCGAGGATTTTCGTAGGGATAGCTTCTATGCCCTTGCGTAATCGTTCGCGGATGCGTGCTCCAAGGACGCGTTGTTCGGGCGCATACTGCTCGATCAAGCCGACTGCGAGATCGACGATTTGGTTCGTGCCTGCTGCGCCCTTCGACCCATAGCGGAGTCCGTCGTTGAGAGCTGTCAGCTTGGCATTTCCTTCGGCGAACGCGAGATCCTTCATGACGAAATCAACCGCTATGGCGATGAAGGAAACAAACATGTAGAGCAACCGCAGCGCGACTTCTTTGTGGGTCAGGACTAGGTGGGCTTGTTCCGCGAAGAACTTGGCGTCGATCAGCCAGCCGTTCACGGCGTTATAGTCCAGGCTCCACGCCAACGGCCGTTTCGCGCCTCTATATCTTCCTTTCCAGTCGCCTCCCTCTTTGCTGGGATGATACGTTGCTAATAGGTCTACGAACTCCTCTTCGGTGAGTCTGTTTTCGAACGGTTCCGCTCCTGGTGCCTTTTCGAGACGGTCGAGAAAAGCTCCATCCAAGATCAGTACGTTGTGCTCCTTCCCGAATTCGGTGACAGCGGAGCGCCGATCTGTGGTGGCGACGATGGACTGATCCACCCCGAGTACGCTTTGCAGACCTTTTGTCCAGAAGATTCGCTCAATCGCCTTCGGCGTGTTCTTGTTCTTCGCGTCGATGATGACCCGATGCCGGGAGACCGACGATGGGCGATCGTACAACCAGATGTCGATGTCGGTAATGTCGAACCCTTCGTACACGAAGGGTACACCGCGCACGGTGAAGTAGCCGTTGCGAATGAAGTAACGCCGGAGGAGTTCTTCCATCCGGTACCCTTTCGGCAGCGCTTTCGTCATCGGAGTTTGCCCGTCCGAAGCGCGGCTATGATGTCTCTCGAAGCGCTCCTGCTCGCCATTGTCTGCTTCTTGCGGGTCTTCTCGCGATTGACCTCGGGGCCAACGTACCCGGTTACGGTCGCGCCGGGCAAGCTCAGCACAGCCGGGCTCGCCTCCCCGGCCCTAATCACTTCGAGGGCCACTACACCGATGTCCTTCTTCAGCAACCTCATGTAGTATCCGCCCTGCGGATTCGGCTGGACTTCGACGACGTTCTTCAACTCCAAGGCGCGGTAATCCTTGCCGATAGCATCGACCGGCCCTACCCAACCGCCGTTGATGAGCTTACGCATCAATTTCTCGATCATCGTGATGCGTCCGCGGGCATGGTAGCTGCGCGTCATGCCGTACGTCAGCGAGCTGACAAAGGCTTTCGCGAGATCCAGTGCATCTTCAACAAGCGGGTTGCCAAACTTTGAAAACGCTGCCGGAAGTGTGACGAAGGCGATATTCTCTTGGTCGTTGTTGACGACATTGATGTCGTACATCCCGATGGAGTTCAGCTTCTTGAAAAGATCAGCGCCCAAAATCCTCGTCACTGCCGCGACCGTCACACAGCCGCATTGCCGGAGCAAGACCTCCACCTCTCCGACGTGTCCCTGCTCGTCCGAGGTCAGGCTGCTTAAGACGAGCTGTGTCTTGGCGATCTGATTACGACGGAACAGGTTGCCGTTGAAGTAGACCTTGTCCCCGCCGAGATCCTCGAAGTCAACAAAACCTACCTCCTCCGCCTGTTCCAGCAGACTCGTCGTCTGATTCGCGGTGAGCTTGTGCGTATCGCTCAGGTACGTCTTCGTTTCCTTTTGACGCTGCGGGACCTGCGACGTGAGTTCGGAGAAAGCGATGGCAGCGTTCTCCTCTGCAGACGGATTGAGATCCTCG
>JBDTVQ010000384.1:0-6684 GCA_040007195.1 Acidobacteriota bacterium | reverse complement strand
AAGGGAAGCTCGGCCTGGACGTTCTCGCACGTCATACAAATTCTCCCAGCGCGGCACGCATCTTCTGCGTCGCTCGGAACAGACAGTTCTTCGCGGCTTCTTCGCTGGTGCCCAGCACTTCGCCAATAGCGCGTAAACGCATTCCCTGATGATGGCGCATTTCAAAGACGGTGCGCTCGCGCGGTGTAAGCTGTTCCATCACCTGGTTCAGACGCCCGCGCAACTCGCGGCTCAAAAGGTAGCGTTCGGGATCGCCCGTGACGCCTGGTTCCGGAATCGTCGAAATCCGGTCGCGCGGACCCTCTTCAGTCTCGACGACCGTCGACTCTTCTCTGCGGACCTTGCGCTTGCGAAGGTGGTCCAGGCAGAGGTTGGTGACGATCCGGTAGAGCCAGGTGTGAAAGCTGCAATCGAAGCGGAAACTGTGCAAATTGCGGTGCACGCGAAGGAAAGCTTCCTGGTAGATATCGCGTGCATCTTCCTGGGAGCGAAGCAGGTTATACGCCAGTCGGAGAACCGCCTGGTCGTACGAATGAACGAGCTGCTCGAAAGCCTGCTCGTCTCCTGTTTGCGCCGCTCGTATGAGTGCCGCTTCTTCCACCAAGGGGCCTTTCCTGAGTACCCCAGTGGCCGTGGCTGCTTCGGTTAGTCCGTTCAACAACCATGTAGACGGGGTTTTTGTAAAAAGGTAACGACTACAGAATACGATGCTACGGGCGAAAAGGTTGCGGAGAAACGCTTCGCCTTCCGCCACGAGTGGCCAACCGCAACTCATCGTGACCCGCCACCGCCCTTCCGCGGACGACGCGGCGGCACGGTCGGCGGAGCGGAGCCCTTCAATTTGGACTGCCCGCACCCCACAGTTCAACCAATTCTGCGAGCGACGGCTCGCTGATCGGCTTGGCCAGGCAGTCGTTCATTCCCGTTGCAAGGCACACCTCCCTGGCCCCGGCCATAGCGTTGGCCGTTACTGCCACAATGAGCATCGCCGTCCGGCCTGTTCGCAACTCCAAATCCCGAATCGCCTGCGTCGCAGCGAATTCGCCCATCCGCGGCATCTGCAGTCCATCAAAATTAGTCCGATTGACCTTGCCTCAAACGACCGCACGGCCTCCGCTCCCCGGAACCACCTCCACGATGTAACCCAGGCGTCCCAGGAGCCGCTTCACTCCCGTCTGATTCACCAGATTGTCCTCAGCTACCAGCACCCGCACCTTCCCCGGCGCCGTGCGCACATTTGTTGTCCGCTCGTCCCCACCCCGTTGGCTTGCCCGCGATAACGCCGCTGCGAGTGAGCGCTCCAACGTCGTGGGCGCCGCCGGTTTGATCAGTAGGGCATCGACCATGTCCGCTTCATATTCGCCCAACCGCCTATCCATCGTCGAGCTCAAAACCACGACCGGAGGCTTTCGCAAATCCGCCAGGTCCCGGATTGCCCGTACGAGCATCCATCCAAATCCGGAATCTCTACGTCAATCACAGCCATTCACTACTCCCCGCGCATTCAGCTCACGACGAATACGATTTTCTATATCGCCAGCCAAACGAGAGCGATCCCGGGGAATCGAAGCCAGGACCCGGGCGCACAGCGCCCCGCCGAATCCCCGCTCGCCCACCAAGAAAAGTGGGCGCCCACCTTGCGGAGGGCGCCCTGAGCGTCGGTAGTCTGATAACTTCTCAGAGAATGAAGCGAACGCCGAGTTGAATCAGACGCGAGAAGTTGGCCTGCGAATTGATCTTGCCGAACTGCGGATTGGTAAAGGTCGTGTTGGGGCCGTAGAACATCGGAGTGTTTGTGAAGTTCATCGACTCAGCGCGGAACTGGGCCTTGAACGACTCATAGATGGTAAATGTCTTGAACATTGAAACGTCGAAGTTGATCTGGCCTGGGCCGCGCATGGCAATCGTGCGGCCAACGTTGCCGAAGCTGAATTGGGGCGCCTGGGTGAACGCCGCCGGATTGATCCAACCGTCGATGCGTTGGGCGAACGAGGCGTCGGCCACCGGTGACGTGCCGCTCGCGTTGGGACGCATGTGGTTTGCGCCGATCGAGGAGTTGTCGTTCGGCTGTGTGATGGAGAGCGGGTAGCCGGACTGCATCACGCTGACCAGGTTGAACGACCAGCCGCCCGCTACCAGATCGAGCGCGCGGTTCGAATTGGCCCACTTCTTTCCTTTGCCGAAGGGAAGCTCGTAAGTTCCGGCAAGCGACAGACGGTGCGGCGTGTGAACGGCGGAGAGCCCGTATTCGGCGTCCGGATTGTAAGCGTTCTGGGGACCGCTCGGCGTTGAGCTGAAGGTGTTGCCCGTGGTGCCATAAGCCTGGTCCTTGTTCTGTGACCAGGTGTAGGTGGACAGCATCGAGAGTCCGGCGGCGAAGCGCCGCTGCACTTTGAAGTAGAACGCGTTGTAGAGGGCCTTGTTGGTGTCTGAGGCGTTCAACGTCACGGAGGTGAACTGCGGGAACGGCCGCAGTAACTGCGAGCGCGAGATCGTCGCCCCGGCTACTCCGAGAACGCCGCCTTTCTGGTACATCGGATTCGGCACGCTCTGGTTGAGCGCGCTGCCGAGGCTTAGATATTGCGGTGCGAGTTGGTTGATGTTGCGGCCATCCTGGGTGAGATGGGTGCTCTTGGAGCCGATGTAGCCCGTGGATACGACGATCCCTCCCTGGAACTGGTGTTGGATGTCGAACGAGAACTGCTGCACGTATCCGGAGCGCGCGAGCACATCGGGGATCGTGATCGCCTGGCCGATGCCGGTTGCGCCGCCGTCGGCATTTCCCACGATGGGCAGAAGTCCATTCGGATACGGATTATTGAGCGTCGCCGCCGGAGTGAAGTTATTGTCGTAGGAGGCCACGATGGGCGTCGATTGCGAATAGCCGATTGTCGATTGGAACGAGAACGGCAGCGGCGCCCAGAAGATGCCGTAGCCTCCGCGGATGGCCGTCTTGTCATTCAGCGTGTAAGCGAGGCCGAAGCGCGGCGAAAACTTGTTGCTGTTCGGGTTGCCCGCGTGGCGCCCGTTGCCGCCGACTCCCGCGTAGAGCACGGTGCCAAAGATCTTCGGATCGGCGACGGTTTGCTGCAGCGGGCTGGCGGCGCTTGGATCAAAGCCGACGATGAAGTTGTTGTTCTGGTCGGCGGGGCCGGTTTCGTGTTCGTAGCGCAGGCCGAAGTTCAGGGTGAGCTTCGGTGTAATGCGCCAGTCGTCCTGCAGGCAGCCGGCATAGTAGTTCACGAAGTTGAAGAACTTGGTGGTCGTGGTGACTGAACCTGCGGTGGGGTAGCCGAGCAACATCGTGGCGAGACTTCCGCCCGTGCCCTGCACGGTGCGCGTGGCGTTGGAGCGGCTGAATATATCGCTGAAGCTGAAGCTGGAAGGCCCAACACCGGGCGTGCCGTCATGTTGAATGAGACGGTAGTCCATGCCGAACTTGAGGTTGTGCTTGCCCATGAACTTCGACACCGTCGCATTGAAGCTCTTGGAGTGGAACACGCTCTGCGAGGTTGTGCCGCCGCCGTAGCTGCCGACGTCGCTCATCGTGATGGCCGGGAATGCCTGGTTGGGCATCATTGCCGCGAACGAGTTGGAGAAACCGAGCTGCGTGAGGCCGAAACCATAGCTGGTAGGAGAGCTGAAGTTCGGGAAGCGATTGAAACCGTAGCGGACGGCCACGACCATGGTCGGCGAGGGCGTGATGGTGGCGTTCACCTGCGTCGCATCGACCTTACGCCAAAGAATGCTCTGGCCCGGAGAGGCAATGGTGCCCCACCATGCGTTGGAGGGTTCGCGGCTACCATAGTGCAGGTAGGACGCCGATGCGCGCAGCCAGGGGAAGAACTCGTGATCGAACTTGAAGGTCATCTGATCGGCGCGATTGTAGGCGGCGACCGTGGCGTCGAAGTTGAGGTCGGCGTAGAAGGCACCCGCAACGTTTGGGGTTGGATAGTAGCTCGCAAGATTGCGTCCGATGCTGCTGATGCGCGAGCCGGGAATGATGTTGCCGGCGAACGGTTGTCGTGTTCCATCGGCCGCCGTCGTCAGGGGATCGTACATGAGCTGAAGGCTGCCGCCGCCCGTGCGGGAGAGGCTCTTCGAAAAGTCGCCGTTCTTTTCGGCGGCCGTGGGAACTGACAGGCGGGTGCCGGCCGATTCGGTTTGGCGATAGGCCTCACCGGTGATCCAGAAGAATGTGCGGTTCTTGCCGTTATAGATCTTGGGCAGCATGATCGGGCCGCCGATGGAGCCGCCGTAGTTGCGGAACGGCTGATCGATGATCGGAGTGCCGGCGCGGTTGGAGAAGAAGTTGTTGGCTAGCCATGAGGTTTGGCGAATGTAACCGAAGCCCGAACCGTGGAACTGGTTTGTGCCGGAGCGGAGGAAGGTATTGAACGTGCCCCCGCCTGTGCGCCCCATTTCGGCGTCGTATGTGTTGGCCTGCACCTTCATCTGTTCAACGGCTTCGACCGAAGGGATAATAACGGCGCGGTTGGTGGAGTCGGTGATAGAGATGCCGTCCAGCGTGTAGTTATTGCCCCGTACCGGTCCGCCCGCGATGGAAATCTGCGACGAGCCCGACTGGTCCTGCATGCGATTGAATTTGGGGTTGCCCACCTGAACGACGCTCTCACTCAATTTGGAGAGCATGAATGGGTTGCGGCCGAGGTTGGGCAGATCGACGAGTTTTTGAGTGTCAATGACCTGGCCGGTGCTGGCATTGGCGGTTTCCAGCAGCGGCGTTTCCGCCGAGACATTGATCTGTTCGGTCACCTGGCCGAGTTCGAGCGTCATGTCTATGGTGACGGCCGACTGTGTCGCGACGGTGATGCCCTTGCGCTCCGATCGCTTGAATCCAGGTGCCTCGACGGCGATCGTGTAGGTCGCCGGCGTCAGCGAAGCGAACGTGAACTCACCGTCTTTACTCGTCACCGCGGAGCGGCGGACGGCCGTACCCTCGTCAATGGCGACGACGACTCCCACGGGCACGGCGGCCCCGGCTGGGTCGGTGACGCGGCCACGGATAGAACCATAAAACGACTGCGCCGATGCGAGCGTTGCGCAGGTCGTAAGAATCAATGCGGACTGCCAGGCACACGAATACTTCATGTTCTCTCCTTGTCGAATGTCAAAGGAGCGACGCGGCGTATTGTTGTGATCCTTACTCGGGATCCGGCCGGAGCGCGCTCACCCTGCGTGCTCCGGTCGGAAATTGAAGGTTCGGTCCAGCGCGAACTGGTTAGGACCAGACCTTATCGAATGCCACTTTGAACTTGTCCATTTCTTCCTGCGTACCGACGCTGATGCGGACCTTGGTGGGCCAGATGGGCCATACACGGCCGATCATGACACCGTTTTCCGCCATCGCTTTGGCGATGTCGCCGCCCGGACGCTTGGCCTCGATCATGAAGAAGTTGGTCTCGCTCCTGATGAACTCCACGCCCTTTTTATCGAGGTATTCGAAGACGTCTTCACGGACTCGCTTGTTGATGGCGCGGCGCTCGCCTGCCACCTGCGTGGCCTTCACGCTGGCCGTGGCGCAGGCGAGTCCCGTGATGGGCATGAAGCCGGAGGAGGAAAACATGCCCATCTTCGAGAGCAGGTCGGGACGCGCAAGCGCAAAGCCGGCGCGTAGTCCGGCCATACCGTATGCCTTGGAGAAGGTCCGCAGGACAACGACGTCCTTGCCCGCGGCAACAAGGTCGTTGCAGGGCTGCGCGTTATCGGAGAAGTGAATGTAGGCTTCATCGACGACGACGACGGCGTCAGGCTTCTTGTTGGCGAGGAGATACTCGATGTCTTTCCGTGCCGTGATCGTGCCCGTCGGATTGTTCGGGTTGGTGACGTAGTAGGCGCCGGCGTTGGGGTCGGCCTTGATCATCGCTTCCACGTCGTGCGAGTAGTCCGCCCGCAGCGGCACCTTCACGACTTTGCCGCCGATGTAGGACGGCACGCGGCCGCCGTAACCGGGATCGCCCATTGTCCAGCTTCGGGTGGGCGAAGTGAACGCACAGGTGGAGCGATGGAGCGGATCGCTTGAACCGGCGGTGGGCATAACGTGATCGACCTTCACGCCTTCGACTTCGGCGACGGCCTCGGCAAAGGCCATCGCTTCACCGAACGGCTGATAGCGGCCCCCGTAAGGGGCAACTTTGTAGAGCGCTTCGAGTCCTTCCTTGCATGGTCCGAGCGGGTTCTCGTTCGAACTGATGCGCACCATGTTGGCGGGCATGGGTCCGCGCGACCGGCGGACGCGCACTTCGGCTTCCTGAGCCATGGCGTATTCGTTGTAGAAGGGGAGGGCGGCTCCGCCTGCCAGCACCGCGGCGATGCGGCTGATGTGACGGCGTGAGTATCCCTTTTCGAGGAGGTGGTCCACCTGTTTGGAAGCGATCGGCATTCAATCATCCTTCCCGGCCGCGTTTGATGGCCGGAGTTGCACGGAAGAGGGAGGGGTGACGGCGTCTGGCAACACAGATTCCGCGGAACACCACAAAACGTTTGGGGAATTGCTCGGATCGAAGAGCAATGAATGGCAGGCCAGCCACGAGGCCGGATTGTTAAATGAGACTAACTTATGGAGGCACGGACCGTCAAGCGAATTCTTGGCTCGTGAACCGCGATATCACGGTTGCGTGTACAATCTCGTTCGATGATCTACACTTTACGCGGCGCTTCGCT
>JBDTVQ010000383.1:0-6689 GCA_040007195.1 Acidobacteriota bacterium | reverse complement strand
AGGTGTGCGAGGTAGCTCCGCTGCGGATGAAGCGGCGATTATCGCCCAAGCAGGCGCCGGGACTTAGCGAAGTGCAGCGGCAGCAGATGCTGAGGGTGCGCGGCTGGAAAACCATGCGGTCCATGGAGTGGGCCCTGGATGGCGATTTGGAGTGGATCGTCCGCAAGGCCATGGCGAAAGACCCGCAGCGCCGCTATGCGAGCGTGGAGCAACTGGGCACCGATCTTCAACGGCACCTGGGAGGCTTGCCGGTTTTGGCAGCGCCCGACAATCTGGGCTACCGGCTGAAGAAGAGTCTCCTGCGGCACCGGTTGGCAGCGGCGGCCGCCGCCGCGCTGATGGTGGCCGTCATCGGATTCGGGTTAAGCATGGCGGTTCTGGCACGGTCGGTGACGCAGGAACGCGACCGCATGGCGCGCGAGCGGGAGCGGGCAGACCAGGTGTCACAGTTCCTCGGACGCATGTTCCAGGTGAGCTATCCGAACGAGGCGCGCGGCAACACGGCCATGGCGCGCGACCTGCTGCGGCAGGCGGCGCGCGAAGCTGGTCCGCGGTTTGCGCAACAGCCGCGGGTGCTGGCCACCGTTTGGTGGACGTTGGGCGAGGCGTTCCGCAATCTGGCGATTCCGGCGGAGGCGATTCCGCTACTGGAACGATCGCTCATTCTGCAGAACGAGAACTACGGTCCCTCGAGTTTGGAGGCGGCCGAGGTGTTGGTGTCGCTCGGCCAGGCCCGGGCGTCGCAGTTCGAATGGTCCGAGGCGGAACGGCGTTTGCGTCACGCCGTGGCAATCCGGGCGGCCGAGTCAGGCGCGGATTCCGACGCGACGATCGAGGCGCGCCGCGCCCTGGCGGGCGTGTTGCGGGCAACGAACCAGGAGCGCGAAGCCGAGCGATTGCTGCGGCAGGCGCTGGCGCCTTTGCGCGTGCGGGGGAACGACATCGACCTGGCCGGTGTCCAGGCCGAGTTGTCCGATCTGCTTGCCTCGCGCGGGGTGTTGCGCGAAGCCGAGGATCTGGCGCGCGAGTCGCTTGCGCTGCGGCGGAAGGTGTATGGGGAGGAGCACGCAAGCGTTGCCGACAGCCTGGAGGGCTTGGGCCGCGTGCTGCTGTTGGAGGATCGCGAGTTCATGGCCGAGCCGCATCTGCGGCAGGCAATCGCGATGAGGCAACGGCTGCTTGGAACCGACCACGAGTTGACCGCGCGTGCCATGGAGCGGCTGGCGGTTGCCGTGGAGGCAACGGGCAATCACGAGGAAGCGGGCCAGTTGCTTGCCGCATCGCTGGCGTCCAAGCGGCGGCTGTGGAGCGAGGGGCACCGCGAGTTGCTGGGCATTCTCGAACAGTATGCCGGCCACCTGATGCGCCACGGCAAGGCCGCCGATGCGGCGCCGCTGCTTGACGAAGCGCTGATGATTGCCGCGCGCCACTTTCCCAACGACACGGCGCTGCACGACCGGCTGGCGAAACATCGGGCGGCGATACCGGCGCCGGTGGGCGCGAAACGCTGAGGTTACTGGCGCACGCGGCGGTTACTGGCGCACGCGGCGATCGAGATCGGCCGCGACTTGCGGGAGCGAGGCTTCGTTGTGGAGGAGGTTGCGGGCACCGTCGGCGCCATACGCGGTCACCAGAGCGTCGGCGGCGATGTAGGCCGCGGCGTAGGCGACGCGGGCGTGTTGCGGACTGAGGCGCGACCATGTGCCGCTCAGCCGGCCCAATGACGGCAACGTGTTTTGGCGGGCCATCTGTTTCACCATGGCGAGGTCCGCAGGCGCGGGCACTTCGCCGGACAGCTTCTGCGCCAGGCCCTCGTGCAGCCATGCCGGGAACGAGCCCAGATTGGCGATGCAGGCGTGGACGATCTCATGCGCAAAGGCACGGCGCGTGTCCTCGCCCATCCGGCCTCCGTCGAGCAGGGCGACACGGATACGGCCATCGTATTGGCCGCCCGCCCACTCGGCCGAACCGGTGGTCTTGCGGAAGGCGTCGATCGATTGCACAACGACCACGATGCGCTCATCGCTGCGGCAGCCGAGGATTTCGGACAGCCGGCTGAATTCGGAGTCGAGCATCGGGACGATGGAGCGGGCCTGATCGGGCGTGATCTCGCGCGTGTCGTAGCGGAAGAGGAAGCGCATGCCGTAGAGCTTCTCCGAACTTTGATCGGATTCCACTTCGCGGCGCGCGCCGGCGATCATGCGTTCGAGGGCCGGGCTCTTCTTGAGCGCGAGCGACTGTTCCCAGAACTGGATGGCCTGGGCGGGCTGGTCGCTGCGTTGGGCGGCGACTCCTGCGAGCGCGAGGAGGTCGGGTTCGGGCCCTTGCTCCTTGAGAATGGCCTCGGTGACCGAAAGGGCTTCGGCTGGCTGGTTGGCGTTGAGAAGCTGGGTGACTTTGAGGAGGCGGGCGTTTTGCCCGGCGGGCAGGCTGTACGCGGCCGCGGACTTGGGCGCCGGGGCGGCTTCGGGCGTCGCCTGGTTGAGTTGCGCGGCGGAGGTGCGGGCCTTTTCGAACTCTTCAAGATTCGTGAGTGCCGAGGCCGGGAGCCAGCCCTCCCACTGCTTGCCGCCGGAGCCGGCCGAGACCTTGTAGCAAGGCCCGGAATCGCTGGCGAGGGCATAGCGGATGTCGACGGTGTCGCCGGGGTTCAACTGGGCAACGGTCTCGCTCGAGCTATCGCAGGCCGCGCGCAGGGGCGTGGCGTCGCGGGCGACCGTGTGAGCGGCCGAGGCGAACAGCAAGAGAGGGATTAACACGTACGGAATATCGGCTGGAGAGGGGTGGGGCGATAGGGGGAACGCAACGTGTACGATGCCGGCTCCGGCCCAGGCGCCTATATTCCTGCCGCCTGCAACAACGTGTACTCTAAAGCAAGGAGTCACGATATGGCGAACGTGGACTGGTCCCAATGCCCCGGCCTGGAGAGTATTCCAGGAAAAGTCAGTGGCGCATGGATTTTCCGTGGCACTCGCGTGCCGGTGTCGGCCATTCTACGGAATCTGACGTTGCCGTTGGATCAGATCCTCGAAAGCTATCCTTCGGTCACCCGCGAGCAGATTGAGAGGGTATTGGACTTCCTCGCGAATTCGGCCGATCCGGTGTTTTCGGGCGAGCCATCGCCCGATGTTGTCATCCATGCTCATTCTTCTCGATGAGAACATTCCGCACCGCCTGAGAGGGATGCTCGGCGGCCATGATGTGCGTACAACGACCTATCAAGGCTGGGCGGGCCTTGCGAATGGAGCGCTTCTGAAGGCCGCCGATGACGCCGGCTTCGAGGCAGTCATTACGGCCGACCAGGGAATTCAGTATCAGCAGAACCGCACTGAGTGCCGGTTGGCACTGATTGTTCTCAGAACGAACAAGGAAGTGCTACTGATAGAAAATGCGGACTCCATTCTCGCGGCCTTGAGTACGGCGGCGGGCGGCACTGTGGTGTTTGTGGACGTGGGTACATAACGCGAGGCCGTCCCGCTGCAGTGGTGCTTCCCTAATCCGAATCCTAGCTGCCGTGCCGCAGGTATTGGGCGGCATGGCGTGGCATTTCAGTCGTTCGGCATCGTAGCAAGTCGAGCGTGGACAGAGAGTTGTGTCAGGGAGAGACGGATGTGGGGAAAATGCGCTGGGTTGTGACTAGTGGGGAGACTTGTCCCACGCCTCCCGCAGACGCCGCCAGGTGACGGGGAGTTCTTCGGGGAGGACGCGGGTTTCGCCTATTGTGGACATGAAGTTGGCGTCGCCGGGCCAGCGGGGGACGAGGTGCATGTGGATGTGACCGGCGATTCCGGCGCCGGCGCAGGAGCCGATGTTCATGCCGAGGTTGATGCCTTGGGCGCGGTAGACGCGGCGGAGGAGGGCTTCGCAGTGGCGGGTGAGGGAGAAGAGCTCGGTGGCGGTTTCGGGGGCGGCAGCTTCGAGCGTGGCGAGGTGGTCGTAGGGGACGACCATGAGGTGTCCGGCGTTGTAGGGGAACAGGTTTAGGATGACGAAGTTGCGGTCGCCGCGGTGGACGATGAGGTTCTCCTCATCTTTGCCTTCGGCGGGCATGGTGCAGAAGACGCAGCCGGCGTCCGGTTTAGGGCCGGTGATGTACTGGTAGCGCCAGGGGGTCCAGAGGTGGTCCACTATTCCTGGGGAGCGGGAGCGGGAGCGGGCGCGGCGGCCGGTGTGGCGGCATCGTCGCCGTTGACCAAATCCTTCAACTCCTTGCTGGGCTTGAAGTAAGGGATGCGCTTGGCGGGGACTTCGACGCGGGCGCCGGTCTTGGGATTGCGGCCGATGCGGGCCTGGCGCTGGCGTGTGCGGAAGCTGCCGAAGCCGCGGATTTCGATTTTGTCATTGCCGCGCAGGGAGCGGACAACGGAGTCAAAGATGGCCTCGACAATCACTTCGGAATCTTTGCGCGTCATTTCCACGACACGGGAGACTTCTTCGATCAGGTCCGCTTTTGTCATTCGCCCATTTCTCCTAAATGACGCTTCACATGCGTCATGAAACCTTCATCCTAGCATGGCGCGGTGCGCGTGGAGGCGCAACGGCAAACTCATCGATCTTCCTGATTCCCCTTGAGATGGATCACTTCCTCGATGGTCATCGTAGCGGCGGCGGCCTGGCGCTGGTAATCCTCCAGGCGGATGCGTTCCTCGTCGGCGGCGACGGCGCGCAGGCTGAGCCCGATCTTTTTGTCGGCCTCAATCATCTTGATGATCTTAAAGTCGTGCTCGGAGCCGGAGGGGAGGGCCGGCTCGTCTTTGTCGGTGGGACTGAAGCCGGGGATCTCGGAGTTGTGGCAGAGTCCTTCGACGCCGGGGGCGAGTTCGACGAAGACGCCAAAACTGGCCGAGCGGAGCACCTTACCGCGGACGGTGTCGCCGGGCATGTGGGCATGGAAGAACGACTCCCATGCATCGGGCTGCAATTGTTTGACGCCCAATGAGAGGCGGCGGTCCTTTGCTTCAATGTTGAGGATGACGGCCTGCGCCATCTGCCCCTTCTTGAGCAGTTCGGAGGGATGTTTGATGCGCTTGGTCCAGGAGAGATCGCTGATGTGGACGAGGCCGTCGATGCCTTCTTCGATTTCGAGGAAGACGCCGAAGTCGGTGAGTTTACGCACGCGGCCTTCGACGACGCTGCCGATGGAGTAGCGCTGGTCGATGGTGGTCCAGGGGTCGGCTTCGAGCTGTTTGATGCCGAGCGAGATGCGGTGGCTGGAGGGCTTGACCTCGAGGATAACAGCCTCCACTTCGTCGCCCTGGCGGCAGACCTTTGAGGGGTGCTTCATGCGGCGCGACCAGGTCATCTCGGAGATGTGGATGAGTCCTTCGACGCCGGGTTCGAGTTCGATGAAGGCGCCGTAGTCGGTGACGCTGACGACGCGGCCGATGACCTTTGCGCCGAGGGGATAACGATCGGGCACGGTCTCCCACGGATCGGAGTTGATTTGTTTGATGCCGAGGGAGATGCGCTCCTTGGGCTTGTCGAACTTGAGGACGCGGACGGAGATGGTCTCACCGACCTGGATCATTTCGGATGGGTGGCGGATGCGGCCATAGCTCATGTCGGAGATATGGAGCAAGCCGTCGATGCCGCCGAGGTCGATGAAGGCTCCGTATTCGGTAAGGCTCTTGACGACGCCGGTGACGACGGCGCCTTCCTGGAGGTGATCGAGGGTTTGCGACTTGCGGGCGACGAGGTCTTCTTCGAGGGCGGCTTTGCGGGAGACGACGATGTTGCCGCGGCGGCGGTTGAGTTTGACAATCTTGATGGCGATGTCCTGGCCGAGGAAGGCATCGAGATTGTGCGAAGGCCGGATGTCGATTTGCGAGCCGGGCATGAAGGCGAGGACGCCGACATCGACGGTGAGCCCGCCTTTGGTGCGGCCCATGACACGGCCGGAAACAATGAGGCCATCGCGCGCGGCGGTTTCGAGCGTATCCCAGGCATGCAGGCGCGAGGCCTTGCGATGGCTGAGCATGACGTAGCCTTCGACGGGCGGGGCATGGCGGTCGATCATGACCTCGATGGCGTCGCCCGGATTGACCGAGACGGTGCCGTCGGGATTTTCGAATTCCTCAAGAGGGATGAGGCCTTCGGATTTGTAGCCGAAGTCGACGATTACGTCTTTGGCGGTGATGGAGAGGACGTGGCCCTGCAGGACCTCGCCTTCGGATGGAGGCGCGAAGTGGCTGTAGTCGTCGAGCAGGTGCTCGTATTCTTCGAGGGCTTCGGCGAAGCTCTCGGCATCGTCCTGCGAGGGCTCCGAAAACTCCGATTCCGGCGCAGGGTTCTTAGGTACGGGAACGCCGGGGAATAGATTTTCCTGACTAGGCATTTCCAAATCTCCCAACCGACTTTTCGACAACGGAAAGAGTGGGCCGCCCTGCCCCCGTTCATGACCCGGAACGGTATCGAAATTGACCGACAAACCGTTGATAGATCGGTACTTCAGAACTATAGCGGAGGGTGTATCTGAAGTCAACCGCCCGCTCCCCTTCCCCGCTAACCGCAGGGCATCCGCGGCCCAGGCGCCCGCTAACCGCGGGGCACACGCGGCCCAGGCGCGTGGGGGGTTTGTTCGTCAGCGAGGTCTTCGCGGATCCATTCGAGCTCGACATGGGGTTGTTGGCGGAGCGGGAGGGCGGTGGGCTGGCCGTGGCGGCGGGTGGCGGCCTGCTCAGGGGTGATGG
>JBDTVQ010000382.1:0-6692 GCA_040007195.1 Acidobacteriota bacterium | reverse complement strand
ACTTGGTTGCGCTCGGTAACTGGTCGCGCGTGTCGCGCAGCCAGAAGGCCAAGCGCCACCGCCCCGCATGCCCGCCGCGGTGCAGAAGATCACACCCGGCAGGCGCCTAAAAACGCCAGCTAACTTGCGGCCCGGTCGTTGGGGGAAACCTCGGCGGCCGGGCCGCTTTTTTTTCGCCAAGTGAAGGAGCCGAGGGCTTCTCACGGCAGGTGCGATGACGTGGACGCCGGCCGCGCACGTGCCGCCGGCCCCGCACAGGCGGACGGGCGCCTTGTCCCATCGGTCGTGGGCGGGGCGACGCTGCATCGCCGGGAAGCCGGAGCCGACCGCGCCATCGAGGTCCGGGTGAGCTAAACCGAGGCCGGATATGGTACGGTCCTACGCCTCATGGCTGAGCTGCTCAACACCAAACATTCGGTTGTCACTAGGCTGCCGACGGGCATCAATTCCTCGACCGGCAGCGGGATACCTGGGCCGTGGTCGGCCCTCGGCCTGCTGTCACCGCACCCGATAAAGGGCGAGCGGCGGCGGGCGCCGTCGAACGTCAAGTTGGGACCGCGCCAGGAACCACGGCCGGTCTGCCTGAGCCTGCTGCCTTAGAGCGTCTGCGTGTCCGGCGCTCCCGCCGTGTCGGACTCTAAACTAGGAGGAGAAACGTTCATGGATCGGTTTGATTGTGTAAGCCCGCTGGACTACCGGTATTACGGCGGCAACGAGTCGTTCTTCCGCAAGGTGCATCCGTTTTTGTCCGAAAGAGCAAACATAAAATATTGCCTAAAAGTGGAAGCCGCCCTTGCGCGAGGGCTCGCGAGGCGCCGGGTTTTCTCAATGGATGTAGCCGATGAGATAGAGACGGCGTGTGCGAATGTTACCGCAGAGGCCGTGTATGAGCACGATCAGAGGATTCACCACTACACGCGCGCACTGGTCGAGGCGCTTCGGGATCAGCTCAGTGAGCGTGCCCGGCCCTACGTACACCTTTTCGCAACGTCATTCGACATCGTCGACACGGCGCTCGCGCTGAGACTCCGCGACTTTGTTCGCGAGGTCGTGGTCCCTGACCTCCGGGCCCTTGCGGAAGTGCTCATACGACTCGCCCTTTCCACAAGCGATATCGTGCAGGTCGGTCGTACTCATGGGCAGCACGCGGTACCGATCACGTTCGGCTTTGCCGTGGCAGGCTATGTAGACAGGCTCGGAGGAAGAATTGAGCGGATAAGCAAGGAAGCGGATGACCTTCGCGGAAAGATGTCAGGGGCGGTCGGCGCCTATAATTCATTCAGCCTGCAGATCCCCGATCCCGAGTATCTCGAGGCGGAGATCTTGGCCGACCTCGGTCTCAAGCCTAACCGACATTCAACGCAGATCGTCCAGCCCGAGCACTTTACTGATCTCATGTGCTCTGTCGCGACATGTTTCGGTCTGCTGGCCAATATTGCCGATGACATGCGGCATCTGCAGCGCACCGAGATCGCCGAGGTTTACGAGTATTTCAGCGGCGCGCAGGTCGGTTCTTCGACGATGCCCCACAAACGGAATCCATGGAACTTCGAGCATGTAAAAAGTATGTGGAAAGAGTTCACGCCGCGCATTCTTACGGTTCTCGCCGACGTCATCTCCGAGCACCAAAGAGACCTTACCAATTCGGCTACCCGCCGATTCTTGCCGGAAATCATGATTGGCTTTGCCGAAGCTACCGAGCGCCTAACGCGACAGTGTGGGTCGTTGAGAGTAGATACGGATTCCATGCGCCGCCACCTCGATGCGTCGTCCCAGGCCTCGATGGCGGAACCCATTTACATTCTGCTAGCGCTAGCGGGACTTCCGGATGCTCACGAATATGTTCGTAAATTAACGCTAAAGGGCGATATTACGCGGTCACTGATCGATGCGGTGCTGGCCGATCCAGACGTCGCGCAGTACCTCGGCGAAGGGACGGTCGAACAGCTCGAAGCTTTGCGTGTGCCGGAGCGGTATACGGGTGTGGCGATTAGAAAGACACACGAGATCTGCACGTTTTGGGAGACAGCTCTGGGGCTGGACGTAAGCGTTCCGCTTTCGCAGTCGTAGAGCTGATCGCATACGCGCACGCGCGGCAGGGATGGTTCTGAATCCTTTGATAGGGGCAAAGTACCTCGAAGTTCGCTTTTGGCGTGGTATCTTGGTGCCGGCTTTTCTGCTGACGTTTGAGAAACATGCAGTCGGAGGCGGCGGCATTGGCAGCTAGTCCATACGAGATCGGTCACTTGATTCAGGGCTCGGCCCGGCTGCTAATGGTTCACGCCAGAGCGCCGCGCGTCGGCTTCTATCCGCAGGAGATCGGTATTGGCACAGCAGGCGCAACGACGACGGCGGGATGCCTCCGAGCGTTAGCAGCAAGCCGCCTGTACGATGACGCTGTCATCGGGCGACTTCTATCGGAACTCCTGCAATTTCAAAATCCAGAGTCGGGATGTTTTGGGTCCGCGGATCAATTTACGCACAGCTTCGCTACCGCAAAGACAATCTCAACCATCCTCTCCATCCAGCCGAATCTCGCCGACGATGAGGTACGCGTTCGACCGGCGCTGCAATGCCTACTGCGAAACCGAGACGTCGAAAGTAAGGGTTGGGGTTTCAGGCATGGCTATTCGCCGCGTAACTATTACACCTACTATGCAGCCGAAGCCGTGGCGCTCGCATACCAGAATACCGACGATGACGAATATCGAAACATGTATCGCGAGCAGCTGCGCGAGGCGTTGGCGTATGTTGAACGCAGCCAGATAAGCGAAGGGATATGGACGAATGGCGACGACAAACAGCCCTGCGCCATCTCGACGTTAGCGGCACTCTCTACGACGCGTACCGCGCGCGCCGCTCTCGGTGACGCCGACAGCATTTCGTTGCTTCCTTCTTCGCGAGCTCTTCTGGAAGCATGGTTCCAGAATCCGGCAGCATGGAGGAACTTTCAGATCCTTGAACGAGGGCGTGCTTTTTATATCCGTGAGTGTTTTCCTGGCAATGCCTTTCTCCTCCTGCGATTGCTTGGCCCCTACGACCCCCTAGTCGTCTGGTGCGTGGGATGGTTGCAGAGAAACTTTGTGCCCTTCAACGGCAATGCTCTTGGCTGGCCAGTCTACGGGGACGCAAATGACCGAATAGTCAGCGTGTGGGCGACCGCGGAAGGGCTGCTATCGCTGGCTGAGTTCCGGGAAGCGCTGCACGGAGTCACGGAAGTGCCTTCTCCTGCGGGAGTAATCGCCCGCATTGAGCGGAAGCCGCTTCAGAAGGTCAACCCCATTGATTTTTCGCTGGTGATCGGGCTTGCCGCGCTCGCTTTGATCTCCGCCGATGCGGGCTTAGTCGTGCTGGTGGCATGGTCCGAGCTTAAGGCCGTTTGGGAAGCGGGAGGGGCGGCGACGTCAACTCAGATCAAAGATGCAGCGTTGTCTCTTGCCACTCCGGTCCTCATACTTCTTTTTCTTCTCTATCAGCTGTTTCAGCTGAAAAGGACAGGGCGCCTTCCATGGCGCAGTTATAAGCGTACGCTCGCCAGCTTGTTAGCCAAGTGGGGCTGGGGCGGCAAAGTGAAAGATACAGTCGCAGGGGAGGACGAAGAGTAAACTCTAGTTGGACTCGCGCTCGCGCGCGACCGCGTTGAAGTTTGTCAATCCCAGGCACGACGAAGATTCGTGGGAGCGAAAAGATGCTAGAACTTACGGACCCGGCGAGGACTTTCTTCTACCTGCGGCGCGCGATCAGAAATCGTGGCGCGAGCGGTCTGTGGAATTTCCTGAAGACATTCGTCGCTCTGCGAGTCGAACCTTCGGTTGTTCGAACCTCGCCCATAGCTATTCAGATCGAACCTGTTCGGGCCTGCGACCTTCGTTGCCCATACTGTGCGCATCCTATGCTCGATCGACGCAAAGGCATGATGCCGGTTGAGGAGTTCGCGCGCGTACTGAAGCAGTTCCCCTTCGCCATAAAATTGACTCTGCAGGGAATCGGCGAGCCGCTACTGCATAGGGATTTCACGGAGCTCGTTCGCATCGCTAGGGAACAGGGCCTCTGGGTTCAGACATTCACAAACGGGACGCGCTTGGCCGCGCAGGCGCAAAGTCTCGTAGCGTCTGGTATCGACAGGATCAATATCTCGTTGGACTCCGTTTCTCAGTCGGTCGTGGATTTGGTAAGGCCAGGCGCGCGCGTAGAAGAGATAGTGGAAGGGATGAGGTTGCTGGTATCGGCGGCCAAAGGACTAGACAGGCCGGAAATCCACGTATATGCAGTGGCGACGAGGCCGGCGTTAGAAGGGCTGGAGCGCACCATTCGCGCGATAGCGGCTGCTGGGGTGCGGAGGTTTCACCTCCAAGCGTGTCATGCGTTTGGCTCGGCCGCGGTCGAACAACGACAGGGCGAGCTGGGGTTAGAGGTGACATTGCCCGAGCTACAAGCAGCCGTTGCGACTAGCCGCCGGGTGTGCAAAGAGCTCGGCGTGTCATTCCGAAGCTCTGCTGCGGAACTGGTAGATATGGCGCAGAGTAAGGACGGCGGACGGCGACATTGCCAATGGCCGTGGTACAAGGCATATGTAGCGTACGACGGAGAGATGCGGTTTTGTTGTCGAAATATTCAGAGCGGTGCAATGCTGAGTCCTGGGAACATTGAGGGCGGTTGGTTCCGCATTTGGAATGGCGACAAGTATCGCGCTTTTCGGCGAAACCTGAAATCATCTGTAGTGCCTGAGCACTGCAAGGGCTGTGCGGCGTACTATTTAGAGTATTAGTAGCATGCCGCCGGGCTACTTCTCCTCGCGTCGCGGCTAGTTGGCGTGACCGTCAGACCGCTTCCCGTACTAACACTGGTGATACCGGTGCGAGCACTCCGTCCGCGGAGAGTCGACGCCAAAACGCTGTGCAGACCTCAAGGATCAAGCTTGTCGCCCCACCAGAGTTCCTTAGGAAGGCATCAAGGGTATCGTACACGCGCCTTGCCTCCCGCACCGTCATGTACTGTCCCGTATAGATCCTGTTTCCGGCCTCTGAAACGATCTCGTAAAAGCCGGCCTCCTGAAGCTGTCGTGCTAGCGGCGCTGCCTCGCCAAAGAGCTTGACGTGAATGTCCGCTGCCTTCCGCATCGTGAGCGGCATGCCGAGCGCGTCTGATTCTCCGTGTGATCGAGGCACCAGCTGAACCCGGAATCCGCGCAAGTTCCCGGGGAATTGTGCTTCGTGCGCGACGTCAAACGGCCGCGGCCCATAGGAGCGCTTGTACTTCGGCGTGTACACCTCTTCTTCGATGAATGCATCGACCGTTGCGTCTTTCTGCAGAATCGACGCGGCTTCGCCCGACGCCCGGTGAACCGCAGAGATGAGCCGCCGCAATACGGGCCCGTCCACAGATGAGACGTGGAGCTTCAATGTGAAGTGACGTTTGTAGCACTCGGGCTCAAGCTTGACGAAGTCGTCGGGCTCGAACCCCAAGGCGACTAACGCGTGCGCGATCTCAAGAGGCGCCGCGGTCACGTCGACGTGCGCTTCGACAGTTGCGATGGTAGTGCTGTCAACGATCGAAGGCAGCCCTAAAATGATTCGAATGGCGTCTGACAGCCTTCCGACTTTGTGATCCAGCGCGACCGTGTTCCTTAGCGCGCACTCAATCGCAGCATCATTCAGGTCGGCGAACGGCTGTCGATTCCTTGCGAAAGGAAGCAACGCCGGAGGCAGTTCGTAGTGCCTCAACCGTCCAACAAAGTCCGAAAGTTCGTTGGCGCGAAACGGATGTGCCGGCGCGTTCAGAATCTGATGGAATGTGGGTACCATTTCACATTCTCGGACGCACGGCCGACGAAGGAGCGCTTCGTGTCACGTTCCGCAGCGCCCTAGACGAAAACAGTTCCAGGAATCCGGCGACCGTGCGGGGTGAGCCAAATGCCGGTGGCGGTAAGTTCAGAAAGTCGTCCAGCGCGGACTCCGCGACCATGGCTCGCAGAGCTGCTTGATAGGAAACGGATGCACCGGCGACTTCGGCGTCCACGTCAGAGCGCAGATACGCCAGCTCGATCACCGCGCCGGCGTCGAACTCATCGAAGAATGAGCCGAAGTACGCCCGATTGATCACCGCCTCCACCTCGTTCCGAATTCGGCGTGGCACCGACTGTCTCGGCGCGATGATCGACAGGACGTTCTCGGCGATGAATGCTGCTCCGCCCAAACGCTCGGGAGCGTGTTCCCATCGTGTATCGACATCAGTTACGTTCAACTCTCGGAGCATTCGCGACACCGCGAGTCGCGACGGGATTGCTTCCGGCGAGGTCCAGAACTCCGCGATCTCCGCAGTAGCGCTGAGCCTCCGCTTGATAAACGGCGGAGCATCAGACGCGCTCGCGGCGACGTACCGCTCAGCGCGGTCCGTGTTCGTAAGGTACTGCTCCAGCGATCGGTCGCAGTAGTCGGCGAATGACGTGCCGCCACCTACGACGGCAATTCGACCAACTTTGAAAAGCTCAGCGAACTCAAAAATGAGCGAGCGGCAGAGGTCCGATTCGACGAACGAACTTGCCGGGATGAGCACCTCGCTCGCGACGCTCAGCGCGATCCTCAGCGCGAGCTTCGCTTCGTATTCAAGCCGATCAGGCCGCGCTGGGGATCCGAGGGAATCGAGGAAGTGATGGTCGAGGAAGTGGAGGAAAAACTTCACGTCGGCAAGCG
>JBDTVQ010000381.1:0-6706 GCA_040007195.1 Acidobacteriota bacterium | reverse complement strand
CTAGCCGATGGCAGGCCGTTGGCGGTGCCGGCCTGGATGACTCGGCCTGAGGCCGCCGGCACGAGGATCGTCTCCGCTGCGCGCTTGCCAGTTCGGGTGCTGCTTGAGCTACGCCGCGTCACCGAGGCTAGTCTGTCCTCGCGCGTGCACAATGTGCACGAGGAGGAAGACCATGCCACAACTCCGGGCCGGACGCCAACGACGACTCTTCGAAGAACCGCCAGTCGCTCCCGCCGTACGTCTCCCATTGGACGTGCAAGAGCGGCTACGCCAAGCTCTGGTGCAGTGGATGCAAGCGCTGGCCAAAACCATCCGCGAGGAGGGGACCGGCGATGAATAAGATCACCGCCGATCACTTGGCCCGACGAGCCTGTATCTACATCCGTCAATCCACGCCCCATCAAGTGCGGCACAATCTGGAAAGCCAACGTCGCCAGTATGGCCTTGCCGATCGTGCCCGCGCGTTGGGTTGGCAAGAGGTCGACGTCATCGATGACGATCTTGGAATCTCCGGATCCGGAACGCAGCGCCCGGGCTTTGAACGCCTGCTGCGCGCGCTGTGCAACGGACAGATCGGCGCTGTCTTCAGCATTGAAGCGTCGTTCGAGTTCCAAAGCGGATCTTCAGCAACCGAGGCGATCGCCGATCGGACGTCTAAACGTGCTGGATTCGGCTGCATCAGCCCTGCCATGACGTGCCCGCGTCCTACGGAAAGAGCTTCCAGACGGCGGTCGTCGTCATCGGCGGCATCGAACTGGCCGAGAAGATCAAGAAGGGGCAGTTCAAAATAGGCAAGTTGGGTGGGCGCCGGGCGATGCCTCAGGAGATCTGGCAGGCTGCGTTGGCCGCTTGATCAGTATCGGGATCGACACAGCGGCTAAGACCGAAACGTAACACCCCCAATTTGCACCAGTGCCAATTGCCCAATGTCTGCGCCAAGGACCTGTGGAGTCTAGCGACCTGGCGCACCAAAGCTCCGAACAAGAGATGTATAATTCTTAACGTTTGAGAGGGCAGTGATGTGGTTCGTTTTCCACTACCGACTGCGCTCCCATTCGCAAAAGGAGTCGATACATGAAAGACCTTGTCGTCCGTCTCGCGATTCTAATGGCGTGTCTCTCTTCTGCGATGTATGCGCAGGCCACGGGTACAGTGGTGGGAGCCGTCCAGGATGCCTCCGGCGCCGTAATCCGGGGAGCCGACGTAAAAGCCACCAACATTCTCACCGGCCTCGAACGGGCTACACAAACAGGCCCGGCCGGACGCTTCAATTTCCCGCGCCTACCCGTGGGTGAATACAAAGTTGAGGTTCGGGCGCCTGGATTCCGGACCTTTTCCTCGGAATCGTTCCGTTTGAACGCGGACCAGAACCGCGAAGTAAGCGTCGCCTTGGATTTGGGCGCCACGAGCGAGACTGTCACGGTGTCGGGCGCCGTGTCGCAGGTAGACACCGTCGCAGCGACGATCAAGGAAGTAGTGGACGAAAAGCGCATCCAGGAGTTGCCGCTCAATGGGCGTAACCCGCTGCAGCTTGTTTTGCTGGTTCCGGGGGCGGTGTCCGCTCCGGGCGGCGGCAGCCTCAACCGCAACGATGCCATCTCCGTGAACGGCGGTCGCGGCACGGCCACAAACTACATGTTGGACGGGGGCGACAACAACGACCCGCAGCAGAACGTCGGCGCGGTGGTGCCGAATCCCGATGCACTGGAAGAGTTCAGCGTACAGACCAATAACTTCAGCGCCGAATACGGACGCAACTCCGGCGCCGTGGTGAACGCCGTGACCAAGTCCGGCACGAACACCTTTCATGGCGCCCTGTGGGAGTTCCTCCGCAACGATGCGTTCGATGCGCGCAGCTTCTTCGGCATCTCGAAGAGCAAGCTGCGGCGCAATCAGTTCGGCGGCGCGATCGGCGGGCCGATCATCAAGAACAAAGCCTTCTTCTTTGGGTCCTACGAGGGTGTGCGGCAAAGCACCGGCACCTCGCGCTCTGACCTCGTCGTGCCCACGGCGCTTGAGCGGGGCGGCGACTTTTCCAGCTCTTCGCAGAAGCCGAGAGATCCGCTGACCGGACAACCTTTCCCCGGCGCGGTGATCCCCACTTCGCGATTCGACAGCGGCGCAGTGAACTTTCTCG
This sequence comes from Acidobacteriota bacterium, assembly GCA_040007195.1. Lineage (GTDB taxonomy): Bacteria > Acidobacteriota > Terriglobia > Bryobacterales > Bryobacteraceae > JAFLBB01. The sequence continues at coordinate 4,569 of JBDTVQ010000381.1, read as the reverse complement.
ACAAGATGCATGTGCCGCTGCCCAACTCCTCCGGCAACCGTTTCATTTACAATCCGCCTGAAACGAGTAACTCGGATCAGTTCCTTGGGCGCGTGGACTACTCGCTCACCGACAATCAGCGGCTCAGCGGGCGGTTGTTCCAGACGACAGCGGCCGATTTCGTGACGGCAGGGCTTCCGATTCTCACCTCTGAGGTTGCCTTCGACACCCAGAACGTCTCCGGCGTCCACACCTGGACGGCAAGCCCTACGCTGCTGCTGGTGTCCCAGTACACCTTCAACACATCGAAGATCGATCGAGGCCCGCTGCCGATCGGAAGTGGATCGGGGCTCTCTTATCAGGACATGGGCATCGATGTTCCGCGCGGCGGACTCGATGCTTTGGGTAAAGAGCTGGCACCTCATTACCGCGGCGCGGTAAACGGTTATTGGAATCTCAACCAGGACAACCTCGTGCTGATCGACCGTCCGACGCACCAGTTTTTGGAGAACGTGAATTGGACCAAGGGCTCCCACTCGATCAAGTTCGGCGGAGAGTACCGCTGGTCGAAATCCGACCGCGTGACGGCGAACGGCATCGACCCGCAGTTCACATTCAATGGCCAGTTCTCAGGGAATTCATTCTCGGATTTCCTCATCGGCCGGCCTCTGCGCTTCACCCAGGGCTCTGTCCGCATCAACCAGATTCGGGCGCAAACCTTCTCACTCTACTTCCAGGACGACTGGAGAGTAACGCCGAAACTAAGCCTGAACTTTGGGCTTCGGTATGAGCCGCAGTTCCCCTTCTACTCGGCCAACGATGAGCTGACGCTGTTCCGCCCCGGACAGCAATCCACCATTTACCCGACCGCTCCCGCAGGCATGCTCTACGCGGGTGACTCGGGCGTTCCGCGTGGCGGCACGGGCAGCGACACCAACAACCTGGCCCCGCGCGCCGGCTTTTCCTACAGTCCGTTTGGCGGATCGAAGACCGTGGTTCGCGGCGCCTATGGCATCTTTTATGACATACCGAGGTTTCACGAAGTAAGCCATTTCGTAAACTCGCCGCCGTATTCGCTGCAAATCACAGTGAACCAGCCGCGCTCGCTGTCCGACCCTTACGCCGGCCAGGTGAATCCCTTCCCCTACTCTCCGCCGGCCACGGAAGCGGACCGCGCCAGCTATGAATTTCTGCTCCCGGTGACCGTTGGCCTCAGCGTCGATCCATTCTTCGCGGCGCCTTACATCCAACAATGGAACCTGAACGTGCAACAGGAACTCGCGCCCGGGTACGTACTGACCGCCGCCTACATTGGTACGAAAGGAACCCGGCTGCCCATCCGGCGCGAATTGAATCCGGCCATATTCGGCCCGGGAGCAACGGTGGGCAATATCAACTCCCGGCGTATTTACGCTCCTGACTATCAATCGATCATCAGTTACGAGAACGTAATCAACTCCACTTACAACGCGTTCCAACTAACCCTCAATAAACGCTTCAGCCAGGGCTTCACGATTCTCGCCAGTTACAACTATGCTAAATCGATCGATGGCATGTCGCTCGATGTGGATGGGTTCAACGGCCAGAATACGCTTGACATGAGGCCGGACAAGGCGCTTTCGGATTTCGACGTGCGCCATCGCTTCGTTTCGTCATTCCTGTGGGAGATTCCCGGGCCGAGGTCTGGGATTTCCAGGTGGCTGCTCGGAGGCTGGCAGGCTAATGGCATTCTGATCATCCAGGCGGGCAACCCGTTCAATGTCACCAGCGGTCAGGATCGGGCGCTAGTTGGTTCGGGAACGCAACGCCCGGATCTGATTGGCGATCCGAAGCTCGACACTGGGCGCTCGCGCGATCAACAGATGGCCGGCTACTTCGATTCCTCCCAATACGTGCTTCCCGCCGTGGGAAGCTTCGGCAACGCGGGCCGCAATTCGCTGATCGGACCGGGCGACTACAACCTCGACTTCGCGCTGTGGAAGAAGTTCCCCATTCGCGAGAGCCTACAACTGCAATACCGGCTGGAGATGTTCAATGCGCTGAATCACGCCAACCTGGGTAGTCCGCGCAGTAACATCGGAGCTGCCAGGGCTGGCCAGATCGACACCACCAGCGGGCCGCGCATTATTCAAATGGGGCTGCGGATGACGTTCTGAAGCCGGAGTAGCCCGGTGTACGCTCGGCTGGGAGGATTTCAATGAATTCCGGGCGGGTGCCGGATGGCTGCGGGCGCATTAACTGAACCGCCCTACAAGATGGCGGGCACGACGTCAGTTAATGATTACGGTGCCACTGGAGCTTTGGCGCATCTGCGCAAAGACTGATTGATCGAGCAGAACAGTGACCCCGTTTTCCACAATCTGTCCAGAAGCCGATGCTACCCGCGAACGGCCATGCAACCGGCCATTCACGCGCATGCCGGGTGCGCTAGTGTGAAAACTGTTCGTGCCCTTCGTCAGTGAATCGGTGGCAGTCCACGTGAGAGAGATGGTGGTTAAGACGCTGTGTCCCGACTGATCCAGGAGGGCAAGAGAGACGCGCAATGAAGCTGTACTGAGATCCTGCGCAATCTGGAACTCCGCTGAAGTGACGGGTGCGATTCCGAACGCGGACATCACCTGAGTACCGGTGCAAACATCGAAGCGGCCGATGGCCAAGGCAACTGTACTTTGTTGCTGTGCCGGCTCGTCGGACGGGATTCTCATCGTGCCGGCACTGACGTTAACTTGATAGGTTGTCACGATGCAGCATTCAGACTTTGGGAAAAACGCATCCGCACCCTCGTCACGCAGGTGAACAACCTCGGCCGCGTGCAGTACGCTACCGGCCAGGATCGCGATCGCTAATATACGCATGAGTGAAACCTCCTATGTGGGATAGCACGGAATTCGCCGAGAACGGCTCAAACTTTCGAGCATGAACTGTGTCATCCCAATGCTCGGACGCTTTTTGTCGTGCAGAGGAAGACGGTTTGATTTCGCACGATTTTCGAGTTCAAGCAACCAAGGTGAGCCAACCTGCTCGGTTTCCGTGCTCGTAGGCATGCGAGGAATTCTTCGTGGCGGAGCAAATGTTGTTCCCACCGAGGTCTGTGTCAGCACCGCGATCGAAACAGCGAATCGTTGCCCAGTGCGAATCGTGTCTCCACCTCGTGGATTTTGCCTAGATGGTTTTCAAATCAGAGGCTTACAGACCCTCTAGGAGCGCATTCCATTTTCATTTCTTGCAATGTCGCGCTCGGGGAGCCAAACTATTTCCCTCGTAACGATTAGTGCCCGTTCGTTAGCGTCTCCGCCCACTCCCAACCCGGTAATTGCACGCCTGTTTACCTCTCACGCGTCTCTCCGTTTTTCCCGGCGTCCCGTTCGACCCTCCAACCGTTCCCGTCTCCAACCTTGCCGGTGGCCCTTTCTCCACGTCTCCGGGTCCGACCAATGGTATTGGTTAGCACGCGAGAGAATTTGTTTGCGCCGAACCGGACACTTTCAAAACTCGCCGCGTATATAGTGAACGGAAGCCCACCAGACAACGCCTCGACCGCCGAGCGGAGATCGTTGTGGGTGGTCTCAACAGGAGACCGCTCATGCCCGATCACGATCCGGCGCCCGACGACGCCATCCGCGAAATCGCCGCTCTTCTCGCGGCGGCCTACTTGCGCCTCCGGTTCCCAGTTGGGGACCAGAACCACCTTGACTCTCCGGAGACGGAGAGCCCTCATGTGACTGCAGGTTAACGACATGAGAGAAGAGACGATCAACACAACGGCCCTGCGGGAACAGATCGAGGGGCTCCGGCACATGACCGTGGGCCAGCTCAAGGACAAGTACCGCGAGGTCTTCGGCGAGCAAAGCCGATCCAATCACAAGCAGTTTCTATTTCGGCGGGTCGCTTGGCGAATCCAGGCGAACGCGGAGGGGGGACTGTCGGAACGCGCGCGCCGGCGAGCACTGGAAATCGCCAACGACGCCGACCTCCGCATCCGCGCGCCGAAGAATTTCCTAAAGGAGCCGTTGGACGAAACGCGGACGGTCGAGTCCCGCGTATCGCCCACGGTCGATCCGCGGCTCCCGCTCCCGGGCGCGCTTCTGGTCCGGCGGTTCCAAGGAAAGGACATTGTCGTTCGCGTCCGGCAGGACGGCTTCGAGTGTGCCGGCAAGGTCCACGCGTCGCTGAGCGCCGCAGTGCGCGCCGCGACGGGCACCAGATGGAACGGGTTCTCGTTCTTCGGACTGGGTGGCAAACCAGGGAGGGAACGTGGCGAGTACGAATAACGGCGCGGTCCCCAAGCCAGTCCGATGTGCGATCTATACACGGAAGTCCACCGACGAGGGGCTGGGACAGGACTTCAACTCCCTTGATGCCCAACGCGAAGCTGCCGAGGCGTACATCGCCAGCCAGAAACATGACGGTTGGACCGTGGTACCCACGCAGTACAGCGACGGCGGATACACGGGCGCGAACATTGAGCGGCCCGGCGTGCGGCAACTCCTCGCAGACATCGAGGCCGGTAAGGTCGACTGCGTGGTCGTCTACAAGTGAGCGCTACGTGAACCCCATCTTGTGAGCAGTGCGGTCCGGGCGCAGAGTGGA
>JBDTVQ010000380.1:0-6708 GCA_040007195.1 Acidobacteriota bacterium | reverse complement strand
GTGAGGTGGACGGCGGCGTAGCCGGGGAGACGGAAGGTGTTGAGGTCGTCGTCGAACTGGAAAGCGGAGGTGCGGACGCCGGCGGAGAGCAGGGTTTTGTTGGCGAAGTAAGTGGCTTGGGCGGAGCCGTAGTGTTTTGCGACCTGGGGTGTGCGAAGGCCGGTACTTACGCGGGAGTCGGCGTAGAGATAGTTGCCTTCGAGTTCGACGCGGGGGAACACGCGCTGGCGGAGGTCGAGTTCCAAGCCTCGGGCGAGAGCGCTGGCGATGTTCTGGCGCTGGCGGATGATTTGGGTGGGCGAGGACGAGAGGGTGATGTTGCCCACGAGGTTTTCCATGGAATTGCGGAAGAATGTCAGTGAGTAGCGGCCGTGTTCGCCGGTGTAGTCGCCGCCCGCTTCAACGCCGTTTAAGGTTTCCGGTTGCAGTTGGTCGTTGGGGCGGGTGACGGCGTTGCCGGCGCGGAATTCACGGTAGAGCTCGTTGAGTGTGGGAGCCCGGAAACTGCGGTAGGCGGAGAAGCGGGCGCGCCAAGGCCCTTTACCGGCGGTGAGCCCGGCATTGGGGGAGAAGAAGCTGCGGCCGGAACCGGCGAAGTGTTCGCGGGCGCCGAGGAAAAGTTTGAGGGGACCGGCGCTGCCGTTGAACTGTCCGAAAAAGCCGCGGTGAAAGACGTCGCCGCCGGCGTCGACTTTGGAGGTGACGATCCCGGTGGCGCCGTAGTAGGTGTCAATGGAGCGGCCGGAGACGCGAAGGAAATCTGTTCCGGCGAGCGTGTTCCAGCGGGAGGCGGAATGGCTCCAATATCCGGCACCGCCGGTACCGTCGGAAGGGACGGATTGGATGGAGGTGATGCGTTCGGTGAGGCGTCCGGCCGGAATTGTGGAGAAATTACTCCGAAATTCACCGCGCGTGTGGTAGCCGAGGAAAGAGAAGCTATCGTGGGCGAGGTCGCGCGAGTAGTGGGCGGAGAGGGAGCCGAGTGAGGTGGAGTTGCGGAGGAGGGAAGTACCGTTGACGCGGTTTTCGATGAGGATGTCGGACTTGACGAAGAAGCGCTGTTGAGCGCCGAGGTAATCGAAGCGGACAGTGGGGGCGACGAAGCGGGCGTTGGCTTCGCGGTCGACGGGTCCGCGGTTGGGTTCGGCGACGATGTAGTAGCCGTTGGTGGTGTAGGCGCGGGCGGAGGCGGAGACGCCGAACTTGTTCGCGAACAGGTTTGAGTAGCCTGCTTCGGCTTGGTGCGTGTTGAGATTGCCGAAGTCGTAGGAGCCGAAGAGGGCCTGTTTGTGCGAGGCTTTTTCCGGCTCGCGGGTGAAGAGCGTGATGGCGCCTGCCATGGCGCGGTCGCCGAAGAGGCTGGTGGAGGCGCCACGCGAGAGTTCGACACGGCCGACGGTTTCGGGCGAGACGCGATTCCAATAGACCCAGCCACCGAAGGGATCGTTGAGCGGGACGCCGTCCCAGAGGACGAGAGTGCGCGAGGCGCCGGTGGAGCCGAGGCCGCGGAGGGAGATGCCGAGCGTGGTGGGGTGAGCAGCGAGCGAGGAAGAACGGCGGAAGAGAGAGAAGCCGGGGACCATGCGGAGGCGGTCGTCGAGATTGATGCCGGGGACTTGTGTGACGCGGCGGGAGTCGAGGATGGTGAGGGAGGCGGGTGCTTCGGCGGCGACTTTTTCGATGACGGTGATGGATGTCTGAACGGGTTCGGGCGTGACAGCGGGCGCGGCGGGGCTAGGGTTTGACTGCGCGTTCAGCGGCAAGTGCGCGCAGATCGAGAACATGATCGTAATGCCAGCCAGCGTCAACGGCGAGTTGCGGCGAGGCCGTGAGGATGAGGCGGAGGCTGTCGGATTCCAAAGGCGAGCCGGGTGCATAGGATTGTTGAAAAGCCTTCGCCCGGGCGGGGTTGAAGAACTTAAGTTCGACCAGAGCGAGAAATCTCAGCATAGTATAGATATCGCCTTCCGCTGGAAGGGTGCGGTCGAAATTTCCGCAGCGGAGGCGCAGGCGGGCGGGGCGATTGGCGATTTGCCAGCAGAGGAAGGCGCAGCATTCGACTGCGTACTCGAACAATTCGGCCGAGCCGGGGGCAACGTGCGGGTCGAGGATAATTTCGACGAGGGGCTCAGATTCAGCGGCGAACTCACGCACCTGTAGATCGCCGGTGTGGGCGGTGGCTTTCCAATCGACGTGGCGGGCGGATTCGCGGACTTCGTAGGGGCGGATGCGATAGAAGTCGGTGCCGCGGGAGCGGAGGTGGGCGTCGAGGCCGCGGTCGAAACCGGCAAGGCGGCGTTCGGCTTCCGGGTGCGGTTCCAGGGATGGGTAGACGACGGCTTCGCGATTGAGTATGAGGTCGACGCGGCGCTCCGTGAAGCCGAAGGGGAAGCGCGAGACGAGGCGGAAGCTGTTTTGGGCGTGGAGGCCGCGGTGGGCGAAGGTGACATCGACGGAGGCTTCGACCGAGGAGGCGGAGGGGAGATAGGGGATGTAGAGTTCGGAGACCTGAACCGATTTGGGGACGCCGCGGACGGAGAGCGAGAAAGAGGGGATCCAGGATTTTTCGTTGGACATGCGGAGGCGGGCGGGCGTGGAGCGGCGGGCGGTGACGTGTTCGGGAGGGAGGAAGTCGAGCTCGAGTCCGGCGAGGGAAAGGCGGCTGATGAAGCCGGAGATGAGCATGGCGGCGATGAGGACGGAGAGGAGGAGGAAGAGTAGGTTGTTGGCGGTCATGAAAGAGGCGGCAGCGACGAAGGCGGTGATGAGAGAGAAAAAGAAGCCGCTGCGAGTGAGGCGCTGGCGCATCCCGCCCTGGAGGGTGTGGGAGAGGCGTGACCAGAGTTCACGCCAGGAGTGTGGGCGGAAGCTGATGGCCATGGAGACTATGGTGGCATGGGTGGAAGGAAGAAATTTGGGCCGCGGAGGGAGAGGGATTCACGCGGTTGAAGGCACTGAATCAATTCGGAGGCGACAGCCCGGCAGGCCCCGCGGGCTAGACTGTCGTATGAAAAAATCCCCGAGGCGGATGGATGGACCCGCCCCGGGTACGCGGTTCAGGCCTGTGCGATGTGGCTGCCGCGATCGAGGGTTGATGGGAGAGTAGCCGGGGAAGGCGGGCGTTGGGCTGCTTTATGCGCGAGGTTCCAGCCCGGGAAGTCGAGGGCGGCGCCGTCGAGGGCGATAACGGGGCAGCCGCAGCGGCCGAGGGGTTTTTCGAGAGCGTCGCCCCACAGGGATGCGCGGATGGCCTGACCGGGTCCAGTGAAGAGAACGTCGGCGTCGCAATGGTGGAGCAGCTTGCGCAGTTGCGCGGTATCAGTGCCCGAGGAAATGTGGACCTGGGGCGGATGTTTCATGAATGTGGTGAGATTCGCGATGCGGGAAAGGGCGCTATCGGGCGTCAGCGGGCGGCTGGAATACAGCGGCGTGAGCATGGAGCTTTCGTCGACGGTGGGGATGACGTCGACCAGGTGGAGTTGGGCATTGAATCGCTCAGCGAGTTTTGCGGCGAGGCGGATGTGGAGCAGGTTGGGGGCGTCGTAGACCATCGTGCAGGCAATATTGCGGATGGGGCGGGCAAAGCTGCGGTGGGGGACGCGCGCGCCGAGGGTCCAGAGTGGAACTGGGACAGATTTGAGAAGGCGGGCGCGCATGGATTTGTGGCCGAGGCGCGGGAGGCCGATGCGGTCCGATTCGGGGACCATAAGCAGGCTGGTGGGATTGCGGGCGATGTGGGATTTGATGGCGTCGAGTGCGGGGCCCTCGGCGACGACGCGGCGGCAATCGCAGTAGTGGGCGGCCTCAGCGAAGAAGGAGTGAAGCTGGTCTTCGGCGTGGCGGCGCGTGGTGGCGCGCGGGTTGTAGGCGTGCAGCAGGGTAATGCGGACGCGCAGGCCGGCGGCAAGCTGGGCGACGGCGGCGATGGTGCGGTAGCAGGAATCGGAGTAATTAGTCGGGAATAAGATTTCCAGTTCGCGGCTGTGGTTCATGAGCGGATCTCCTTTTCAGTAGACGAAGCCCTCGACGGGTTTGATGTCGCGGGGTGAGAGGGCATCACCGAGGTGCTGCCGCAGGTTGATTTCGATGGTTCGCGTGAGGCTGGTCATGGGCGTGTCGTGAACCGTATTTTCGAAGGGGTTTTCGATTTCGCGGCCGACGGAGTCGAGGGCGACGAAGATGAAGCCGATCAAGGTGGAGGCCACCGGTGTAAGCAAGCCGAGACCGCCGACCAGGCCAAAGGGAAGCAGGATGCAGAAGAATCCGACCAGCAGGCGCGGGAGGAAGTCGTACTGGCGGGGGAGGGGTGTGTTCTTGATGCGTTCGCAGGCGCCCTGAATGTTGGTGAGCTCGGTCAGTGAGCGATCGAAGGAAGTCCAGCGCATGGAGTCGATCCAGCCGCGCTCGTAGGCGTGGCGGAGGCTGACGCCCATCTCGAGGAGGATAGCGGCGGGGACGTTTGTGTGGGAGCGGAAGCCTTCTGTGTCGCTCGGGCCCAGGATGCCTTCGAGTTCGGGGAATGGGTTCTGGCCGCGGAGGTGGCAGCGCAGGGCGCAGGTGAAGGCGATCATGCGTAGGACGAGGAGGCGTTGGAAGGAGCGGACGGCGTCGCCGCTGCGAACGTCGCGATCGAACATGGTGAGGACCTGGCGGGCGAAGGTGCGCGAGAAGTTGACGAGTCCGCCCCAGAGGATTCGGGCTTCCCACCAGCGGTCGTAGGCGGAGTTTGTGCGGAAGGCGAGGAAGATGCTGATTGCGCCGCCCATGATGGCGAGCGGGAGTTCCGGTAGCGCGAGGAACTTGGCGCCGGCGAAGGTGTAGAGCATGGCGACCGTGGTGTCGAAGAAGAACAGGAGGCCGAGCCGGCGCGAGACGCCGGGCCAGATGCGGATCCAAGGGAGGTGGTCACGAACGATCATGTGTGTTTTCCAATTCCACGATAGGGCAGCGACGGTGTGGGAAACCAGATATCGGATGGGCGTCTTTCGGACGGCAAAATAGACGTGGGGATGGCCGGATGCATGGCCGAGGCTATCTTTTGATCGGATCGAAAGACGGTCGCGAGGCATTGCCGCGGACGGGGCGCAACGGGGAGAATTTAAGAGAGACGATGCCGACGCGACTCCAAGTACTGGGTGTGACGATACCGGAGGACTACTTCCGGCGGCGGCCGATGTTGACGGCGTCGGGGTTGTCTGTGGCGTTCATTGCGCTGTTGGAGTGGTCGTCGAATCTGGATTACTCGCTGGGCGTGCTTTACATCGTGCCGATCATGATTGGCGGGACTGTATTGACGCGGTGGCAGGTGGTGGTGGCGGCCCTGTTTTGCGCGTGGCTGCGGGGACAGTTTCATCCGCCGGTACCGCAGTTCGAATTTTTCATGCGCTTCATTATGGCGACGCTGGCATACAGCGCGGCAGGGTTGCTTGTCGTCGAAATGACGCGCAACCGCAAGACAGTGCTGGCGCACTACGCGCAGTTGAAGATGGAGCAGGAACTGAGGCGGCGGGCCGAGGCGCGGCTGGAGATTTTGGCGGAGAGCAGTCCGGCTGCGATCGTTACGTTGAACCGGGAATCGAAGGTGTTGGCGGCGAACCGGGCGGCGGCGGAGATGTTCGCGTTTCCCGATTCAGCGAGTATGGAGGACGCGAGCCTGGAGCACCTTGCGCCTTTATTTACGAATGCGCTGGCGGTGTCGCCGGGGGCGCGGCATTTACGGACATCGGCATCGACGTGGGCGCGGCGCAGGGATGGGCAGCACTTTCCGATTACGACTTGGTTTTCGACCTATGGCGAGAATGCGGACAGATGCTTGGCTGCGATTCTGGTGGATACGTCGGAAGAGGTGCGTGAAAGGGAGCGCGAGAATTTCCGCCACCTGCTGGATTACAACCGGCTGCTGGCGGGCGCGGTGTCGCACGAGATTCGGAATTTATGCTCCGCTATTGCGGTGGTGAGTTCGAACCTGGCGCGGAATCCGGGGCTGCGCGGCGATGCCGATTTCCAGGCGCTGACGACACTGGTGGACGGGCTGGCGCGGCTGGCGTCATTTGAGTTGTCGAAGGGGGTGACGGATTCGGCATCTGCCGTGGACGTGGGGCTGGTGCTGGACCAACTGCGCGTGGTGATTGAGCTGGATTGGGCCGATCTGGATGGAAGCGTGCACATCGACGAGCCGGCGGAGTTTCCGCGCGTGCAAGCCGATGAGCATGGGCTGCTGCAGGTGTTTTTGAACCTGGCGCAGAACTCACTGCGGGCTGTGGCAGATGTGGAGAAAAGGCTGCTGCAGATCCGACTTCGGCGGACCGGTGAACAGGCGACGATCAGTTTCCTTGATTCGGGGCCCGGCGTGGCGACCGTGGAAGATTTGTTTCATCCGTTCCGGCCTGGGTCAGACGGGTCCGGGTTGGGATTGTACATTTCGCGCGAACTGGTAAGGAGTTTCCAAGGGGACCTCGTGTATGTTCCGGTGGAGCAGGGCTGCCAGTTCGACATCGTGCTTGCGATTGCAAGCGAAGCTACGACATCCTTGGAAATATCTAACGCAAATGAGCCTGGGCACGCCCATCCGACTATTCCTGCTTGACGATCACGCACTGTTCCGCGAAGGGCTGTTGCGGCTGCTGAAGAGCGACGCGCGGTTCGAGGTGGCGGGGGCATGTGGGACAGCGGCCGAGGCGCGGGCAGAACTGCGGCGGGTGCCGGTGG
>JBDTVQ010000379.1:0-6762 GCA_040007195.1 Acidobacteriota bacterium | reverse complement strand
AGAATTCCAAAAATCTGCCAAACCGGGCTCATTCCACCTTCTCTATTTCCTAATCGGAAGAGAGCGGGAAATACTTCAACCGTTTAAGCAGTTTCCCTGACAGTTAGGCAACTTCCCAAATGTCGGGCGGCGGCGCAATATGCGCCAGCTCGTAGATGTCCGGGGGCGGGGCAATATGCGCTATCTCGTAGATATCAGGCGGCGGGGCGATATGCGCCAACTCATAGATGTCCGGAGGAGGAGCGATATGCGCCAACTCATAGATATCCGGAGGCGGAGCGATGTGGGCCATTTCCCAGATGTCGGGGGGCGGAGCGATATGAGCAACCTCCCAAATATCCGGTGGCGGAGCGATGTGCGCCAATTGCGCAGATTGAACACTAAATCCAATGACTGCAGCGATCCCCAAGAAAAGACCGAGAGCGACGAGTGCGTTCGTGGACAAGAACAATTTCCGCATGTAACGCCGAACCTTTCTCTGTTGTCACCTGAGTCTGCGCTCAGGCTTTGACCTTAGAAATATTGTACTACACAGAGAGGTTAGCTAAATGGGACACCCTAGGTCCATAGGATTTCCCTTAGTATTTGCTAGGAGTTCAGCGAGAGGGCGAGGATTGGTGTGATGCTTGTGCGGAATACCGTTTAGACGGTTATTGGCAAGTGTGTGATTTACAAAAGAAAACTGACGGAGGGGATAGGGGGGACACCTTCGGCGCTAGCCGGAAAGGTTTGAATTAAATTCTATTCAATGCGTTATTCGGTGCGACTAAAGTGGGGAGTCGGCCGGAAGGAATCTTCCTGCAACGGTGCATTGCGGTGGCGAAAACGGCGGCCGGGCCATTCCAGCCGCATATCCTGGGCGACCTCGTCCAGCATCTCCAGATTCGTATCCCGGCGTTCCAGGGCGAATGCCGTGAGCAAAAGGTTGTCGCAAAGAGCGTTAATTAGGCGGGGAATGCCCTGTGAGCGCACGTGGACCTCGCTCAGCACTTCCTGCGGAAACACCTCTGTGTTGTCCATGCCGGCCCGGCTGAGGCGGCTCACAATGTACTCGGTGGTCTCGGCTTCGGTGAAAGGGTGCAGCGCGCAACGTAACACGATGCGCTGCTTCAACTGGCGCAGATTCGGCGCATCCAGCTTGCGGTCCAACTCCGGCTGGCCGGCCAGAATCACCTGCAGCAGCTTCCCGCCGCGGTTTTCCAGGTTCCCCAGCATCCGGATCTCTTCCAGCACTTCCCATTCGAGACTGTGGGCCTCGTCGACGATCAGCACCGTCGTTCGCCCTTCGCTCGCCTGTTGCAACAACAGCTGGTTGAGCTTGAACAAGACCTCGGTCTTCGATGGACGCTCGCAGCGCAAGTCGAGATCGTAGGCGATCATCTCGAAAAATTCGATCGGTGTAATGCGCGAATTGAACACGAAGGCAAACTCGGTCCGCTGGGCGTACAGAAAGTCGCGCAGGCATTCGAGCATCGTCGTCTTGCCCGTGCCGACTTCGCCCGTCAGTACGATGAAGCCTTTCCTGGATTGAACGCCATAGATGAGGTTCGCCAGCGCTTCCTCGTGCTGAGGACTACGGTAGAAAAAAGTCGGGTCGGGACTCAGATTAAACGGGTTCTCCGCGAAGCCAAAGAAAGCGTTGTACATGATTACCCTATCGCCCGATCCTCCGAAAGATTGTAGAGGCGCAAACCTCCACGATTTCTTAATCCTAGCACGGAAAGCGGGTGTGTAAAGTAGTCCATGCGGGGTAGCAAGGGGGGGCCAAAAGTCCCGGTTGGGCTCCCGGCGGCTGCAAAAAATGATGCATTGCCGTTCCACAAATACGCTCTCTTACCGATGTAACCTTAGCCGATAAGCTACTCATGAGCCGCCAGGGACCGGCGCAAATCGAGTACGGACTGTCGGCTGCCTCGCCGAAAGTCTCCCTGGAGCGTCTTGCAGAGAATTTTGCATCCCGCCCTATGCCGACTCGGGCCGCCATGGCCGAGATGTTCGATACGCACCGTGCCGAGTTCATCGCCGAAGCGATCACGCTCATTCGCGCGGGCAAAAGCGGGCAGGGCCATCGGTTCATCCTGACCCACCTCACCGAAACGGGTGCGTTCCTTGAAATCCTCGTTGACCGCAAGCTTATGACCCAGGACGAGGCCGTCGAACTTATGCGCGTGTCCATGCGCCTGGAACCGCAGTTCGATATCCGCCTCATGCGCTGGCTGGTCGATTCCACGCACAAAGACATTGTCATGAAACTCGGCCCGCAGGCCGAGGCGCTGCTCGACATCCTCACCCAGTCCTCGCCCGGAAACCGCATGTTGCCGGTGGCCATTCAACTTCTGCGCTCCTCGGGCGCCCACGTCCGCTCGCGCGCCGCCCTGCTGGTTGCCCAGCGAAATCAACGCGTCGACCTCGCGCTGGCTGACTCGGATTCGCGCGTCCGGGCCAATGCCATCGAAGCGTTGTGGGGTCAGCGCACGCCGGGCTCCCGCCGGGCCCTGGTTTCCGCCCTCGACGACTCCAACAACCGGGTCGTCGGCAACGCCATCCTTGGCCTCTTCAAGCTCGGCGAACTCTCTGTAGTGCCGCGCCTGCTCGAAATGGTCCACCACCCTTCGCCCCTGTTCCGCGCAACCGCTGCGTGGATCATCGGCCAGACCGCTGACCGCGCTTTCCTCCCCCGTCTCGAAGAACTTGCCAAGGACGCCGACGAAAACGTCGTCCGTGCGGCCAACGAAGCCTTGGCGAAGTTCGTGCAAGCCAGCGTCGCCGGCATCGCCGAAGTGCAGCAATCGGCAGCTCTGCGGATCCTGCGGGTCACCGAATCCGGCACCGCGCGCCGCCGCCTGTCGGCCCTCGCCCGCCTACCCAAACCACCCGTCGAACTTCCCGCCACCGCCCGCCTGGCCTGCAATGGGCAGCCTGCCCTCGAAGTGCAGATGCGCTACATGTCTCTCGGCGCCCTGGCCATCGGCGTCCTCCTTCCCGACAACTGGCCGCAGGAGGTACATGACGCCGTTCGCCGCCTGTTGAACCAGAAAGGCGATGCCGATCGAGTCGCTCTCATCAGCTATCAGCCGGGACGCCCCATTCAGTCCCAGCAAACCGGCAAAACTCCACCGCCCCGGGTCGTCTACAGTCTTGTGCCCAGCGTTCCCGCCCGCACGCGCCCCGATGCCGGACCCGGAATGATACCCGCCCTCCAGGCCCTCATGAACGCCCCCACCGGCCTCGCCGCACAAGCCAACCTCGTCATGTTCGTCACCGAAGCCGAATCGCTGCAAATGCACGGCGCCTCGGATTCGCTCATGATGGTCGCCCAACAGGCCGACCAGACCGGCGCATTCCTGCACGTCATCGCCGCGCCCGACCTCCCCGAAGCCGTCACGAAGACCCTCCAGGCCGTCTGCGGCGAAACCGGAGGCTACTACCTGAAATGCAACGAGCCCGCCGACTACGCCACCAACATGGAGTACATTCTGCAAATCCTCCGCGAAGGCATCGAAGTCAGCTACCGCGAAGCTGCCCCCACCGCCGGCTCGAAACTGGAACTCCAAATCGTCTCCGGCAGCACCATCGCCCGCGCCACCGCCGAGTGCGACAACTCCCCTTACAACGCTCAAAACGGCTCCAGTATCTGGTATTGCTGACAAAGAGAAGTCCGGCCGGCATCCTGGCCCGGGTTTCCGCGCCCGGCCGTCACGGAGCGCCTGGCTTTGCTAGTCCCTCACACCGGACTGCGCTTGTTCACAAAATCGATCACCTCTTGCGGAACCTTGAACTCGGCAATCGCCTTGTTCCCCATGAAGCCAATCTCGGCCGTCCCCTCGCGAGAAGTGAAATACGCATCCGACGACATCCGCCGCGCGAAATCGAAAAACTCAATCCCCGGTCCCAGCGCCGGACTCATATTCTTCCGGTACGCAATCAACTCCAGCACCTCGGTCCGCTGCGCCCCCGTCGCCTTCAGGAAACTCGTTTTGAACCGCCGGTCGAACTCGTCGTCCAGCCACAGCAACCCACCCGTGAAGGGATAGGCGAACTCGCCATTGTTGCTCGCCAGCAAATCGATGAACTCGACCGCCCCCGCCTTCCGGGCCCCCGGAATAATGATGTCGCTCAATACCGCCAGCGTCTCGAATTCGTGCGCGTTGAACAGCTTCGGCTTATACACGCCGCCTGCCACCGCCTTCTTCTCCTCGGCCACATGCTGATGCACCTGCGCCGACGCCTCTTCGCTCAACGCCCCGGCCAACGCCGCCACGGCAAAGCTCCGCAGCATCGAGCGCCTGCTCGCGCCCGTCGATTCCGCGCTCTCGGCGCCGCCAATTTCCTCGGTCCGGATCAGATCAGACATTGCCTTTTTTCATCTCCTCGGCGAGATATTCGGAAGTCCGCCATGCCATCGCGTTTATCGTCAGCGTCGGGTTCTTGTCGGGGTTGCTCACAAACGGCGCCGCATCGGCCACAAACAGGTTCTTCATCTCGTGCGACTGGCAATACTTGTTCAACGCCGACGTCATGGGATCGTTGCCCATGCGCACCGTGCCCAACTCGTGAATGATCATGCCGCCCACCGAAATCCCATCGCTCTCGCGTTCGGGATTGCGCAGCCCCGTCACCGTGCCGCCCATCTTCTCGATGATCGCCACAAACGTCTGGTGCATGTGCTTGGCCATCTTCAATTCGTTCTCGCTCCATTCGAAGTGGAACCGCAGCACCGGAATTCCCCAACGGTCCACGACCGTGGGATCGATCTCGCAGAACGTGTTCTCGTTGGGAATCATCTCCCCGCGCCCAGCGAACCCAATCGTCGTTCCGTAGTCGTTGATGATCTTCTTTTTCAGGTCCGCGCCATAGCCCTCATGCCTGCGGCACGATCCATGCGTCGAGCCCACCTGCGGCATCCCATACCCGCCGCCCACTTCCACGTGATATCCACGCGGGAAATCCTTGTTCTTCTTTTCCAGCTCCCACCACGGCATGTACACGTGCCCGCCGCCATACCCATCGGCGTTGTACCGCGGCATGCCTTCAAACGCCGGCACGCGCCCGCTCAACCCATAGCCCACCGTATCGGTGAGGTTGCGTCCCACCACGCCGTTGGCGTTGCACATCCCGTTCGGCGTATGCGAACTCTTCGAGTTCAACAGCAGCCGTGCGCTCTCGCACGCGCTCGCCGCCACCACCACCGCGCGGCAGCGAATCTGCTTCTCCGTCCGCGTCGTCTTGTCGATGTAGCTGACCCCGGTCACCTTGCCCGACCCATCGGTCAGCAACTCCCGCGCCATCGCGTTGGCAATGATCTTCACATTGCCCGTCTTCATCGCCGGGAAAATCTGCACCTGGCTCGACGAGTAATTCGACGCCGTCACGCAACCCCGCCCGCACTGCCCGCACCAGTGGCACGCCGGCCGCCCGTTGTGGTTCTTCGTGATGATGCTCATCCGCGAAGGAATGCAGGGAATGCCCAACGCCTTCGACGCCCGTTGTACCACCAGCTCATGCGCCCGCGGCTCGGGCGGCGTCATGAATTGCCCGTCCGGAGCGCTGCGAATGCCTTCGCGCGAACCGCATACACCAATGAACCGCTCGGCCTTGTCGTAGTACGGCGCCATCTCGTCGTACGTCACCGGCCAATCCGTGCCCAGGCCGTCAAAGGAATATGGTTTGAAATCGTAATCGGCAAAGCGCAGCGTGATGCGCCCGTAGTGATTCGTCCGCCCCCCTAAAATGCGCGAACGAAACCAGCGGAATTTGTTTCCCGGCGCCGTCGTGTATGGCTCGCCGTCAATGTCCCAATACCCATTGGGCGCGAGGAAAAATCCAAAAGGATACTTGCCCTCGTACTGCTCACCCGCCGGTCCCGCCGCACGATGATCGTAATCGTACGGCATCTTGTGCTCTTTGTAGTCGCGCGCGGGATTGAGCATCGGCCCGGCTTCGATGAGCGTAACCTTCACGCCCAAATTGGCCAGAACATGCGTCACTGTCCCGCCACCGGCTCCTGAGCCGATAACGACGACCTCATGCACCTCCGGGGTGCGAATCACCTGTGGCATGTAGTGATGTTACAGCAACAGGCGCCCCGCCACGCACACGTCCCCGCCCGCCCGGGCTACATCCGGGCGCCGCGGGAGTCACGACTCGCGGTGCAAATGCGGCGACAACAGCGGCAGCCGCGGCGTCGACAGCTTGAAACCAGGAATCAGCAGAGCCTGGAAGTTCACGCGCACGTCCTCTTCGCCCCGTTCAATTGCCTTGGGCTGAGGACGCCGCATCTTCGTATCCTCCTGCGCCGTACACGCCTTCGCGAGGGAAGCCAGTGATAATGACATTCGAGTAGCCATGTCCTTTTCGATTCCTACTTTCTTGCGATCGTCAACGGCGCCTTCAAATGGAACGTCAGCGCACTCTCCGACGGGATCACCGCCGCTTCGCCCTTCGTCGCCAGCACAACGCCCGTGCCCGCTCCAGCGCCAGCGCCCGCTCCAATAGCCGCGCCTTTTCCGCCACCGGCGATCGCGCCGATGGCCGCGCCAATGCCGCTCGCCACGCCAACTTTCACGGCATCGTTCTTCTTGGTGCTCTTGGCCACGTGCGTCACCGACGCCGTGGAGATCTCCACCTGCCGCCCGTTCACTTCGAGCGCCGTCAGTTGCACGGCCAGCGAAGCCACACCTTTCACGCGTCCGCCATCGTCGGAGCTCACCACCACGCCGTATGCCCGCGCGCCCTTCGGCGCCACCACGTAGTTGCCCACAA
>JBDTVQ010000378.1:0-6844 GCA_040007195.1 Acidobacteriota bacterium | reverse complement strand
ATCGAAACCAGCATGCTCGCCAAGGCCAAGAGCGTGCGGGAACGCACCGACTACTCTTACCGCCGCGGCGAAGCTTCGTTCGTGGAATTCCTCGACGCCCAGCGCTCGTTCAACGAGGTGATGCAGAGCTACAACGACGCCCGTTCGAGCTACGCTCGCAGTCTCTACTTGATCGATTCGGTGAGCGCCGCCACGCAGCCCTAGCGGGATGCAGCATCCGGAGCAGTAGCGTCCGGGCATAGTTGGATCGCCAGCTCCGCCTGGATCGATTCGCCGTGTGCGGCGAAGGATACCTGATCGATCATGGCGGGCAAGTCTTGTCGAGATTTCCTTACATGCAACCGATCAACTTACGGGAAATGGGCTGGTTTGCCTGATGGTTCGAGTTTGGCTTCTTGCTCACTGAGCCGGAACTCGCCCCTTCCTTCTGGCTGAGCGTAACGTGGGCCGCTGGAGCAGGCCAAGTATGCAAGGTTCCGCCCACCTTCGCCGGTGCGGTTCGGCCCGCCGCGCTACAATCAAGGATTTGGTCCCCCTCACATGGCAAATCTGATTGTTCTTGGTGCGCAATGGGGCGATGAAGGCAAAGGCAAAATCGTCGACCTGTTTTCGGATCGTTTTGACATCGTCGCCCGCTACCAGGGCGGACATAATGCTGGCCACACGGTCTGGATCGGCGAGCAGAAGTACGTTCTCAAACTGATCCCCAGCGGCATCCTGCGGCCGGGCAAAGTGGCCGTCATCGGCAATGGCGTGGTCATCGACCCGAAAGCACTGATCGAGGAGATCACCACGCTCGAGATTCTGGGAATCGATGTCACGGCGCAGCTCCGCATCTCGAACCGCGCGCACGTCATCTTTCCCTTTCACCGCATGGTGGAGCGCATCAGCGAAGACTCGCCCGGCAAGGCGATCGGCACCACGTCGCGCGGCATCGGCCCGGCGTATGAAGACAAGATCGGCCGGCGCGGTATCCGGATGGCCGACCTGGTGGACCGCCCGTCGTTCACCGAACTGTACACGCAACTGCAAAAAGACAAGCGTACGATTGCGGCCGCATTTGGCATCTCGCAACAGGACGACAACGTCCTCGAAGAATACATTGGGTACGCAGCCAAGCTTGCCCCTATGGTGTGCGACACGGCCGAACTGCTTCAGGACGCCGTTCGCTCGGGGAAACGCATCCTACTGGAAGGCGCGCAAGGCACGATGCTCGACATCGATCACGGTACCTATCCGTACGTGACCAGTTCGAGCGCGGCGTCCGGAGGCGCAGCCACTGGCACAGGCCTTCCGCCCACCCGCATCAACGGCATCATCGGTGTGTCCAAGGCCTACATTACGCGCGTCGGTGGCGGTCCGTTTCCCAGCGAAGATCACGGCGAACGCGGCGAGGCGATTCGCAAGGCGGGCAACGAATATGGCTCCGTGACGGGACGGCCGCGTCGCTGCGGCTGGTTCGATATTCCGTTGCTCAAGTACACAGCCATGGTGAATGGGTTCGATTCGCTGATCGTCACCAAGCTCGACGTGCTCGACACGCTGGATGAAATTCCCGTGTGCGTGGGGTACAAAATCAACGGCAAAGTGTGCACGAGCATGCCGGCTTCGCAATTGGAGTTCGCCAAGGTTGAGCCTGTGTATGAGATGCTGCCGGGCTGGCATTCGCCGACGTTCGGGATCGACAATATCGACGCCCTTCCGGAGCGTGCCCGCGGCTACCTGCGGTTCCTTGCCGAGAAGACCGAGGTTGAGGTGGGAAGCGTTTCCACCGGCCCCGAGCGCAATCAAACGCTGGTTGTTCCGGGTTCCAAGCTCGCCGCCCTGCTCGCCTGAGACCTATGAATATTCTCGTCACCGGTGGCGCGGGATACATCGGTAGCCACACCGTCAAAGCTATCGCCGAGGCCGGGCACAACCCGATCGTTGCCGACAACCTGGAAAAAGGGCACGACTGGGCGGTGCGCTGGGGGCAGTTTGAGTTCTGCCAACTGTCGGATTCCTCCGCAATCGACAAGATTTTCGAGCGCCACTCGATCGACGCCGTGATTCACTTTGCGGCTTACATCGAGGTGGGCGAATCGATGAAGGATCCGGGCAAGTATTTCCGCAACAACTTTGGCTGCACGCTCAATTTGCTCGAGGCGATGCAGCGCGCGGGAGTCCGGCACATTGTCTTTTCGTCGACCGCCGCCGTTTATGGCACACCGCAACAGATTCCTATTCCGGAAGCGCATCCGAAGCAGCCTGTGAATGCCTATGGCGAGAGCAAACTGATGGTGGAACGCATGCTCGACTGGTACGCCGAATGCCATGGGTTCGCGGCCGCCAAGCTTCGTTACTTCAACGCCGCCGGGGCCGACAAGGAGGCCCGCATCGGTGAAGCCCACGGGCCGGAGTCGCACCTGATTCCGCTGGTCCTTGCCGCCGCCCACGGAAAGCGCCCGTCCATCTCCATTTACGGCACCGACTACCCCACCCCGGATGGGACGTGCGTACGCGACTACGTTCACGTCGACGACCTGGCACAGGCGCACCTTCTGGCGCTCGACCGCATCCGGGCCACGAACAAATCCTGCGACTACAACCTGGGCACGGGCCTGGGGGCGAGTGTGCGGCAGGTGATTACGACCGTGGAACAGGTGACGGGATTGACGGTTCCGGTGGAAGAATCGCCACGCCGCGCGGGGGACCCCGCCGAACTGATCGCCGATCCCGGAAAAGCGATGGCCGAACTCGGCTGGAGGCCAATCCTAAGCGACTTGCCTACGATTATCGAATCCGCCAACCGCTGGTACACAAAGCACTTCGGCATTGTATAATCTCTAGTAGGCAATAGGTGATTCACCCGTGGGCCCACTCAACATCTCTGTCAAAGGTGAGTATGCGCTGCTGGCATTGTTCGATCTGGCGCTGCAGCGCCCGGGCGAACCGGTAAAGATCGCGGGAATCGCCCAACGCCAAAAAATCCCCCAGAAGTTTCTCGAATTGATCCTGGCCGCGCTCAAGCAGGGAAACTTTGTCGAATCGCGCCGCGGCGCCGACGGCGGTTATCTGCTCTCGCGCCCTCCGCAGGAGATCTGCGTCGGCGACATTCTGCGCTTTGTTGAGAGTGGCCGTATGGGCCGCGGGCAATCGCGCCGCAAGCAGGATTCCCCGTTTGGCGAAATGTGGAGCCGTGTGGAAACCGCCGTCAGCGAAATTCTCGACAACTCCTCCCTTTCCGAAGTGGCGCGCAAGTGGCAGGAAAAACAGAGCAAGTACATACCGAACTGGGAAATTTAGCAGCCGCACGCCGGCGCATGATCTGAAGGAGCACTCATGGTATTCAATGACAATTCACTGAGCATCGGCCGCACGCCGCTGGTGCGCTTGAACCGCGTCACCGAAGGGCTGCCGGTGACCATGCTTGCCAAAATTGAGGGCCGAAATCCGGCGTATTCGGTGAAGTGCCGCATTGGTGCGTCGATGATTTGGGAAGCGGAAAAGAGCGGGGCGTTGAAGCCCGGGATGGAGATTGTCGAACCTACCAGCGGCAACACCGGCATAGCGCTGGCGTTTGTAGCGGCTGCGCGCGGTTATCCGATTACGCTCACGATGCCGGAGACGATGTCGATCGAGCGCCGAAAGGTATTGAAGGCATTTGGCGCGCGGTTGGTACTCACCGAAGGCGCGGCCGGAATGAAGGGCGCCATCACCAAGGCGGAAGAGATTGCCGGCAGCGACCCGAAGCACTGGCTGCTGCCGCAGCAGTTTAAGAATCCGGCGAACCCAAAGATTCACGTCGAAACCACCGGCCCGGAAATCTGGGACGACACCGATGGCGGCATGGACGTGCTGGTGAGCGGCATTGGCACGGGCGGGACGATTACGGGCGTGTCGCGCTATTTCAAGGAAGTGCGCGGGAAGAAGATTCTGTCCATCGGCGTGGAACCGACGGCGAGCCCCGTGATCACGCAAACGCTCAAGGGTGAACCGGTGAAGCCCGGGCCGCACAAGATCCAAGGCATAGGCGCAGGCTTCATTCCCGACACGCTCGATTTGAAAATGGTGGACCGGGTGGAACTAATTTCAAATGAGGAATCGATCGAGATGGCGCGCCGTCTGGCGTCGCAAGAGGGGATTCTTTGCGGCATTTCCTGTGGAGCGGCGACCGCTGTGGCCGTTCGCATTGCACGGGAACCGGAGATGGCCGGCAAAACGATCGTCGTGATACTGCCCGATTCCGGCGAACGCTATTTGAGCAGCGCGTTATTTGAGGGAATGTTCAACGAGTAGGTGAGGACGGAGAGCACGATCCTTTTAGGAGGCGTGAGGCTGTTTTTTGGGTGAGAGGAGCGGGCGCCTATGTTGGGTGATGAGGGGTGAGGGCGCCCGCTGTCGTAACGGGGATGTTATGTAGGCGAGGCCCTTAGGGGTGAAGTTACAGGCCTGCGCAAAATATATATAATCCTTCTCCAATTTTTTCTCTTGACCTTTTGTTCGCCCCCTCGCATACTGGTGGCGAACAAATAGAGAAGAAGTTTTTCAGAAGGAGCGGCTGTCATGACCCAATCTCTTCCCCTACGCTGTGGCGTGTCCGGTTGGACCCATTCGGACTGGGAACGCTCTGTTTATCCCCGCCCGCAATCCCGCGGATTCCATGCCCTCGACTTCCTGGCCCAGCGCCTGGACACGCTGGAGATTGATTCCACCTTTTATCAATTTCACAGGCCCGAGTTGGTGCGGCTTTGGAGCGCCAAGGTCTCGCACAACGAACAGTTCAAATTCACCGCGCGCCTGCACCGGCAATTCACGCATGAGCGTCAGCTCGACGATGCTTCCGCGGCTGCCTTCACGGAGGGCCTACGCCCGTTGCTCGACCGCGGACAGTTGGGTGCGCTGCTGATGCAGTTCCCTTCCTCGTTCCGCTTCACCGGTGAGAATCGCGATTACCTGATTAAGCTGCGGCGTTCGTTCTCGCAGTTTCCGCTCGTCGCCGAATTGCGCCATGGCTCGTGGACGATGGAAGAGGCCATCGGCACGCTGGTGGATTACAAGATCGGGTTCTGCAATCTGGAGCAGCCTCGCGTGCTGCGGGCCACCTCTCCGGCTTCGTGGCTGACGACGCGCGTTGGGTATGTGAAGTTGTACGGCCCGAAAGTGGGCCCGGCGTTCGATGAATTCGACGACCGCGCGGCCGCGCGCAACGGGCAGCGCACGGGTAACGATCATCTATTCTCGCTCGCGGAAATGGAAGCCTGGCAGCCGCGCATCGAGCATCTGCGCCGTTTCGCCGAAGAGGTTTATGTGATTTTCGGCAACGATAGCGCGGGCAAGAGCGTGGTGAACGCGCTGCAGATGCAGTCACTGCTGCAGGGGGAACGCGCGAGCGCACCGGAACGGCCGGCTGCCGCGGCGGCCACGCCCGCACACGCTACGCCGTCGCTCTTCGACGTCGCGGCGTAGTTCCTACAGCCCCGCCGCTTTCATCGCCTCGCGCAGCGTGGCCATGTCGTTCTTCATCAATCGGAGGAATTCGGAACGGTCGATGGTCATGCCTTTGCCGGCATGGGCATCGCCCACTTCCGGGTATTCCATATGAAGCTGAATGGGGCCGGTGAACCCGGCCTCTTTCACGTAGCCGAAGAACTTCGGCAGATTCACCATGCCCTTGCCGAGGCCGCACCAGCGGGGCTCCCACACGCCCTTGGCGTTCTTCTCCCAGTAAAAGTCCTTGACGGCGATGCCGCGGGTGTGTGGCAGCAACATGCGCGAGGTGGACATCCATGCCCCGTAGCCGCCTTCGACCGTCGCGTGGCCGATGTCGAAATTGATACTGATAGATTCCGGGCTGAACTCTTTAGCGATGGTGTAGATGTCCCAAAAGGCGTTGCCGAACTGGCCGGGGCCGGAGTGCGTGTGGTACATGGCGCACATGCCGTGGGCGCGGTTCAGGGCATCGAGGCCGCGCGTTTTTTCCAGGTACGACTTCATCTGCGCCTCGGGCGCCTGTTTTTCGTTCCAGCGGAACCCGCCCCAGCGGTAGCGCGTGATTTTCAGCGACGCGAGCGTCTTCAGTACGGCTTCGGCGTGTGGCGTGGTGGCGTCGACGATGCCGGCAGTGACCATGGGCGTCGAGAGTCCGGCCTTGTGGAGGATTTCCACGGCCTTCGGCAAATCGTCGGCGACGCGCTCGGGGAGCACATGCCCGCCGGGCCGCACGGTGAGGTCGACGCCGTCGTAGCCCAGCTCGGCGCACAACGCGGCCGTCTCTTGCACATCGGTCCACTGGAAATGTTTGGAGAAGGCGCAGATGGGAAGGGACGTTTTTGTTTGGGAGGGCGCGGCCCCAGACAAGCTGGAAAGCGACGCGGCGCTTCCGGCCAATCCAGCGAGGGCGTGTCGGCGGGTAATCATGACGCCATCCAGTGTATCCCTAGCGCGGGGGCGGCGCACGGGATTACCCGGCGGCTTACACTTAGGTACTTGCCTTACTGTTGGCGGCCGTATATAGTAAGGCAAGTGCCTAACCAAAGCGTCGCGCAACTCAACGCTGTATATCGCGGCCTGGCCGATCCCACCCGCCGCGCGGTCCTCGAACGGCTCAGCGCTGGACCCACCGCGGTGAGCGAACTGGCCCGCCCGTTTCCCATCGCTCTGCCGTCCTTCCTGCAACACCTGGACGTCCTGGAGGAATGCGGCCTGGTGAGGTCGCGCAAGGAGGGCCGCGTGCGCACCTACCGTCTCGTACCCCGGCCGTTGCGCGCCGCCGAAACCTGGCTCGAAAAACGCCGTTCTGTTTGGGACCGCCGCCTCGATCAGCTCGACGCTTATCTCATGGAATTGAAGGAACAGAAAAAAT
>JBDTVQ010000377.1:0-6845 GCA_040007195.1 Acidobacteriota bacterium | reverse complement strand
CTGCCGGTTTTCGCGCCACCAACTTCGAGTGGCAATACATGCACGCGCCGAACAGGCCGGCTAGAAACAGGGGAATCGCCACGCGCACGGGCAACTGGCCTTGCAACTCCGCCCATGAAATCGCGGATAGCCCCAGGCCGCCCAAGAGTGTCCACACCGGCCACCGGTGCAGGCCTTCGCGGTCAAAGCACAGAATGAACGTTGCCAGGTACACCACCAACGGCAGCAGCCATAGGAAGGGAATCGCCGCCACGTTCTGGCATAGATGATTCGTCACCGCCAACAGCAGCGCCGACGGAATCGCCGACAGCAGCAGCCACAGCATGCGGTCGCGCCAGGCAGGGGAAGCCGAACGCGCCGCCGCGGGTTTTTCGTCCCCGGCGTGTCTTTCCAAACCCATCCACGCCGTCACCACCAAAGCACATGCGCAGGCGATGTAACCGAATGTCCAAAACACGGCCTGTTCGCGCGACGTCGACCACGGCTCCACGGCTACGGGATAGGCGAGCAAGGCGGCCAGGGAAGCCAGATTCGACAGCGCGAACAACCGGTAGGGCAGCGCGCCGCCCTGCCGTGTCGCAAACCACGACTGCACCAGCGGGCTGGTTGCCGACAGTAAGAGATAGGGAGCCCCGACGCTCACCACCAAAAGCCCTAAAATGCGCCATAGCGGGTCTTCCGTTCCGGCGGGCTTCCACGACGCGCTCGGCACGATGGGCAGCGCGAGCAGGCTCATCGCCAGCAGCGTTGTATGCACCATAGCCTGCCGCTTCGGCGTCAGATACCGTGCCAGTACGTGCGCGTAGCCATAACCCGCCAGCAACATCCCTTGAAAGAAAAAGATGCAGACCGACCATACCGCGGCCGTTCCGCCAAACCACGGCAGAATCAGCTTTGCCAGTACGGGTTGTACGGAAAATAACAAGAGCGCGCTGAGGGTGACCGATGCCCCGCAGATCCACGCATAGGGTATGCGCATCCTCTACGTTCATCGGATGGATCAGGCTGTGCCTTTAGCTAATCGTTCCCTTACCAGCGCAAACAAATCCGGTGATTGCGGCTCCAGTACGGGTTTGGCCGCGAACCACCGCCCGGAAACGCCTTCCCACTTGGCCGTGTCGCCACCCGTTTTAACAAAGGCGTCGGCACGGTCGATGAAGTGCTGCGCCGAGTCCTTCATGTCCTCGACCGAAAAATCGACGACCACTAAGTAGAGGTCCGGTTTCAGGAACTGTAAGAGGCTATTCGATTCGAACAGAACGTTGGGGCTCGAGGCGATCAATTCGCGAATGTGCGGCATCGCCTGCGCCAACTCCCCTTGCGCCGTCCGCACCCAAAAAGCCCGCTCCGCCCCCGCCGCCAGGAATCGCCCGCTATCGGTGCCGTTCGGCGCGGCTTCCTCGTCGATTGCCACGGGATCTTCGTGTTCGGCGCACGAACACGCATGCGTGCAGACGCCGTGCCCGTGCTGCGTCACCTTTACCGCCGTCCACCCGGCCTCGCGCGTTGCCGCGATGATGGACGCGGCCACCGTCGTCTTGCCGATGTTCCGGCTATGCCCGCCAACGACGACGATCACGCCCGCTCCCGTTCGAGCGCTTCGACCCGCGCCAGCAAATCTTTCACCTGTGCACGCATCTTCGGCGTCTGCGCACCGGCGGCGAGCGTCTCCAGGTACTCGCGCAACGGCCTTGCCGGCGTCCCCCACACCGGCTCACCCGCCCGCACGATCTTCGAGGTGAGAATGCCCGCGCCCGACCCCACGATTGCCTTCGATTCGATGCGTGCCTTGTCGCCCACGCCGACCTGCCCGCCGACCACCGCGTAGTCGCCAATCGTCACGCCGCCGGAAAATCCCGTCTGCGCGGCCACCACCACGTGCTTGCCGATGACGCAATTGTGCCCGACGTGCACCATGTTGTCGAGCTTGGTTCCATCGCCGATGCGCGTGACACCCAACGCCGCGCGGTCCACGCAGGAGTTCGCGCCGATCTCAACGTCGTCGCCCAACTCCACGCGCCCCACCTGCGGAAACTTCTCCCACTTGCCGCCCGTCATCGCGAAGCCGAAGCCGTCGGCGCCCAGGATGCACCCGGCATGAAGAATGGCGCGCGAGCCGATGATCGTGCCGTCGTAAATCGTGACGCGCGGATGCAGCCAGCCGTCTTCGCCTATTGAAACATCGCGTCCAATGACACATCCCGCCGAAACCACCACGCGCGCGCCGATTCGCGATCCCGCGCCCACGACCACATGCGGGCCCACGCTCGCGCCTTCTTCGATGACGGTGTTCTCCGCCACAACCGCTGTTGCATGAACGCCGGGGGCAGGGCGCAACACCGGATGAAACCGTGCGACCACCCGCGCGAAGGCGGCCCGTGGATCGTTTACGCGAATCACCGTGCGCCCGTCGAACTCCGCCGCAGCCAGCAGGCAACCCGCCTTCGACCCCGCCGCCACTTTCTCATTACCCGCGAAACTTACCTCGTGCTCGCCCGCCACATCGGCCGGCGCCACGCCTTCGAGCACGCGGCCGCCGTCGCCTGTAAAGGGCGCGCCCAGCCATTCCGCCAGTTCCCGAACCGTGGTCGATGTCATCTCTCGTATCCTAATTCTTTCATGCCCATCGACCCGTCAGCCACGATCGCTCCCACGGCGAAGGTTCATCCCGATGCGGTCATTGGCCCGCAATGCGTGATCGGCGAGTACTGCATCATTGAGCAGGATGTCGTGCTCGGCAAAGGCAACCGGCTGGAGCCCTACGTCTTCCTGAAGCGCTGGACGACGCTCGGCGACGACAATGCGATCAGCGCCGGGACCGCGCTCGGCACCGATCCCTTCGACAAGAATTTCAACGGCGAGCGCAGCTATCTCAAGATCGGCCACCGCAACATCATTCGCGAACACTACACGATCTCGCGCGGTACACAGCCCGAATCGGAAACCATCCTTGGCGACGACAACTACATCATGTCGAGCGGCCACGTGGCGCACAACTCGCATGTGGGCAACGGCTGCACCATCGCCAGTTGCGCGCTCGTTGCCGGGCACGTCACCATCGAAGACCGCGCGTTCATCAGCGGCGGCGTTGTGATTCACCAGTTCTCGCACATCGGAACGCTGGCCATGATCGGCGGCAATGTGCGCGTGAATCAGGACGCGCTGCCCTATTGCCTGCACAGCGATTTCAACATCACACCGAAGGGGCTGAACCTGATTGGATTGCGAAGGGCCGGGTTCGCGCGTGATAGCATTGCCAGTTTGAAGAAGGCATACAAGATTCTGTTTCATTCACACCTCAAACTCAGCCAGGCGCTGGAACGCATCGAGCAAGAAATTCCCGACGAGCATACGCTGCATCTGGTGAAGTTCATCCGAGCCTCCAAGCGCGGCATTCCCAGGCCGCGCAGCGCTGGCGCCAACGGTGACCAGGAGTAATTCATGCGGGTAGTTGTCTTCGCATTGGCGCTGAGCGCGCTTGCCTCCGCTCAGATGCTGACGCTGGAACAGGCTGTTCAACAGGCCGTCGAAAAGTATCCCTCCATCAAGGTGTCGCGCGAACAGGCATCGGCCGCCGCGGCGGGCATCGCGCTCGCTCGCACGGCGTATTTGCCGAAGGTCGATTTCACCTCGCAAGTGAACCGCGCTACACGAAACAACATCTATGGGATGTTGCTGCCGCAATCCGTGATTGCGCCCATCTCCGGGCCACCCGTGCGCGAGGCCACCGGTTCCAGCGTTTTTGGCAGCGCGATTGGACTGCACATCGCCTGGGAGCCGTTCGATTTTGGGTTACGCAAGTCCACCGTCGATGCCGCCGAATCGGCGCGGCGCCAGGCTGATGCCGCCACCGAGCGCACGAAGTTCGATGTCGCCACTTCGGCTGCCACGGCGTTTCTGACCATACTTGCCGCCGAGGAGACAGTGAAGGCCGCCGACGCTGGTGTGGACCGCGCGAAGTCGATTGATGAGATTGTCGGCGCACTTGTAAAAGCCGAACTGCGCGCCGGAGCCGACAGCGCCCGCGCCCGCGCCGAACTGGCCGCCGCCGACACGCAGCGGATTCAGGCGCGGCAGGCACTCGCGCTTGCGCGCGCATCGCTGGCGCAACTGCTGGGCACACCCGTCGATCAGGTGAACGCGGGCAAGCTGTTGAGCGACGCGCCTGCGGCCGTTGCGCCTGATGCCGCACCCGCCAAGCACCCGGCACTACTCGAGCAAACTGCCGCCATCGACGCCGTGCGGGCCCGCCAAAAGGTGATCGACCACAGCATCTATCCCAAGTTCAACGTCGAATCGTCCACCTATGCGCGCGGCACCGGCGCCAATCCCGACTTCACCACGCAAGGTGGCGCGAATGGCCTCGCGCCCAACTTCTATAACTGGGGATTGGGCTTCACCCTGAACTTCGGGCTTACCGACTGGGCCACTCTCAAGCCACGGCGCGAAATCGAGAATGCCCATGAGCGCACCGAGCAGGCGCGGCTCGAACAGATTCAAACCGACCTCACCGCGCAACTCGCCAGAGCCCGCGCGTTGATCGAAGGCGCACGCCAGGTGGCCGCCGTCACGCCCGTTGCGCTCGAAGCCGCGCAGGCCTCCGAAACCCAGGCCACCGCGCGCTATCGTGCCGGGCTGGGGACGCTGGTGGAAGTGGCCGAGGCGCAGCGGATGCGCACGCAGGCAGAGATCGATTCCGCGCTTGCTCGCCTTGGCGTGTGGCGAGGCATGTTGGAAGCCGCCATTGCCGCAGGCTCCCTAGACGAATTCATTCAACAGGCGAAGGGGAATTAGAAGATGCGCCTTGTTCGCGCGGCTCTCCGTCGTCCCATCGCCATGCTCGTCGGCGTGCTGGCGCTTGCGCTGGTTGCCATGCTTGCCATCCAGCGCATGAAGGTCGACATTTTCCCGCAGGTCGGCTCGCCCACTATCTATGTGGCCCAACCATACGGCGGCATGGATCCCGCGCAGATGGAAGGCTACCTCACTTATTACTACGAGTATCACTTCCTCTACATCACGGGCATCGAGCACGTCGAGTCGAAATCGATTCAGGGCGCGGCACTGATGAAGCTCGTCTTCCATGAGGGCACCGACATGAATCAGGCCATGTCGGAGACGGTCGGCTATGTGAATCGCGCGCGAGCGTTCATGCCTGCCGGCGCCGTGCCGCCGTTCATCACCCGCTTCGATGCGGGCACGCTCGCCGTAGGGCAGTTGGTATTTTCATCGGCCACACGCACCGTCGCCGAGATGCAGGACTTTGCCATCAATCGCGTGCGTCCGCTCTTTGCCACGCTCCCTGGCGTTTCGGCGCCTCCACCCTTCGGCGGCAGCCAGCGCACCATCGTCGTGCGCCTCAATCCGGATCGACTGCGCAGCTATCATGTATCTCCCGAAGAAGCCATTGCCGCGGTCAACAAGGCATCGGCCGTGTACCCGTCGGGCGTCATCCGCACCGGTGACCTGGCGCGCATTGCCCACACGAACTCGGCTATTGGAGGCGATCTCACCGAACTTGCCAACGCGCCCGTCCGTACGGGCAGCGGGCCGACGGTCTACATTCGCGACATTGCCGCCGTTGAGAACGGAAGCGACATCCTGACCGCCTACGCGCACGTGAACGGCAAGCGCACGGTCTACATCCTGGTCACCAAACGCTCGGATGCTTCGACGCTCGACGTCATCCAGGCGGTAAAGGCCTCACTACCCAAGTTCCGTGCCGTGGTGCCGGAGGACGTTGAGGTACGCCTCGAATTCGATCAATCGGGCTTTGTCACGCGCGCCCTGGGCGGACTTCTGCAGGAGGGTATTCTGGGAGCCGCGCTCACCGGCCTGATGGTGCTGCTGTTCCTGCGCGACTGGCGCAGCATGATCATCGTGCTTGTCACGATCCCGTTTGCACTGCTGGGCTCTGTGGTCGGCCTCTACATCACGGGCCAGACCATCAACATCATGACCCTCGCCGGGTTGGCCCTCGCGGTCGGCGTGCTTGTCGATGAGGCCACGGTCGAGATTGAGAACATCCATACGCACATGGCCACCGGCCTGCCCCGCGCGCGCGCCGTGCTGGAAGCCTGCAAGAAGACCGCGCTGCCGCGCATGCTTGCGATGCTGTGCATCCTGAGCGTGTTCGTGCCCAGTCTCTTCATGGCTGGCATCGGCCGGCAACTCTTCGTGCCCATGTCTCTCGCCGTTGGCTTCGCGATGGTGTCGTCGTATCTGCTTTCGTCGACGCTTGTGCCGGTGCTGGCCACCTGGATCATGCGCCAGGTCAGCGCGCAAGACGACGAAAGTGTCCTGCGCACGATCTATCGCCGCTATGTCGAAGTGATTGTCGGATTGCGCTGGCTCGTTGTAGGCGGCTATTTCGCCGGCGCGGCGCTCATCCTGATCACCGTCACGCCGCACCTGGGTCTGGAACTGTTCCCCAATGTCGATTCGGGCCAGTTCCAGCTGCGCATGCGCGCGCCTACCGGCACCCGCGTCGAACGAACCGAAGAAGACGCGCTGAAGATGCTGGATATCGTGAAGCGCACCGTCGGCGCGGAGAACATAGAGATCTCCACTGCCTTCACCGGCGTGCAGCCGTCAAGCTATCCCGTGAACCTCATTCAACTTTGGACGAGCGGCCCGCACGAATCCGTGATGCGCGTGCAGGTGAAGCCCACGGCTGCGTTGCGCGGCGAAGAGTTGCGCGAAAAGCTGCGTGCCGCCTTTGCCCGCGAGATGCCGAAGCACCAGTTCAGCTTCGAAGCCGCGGACGTCATCAGCCAGGTGATGAGTTTCGGATCACCCACTCCGATTGAAGTGGCGACGCAAGGTCCCGCGCTTCCGGCCAATCG
>JBDTVQ010000376.1:0-6862 GCA_040007195.1 Acidobacteriota bacterium | reverse complement strand
CCTGTGTTTATTTGCAAGACCGTTGGGGGCGTATGCAAGAAGCTCCAGTCGCTAAACAGCCTGGGTAACGACGATCCGCCGATTCCGCCCGGTCCAGCACCCGGCGGCGCGGTCACCATCAAGTTTCCCGTTGGCCTTAAGGGCAGGAACGACACGCTCGACGTCCTCACCATTCAGTCGGCCTTGATCCGTGTGACGCCCGCCAACGGTGGTGCGGATCCCAACCTCGCCATGGATGGCATTTGCGGCCCCAAGACCATCGCCGCGATCCAGAAGTTCCAGTTGCATCACTTCGGCTGGAAGGGGTGCGACGGACTGATCGAGCCGGGACGGCAGACGATCAACAAGATCGACGAGATTCTCGGCGGCGGCATTCCCATTCTCGGCGGTGGTCCTGGCGGCGCTTCGAAACTAGCATCGTCGCCGGGGGGCGACATCGTCCCTCCGACCCAACTGCAAATGGGCATTGAACTCGCCCTGAAGTGGATTCTCGCTTCTCAAACTAACGTCGTTTCGGCGATCCCCTTCATCAACACCAAGGACACCCCTGGCGGCCTCTCCGTGTTCAGCCGCGAGTTCCGCATGAGGCAGCTGAACAAGCATTTTCAGATCGACAAAACTCATGCCAAAACACAGCACGCTCATTTTGTTCTGAATACGTTCGACCGGATGCGCCAGGTGTTCGAACGGCCCGGAGGACTATGGGGTGAGGCGGCCTTTCAGCCCGACCCGCTGAACGACAACACGGTGTATGCCTATACGTGGTGGGGCGGCTTCTTCAAAGGCGGCCAGCACCGCGTAGAAAAGAAACAGAAGATCCGGCTCGACACGGTCTTTTTAAGTCCACCGTTCAATCCCCTGGTTCAGGAGCGGAAGGCTTTCACAATCATTCACGAACTGGCGCATTTCGTGGGCAACCCGGAATTCATCGACGACCACGCCTACAACTTCCAGGGCAACATGAAGCGGATGAACGCGCTTCCGCCCAACCTGCGGCTGCTCAATGCCGAGTCCTATGCCAACTTCGCGTATGAAGTGGCGAACGGTAAGGACGCGCCGATTTTCTGAGGCGGCAATAAAAAACCCGGCGATCCGAAGACCGCCGAGTTTCGTTGTTAGGTGGCTGGATGTTTACCAGTAAATTTTCAGTCCGAGTTGCATGCGCCGGGGCTCATTCAACTGGCTGTTGACCAGGCCGAAGTTAGGGTCCTGCACGTTTGTGCTGCCCGGGTTCGGACGGAACCGGTTGAACGCGTTAAACATCTCCCAGCGGAGATCGACGCGTGCCGATTCTGCAATGCGGAACGACTTGGCGAGCGAGAAGTTCTCGTTCAGGTTCCACGGTTGGCGCGCCTTCGGATTGTGGCGCGTGGTGTTGCCCGCGCGGTCCGTCGGTTGCGCGCCGAAGAAAGAGGCCGGTTGGAAATAGCGGTCCGAACCCTTCCAGTCGGCATTGCCGACATTGCCGGCGATCCAACCGTCATACGTCGAAACGGTGGCGGCACTGCGGCCGTTGAACAGGAACCCGCCGAGGGCGGCGCTGTTGCCGAGCGAAAGCGGATAGCCGCTGGAATAGAACTGGCTTCCGGCGATGCGCCAGCCGCCGAGCACCCACGAAGCGGGGCCGCCATTGAGGAACTTCTGGCCCTTGCCGAAGGGAAGTTCGTAAATGTAGGTCATTTTCAGGTTGTGCGTC
Organism: Acidobacteriota bacterium; assembly: GCA_040007195.1. Lineage (GTDB taxonomy): Bacteria > Acidobacteriota > Terriglobia > Bryobacterales > Bryobacteraceae > JAFLBB01. Next base: position 5,166 of record JBDTVQ010000376.1, on the reverse strand, counting down.
AGGTCGAACTCGCCGATGGACTTTTCCAGGCGGCGGTTGTAATTGTCGAGCGTGCCGTTGTCGGGATTGTATCCGTCCGAGTCGGTAATCAACTTGGAGAAGACATAGGAGCCCTGCAACGTGACACCCGAGCCATACCGTTTGTCGAGTTTGAGGATGACAGCGTGATAGCTGGAGTGGCCGCTCTTGTCGCCCGCGCCGGACGCCGTGTTGATGTCGCGGAACTGCGGGAAGGGCCGAATTGCCTGCGCCACGCTGACCGCGGCGCAAGTGGAACTGAACTGGCAGTTAATGTCCTGGTAGGGACGGCGCAGTCCGGCAGCGGCCGCTTGCGGTGAATCGATGCTGCTGGTGAGCAGCGCGCGGCCGTACTTCTCGAGCGCGCTGAAGGGTAGTTGGTTGTACCGCTTCAAGCCGGAAACCAGGTGCGCGCCGATGGTGGCACTGTAGTTGGCCTCAAACACCAATGAGCTGCTCAGTTGGCGTTGCACCGACAGCGTCCACTGATAGTTTTCCGGCAGGCGGACGGCTTCACCATCCCAGTAAGCCGGGCTGGCGCCGTTGGAAAAGGTCGGGTCAATAACGGGCGGCTTCACATACGGAGGAAGGCCCTGATCGAGGAGAAAGATCGGGGTTACGCCGTTGTCAAGGCTGGACGCGGAGAACACGAGTGTCGAACCTTCGAAGTGCGCGCTGCCCGTAATCGTCTTTGCGACGCCGAAGCTGCGGCCGATGCTTGCGCGGACGACCGTCTTCGAGTCCAGTGCATAGGCAAGGCCGAAGCGCGGCCCGATGCCGCCGTACCAGCCCGGTGTGATGGAACGGCTATTCTCGCGGCCGGGACCAAACCCGGCGAAGCGCAATGCGCCCGGCAATCCTCCGGCGCGTGAGTTGGCCAATGTGGGATCGAGATCGCTCCACTTGTCGGTCTGTTCGGTCGGCGGAAGTGTGAATTCGTAACGGACGCCCAGATTCAACGTCAACTTCGGCGACACCTTCCAGTCGTCCTGGAAATAACCGCCGTGGCTGCGCCACTGCTGGCCGACGAAGCGGTCGTTCTCCGTGCCGCCGGTAAAGCCCTGGCCAAGCAGGAACGAGGCGAAACCATTGCCGCCGCCCGTGCTGAGATTGTTGTCGTTGGGGATGCTGGTGGACCGGCGATCACCGCGGATCAAACCGCCGATGGTCTGCTGTCCGAAACCGTTGTAGTGGATGCGTTCCCACAAGTATCCGGTTTTGAATGTGTGTTTGCCTTTGCTCCACGTCAGGTCGTCGCCGAACGAGAACACCAGGTTTTCCGAGCCGTCGTAGGCGCGGGCCACCCAGGTGCTGTAGTCCGAAGATTCCACGATGAGCAGGTTGCGGTTGCAATCCCATGCGCCCTTTACGCAAATGCCTTTCTGTGACCATCCGCCGTCCAGGCTGAGCGCGTCGTGACGCTCCTTCCAGAAGTTCACGCCGCCGAACATGTGGTTCACCAGGGTGGGCGTGAGCACCTTGTCGTAGGTGCCGCGATAGACATGGCTCTTTTGATTGTCAATGCGGTTCTCGTTGAGGAAACTCGGCATGCCCGGATATCCATCGGGACCGGGAGTGCGCAAGTGCAGTCCGTAGTTGTAGAGGAAGCTTACGCGATCGTTCTGGCCAAAGTTGTGGTCGCCCTTGACGCTGTACTTCGTCCACGGATCGAGCGCCGTGCCTGAGTTGTTGATGTAGTTGTTGCGCACGTAAGCGCTGGTGCCGGGAGCCGCGCCGTTATTGGGAAGATTGAACCCCTTCACAAGGTCGACATAGCTTTTCGAAATGCTGGCAAAGCGCGTTTGCGGAATCAAGTTGCCCGCGAATGGCGTGCGCTGGAATCCACCGGCCGGGTTTGTCGCCGTGGTGTTCGGGTCGAAGATGGGCAAGGCCTTGCCCGTGTTATCGACCCAATTGCGGAAATCGCCGTTATACATTTCCGGGGTGGGTACGCTGAACTGGCCGCTGCTGGCGCCGACGCGGTTGCGGAACCATTCGCCGGAGGTGAAGAAAAATGTCTTGTTGCGGCCGTCGTAAATTTTCGGGATGTAAACTGGGCCGCCTACCGAATAGCCGAAATCGTGCTGCTTGTATTTGCCCTTCTGCGCTTCAAAGAAGCGGCGGGCGTCGAGCGCATCGTTGCGCAGGAATTCGTACGCCGTTCCATGCAACTCGTTGGTGCCCGACTTGGACGAGAACGTAATCATGCCGCCCTGGCCTCTGCCGTACTCGGCCTTGAAGCCGTTGGTATCGACCGAAAACTCCGTGATGGCGTCGACCGAAGGCGTATTCACGTTGGCCCACTGCACGGAATTGAACCGGCCGGTGAGTACGGAAACGCCGTCGAGTGTGGCGCCGTAAGCTCCGCCCTGGCCGCCGCCGATATTCAGATTGTCGTCGTTCGGCTGGCTTACCTGTGGAGTGATCAAGGCCAGATCGAAAGCGCCGCGCATCGCGCCGCCAACCACAAGAGGCAACTCGTCGACAAGCTTGTTCGAAACAGCCGAAGTTACTTTTGCCGTGGCGGTCTGGAGCAATTCGAGTGTTGCCGCAACCTGCACCGACTCGGTAACAGCGCCGACTTCCAATGTCGCATTCACCGCAACTGACGCGCCCGAATTGATGATCACCTGCGAACGGACGGCAGTCTTGAACCCCTGTTTCTCCACGCGCAACTCATAGGTCCCGACGGGCAAGGCCGGAATCGTAAAGTCGCCGCTTGAAGTTGTTTCCGTGGACGATCCAACGTTGGTGGCCACGTTCCGGGCCGATACCTTTGCGCCCGGTATGGCAGCACCTGAAGAATCTGTCACTGTTCCGGATAGAACGCCGCGATCGCTTTGTGCAAAGGCACACGCGGCAAGAGCGCTGATCGCAATCAGCTTGACAAAACAACCCATAGTAGAACCCCTATCACCCTTGACTTCGTAAGACCTGTGGATGACCTTACGTGGCAGCCAGTATATACAAAATTTTCGCCAGTGGTGACAAGTATCTGATGAGACCAGTCTGGTCCGTCAAAATCGAACTGTCGCGATCGCGCCGCCGTATTGTAGGATTGCCAGACAATGCATCCGAGCCGGACATTCCTGTTATGAAGCACCGCCTGGAGCGGTATTTCGAATTCCATCAACTGGGCACGAACTGGCGCACGGAGATCGTTGCCGGCTTCACGACGTTTGTGACGATGGCATACATCATCTTCGTGAATCCTTCGATCCTCGGCGAAGCGGGGATGAACCGGCCCGCGGTAATGGCCGCCACCTGCCTGTCGGCCGCATTCGCCAGCATTCTCATGGGCGCCGTGGCGCGCTACCCGATCGCGCTTGCGCCCGGCATGGGGTTGAACGCGTACTTCACGTACTCAGTCGTAAAAGGGATGGGCATTGCCTGGCAAACGGCACTCGGCGCGGTGTTCCTCTCAGGCGCGATTTTTTTCCTTCTCACCTTGGCCGGCATTCGCGAACGCCTGTTCGCCGCCATCCCGGCCGAGCTGTATGATGCCGTCGCCGTCGGAATTGGCCTCTTCATCGCATTCATCGGATTGAAAAACGCGGGCATTGTCGTGGCGAATCCAGCCACAACGGTGGCCATGGGAAAGCTGAGCGACCCGCACACGCTCCTGGCGCTCTTCGGTTTGCTGTTGATGGCGACGCTTCTAGCCTGGGGCGTACGCGCCGGCATTCTGATCGGAATCGTCACGACGAGCCTTCTCGGCGCGCTGCTGCAACTTACGCACATTGCCGCCGCTCCCATCGCGTTCGGCGACCTGCTGCAAACCGCCGGACAGTTGGACGTGGCGGGCGCGCTTCGCCTGGGCGTGTCGGAGGTCGTCTTTGTGTTCCTCTTTGTCGATCTCTTCGACAACTTCGGCACGCTGGTTGCCGTGGGCCGAAAAGCCGGACTGTTTGACGAGTCGAACCAGATTCCGCGCGTCCGGCGCATCCTGCTTACCGACGCCGTGGCCTCCATGGCCGGGGCCGCGCTAGGAACGTCCACGGTGGTGAGCTAAATCGAAAGCACGGCGGGCATTGTAGCGGGAGGACGCACGGGTGTGACGGCAATTGTCACCGGTCTTCTGTTTTCTTGCTCATTGCTGCTGGCGCCGCTGGCGGGCGGCATCCCCGCGGCGGCTACGGCGCCGGCCCTGATCCTCGTTGGCGCCGCGATGCTACCCCACGTCGGCGGAATCAAATGGAGCGATCCCGTGGTGGCGATTCCCGCCTTCCTCACCATGCTCGCGATTCCGCTCACGTTCAGCATCGCCAACGGAGTGGCGCTTGGCTTCACCAGTTGGACGCTGCTCAAGCTCACCACGGGCCGCGCGCGTGAGGTTTCCTGGGTCGTATGGTTGCTCACCTCCCTGTTCATCATCCGCTTCATCTGGCTCGGCGGCGCATAGAGGCATAGAATAGAGGCGAACCACCGAAATGCTCCGCCCGCACTACCTTCTTACTCTCCTTCTCGCCTCGTTGACGAGCTTGGCCTCCGCTTACGCGCAAAACGCCGGTACTGTCGATTTCGAACGCGACATTAAGCCCGTGCTAGACAAATCGTGCTCGGGTTGCCATGGCGCGAAAGCGCAGATGGGCGGGCTGCGTCTGGACGCGAAGAACACCGCGATGTCCGGTGGACTCTCGGGCAAGGCCATCGTGCCGGGTGACGCGGCGCACAGTCCTCTCTATTTGCGAACGGCAGGCATCGGCGAACAGGTACGCATGCCGATGGGGGCCAAGCCGCTGCCCCCCGAACAGATCGCCATCATCAAGCGATGGATCGACGAAGGCGCCACGTGGCCGGAAGGTGTAGGCCTTCAGAATGCGGCCGTGAAGAGGCACTGGGCCTTCGAAGCGCCCGCGCGGCCCGCGCTGCCCGAGGTGGCCAATGCGAGGTGGGCGCGCAACCCCATTGACCGTTTCGTGTTGGCACGTCTTGATCAGGAGAAAATCGCTCCTTCACCAGAAGCGGACAAAACTACCCTGCTCCGCCGCCTCAGCCTCGACCTCACCGGTCTGCCGCCCACGCCCGCCGAAGTGAAAGCGTTTCTGGCCGACTCCTCGCCTAAGGCGTATGAAAAGCAGGTGGAGCGGCTCCTTGCTTCGCCGCACTATGGCGAACGCTGGGCGCGCATCTGGCTGGACGCGGCGC
>JBDTVQ010000375.1:0-6878 GCA_040007195.1 Acidobacteriota bacterium | reverse complement strand
GCGGGCGGGGCGGGGGAGAGTATTCATTGCGCGATCTCCGATTTGATTGCCGATGGGGTGCAGGTGCCGGTGAGCAAGGCGAATAGCCTGGGGGCGGGCACCCACCGGTTGCAGATTCAGTTCGCCGCGCTGGGACGAAAGGCGGGGGAGAATCCGCAGTTCCGCTACCGGCTGGAGGGCGATGGCAGCGAGTGGCTGGAGTCGAGCACGACGCAGGCGGCATACACGAATTTGAAGGCGGGCAGCTATTCGTTCCAGGTGCAGGCGCGGGTGACGGCGCAGGAGTGGACGGGGCCGGTGACGAAGCTGGACATCGAGATCGAGCCGTTCTGGCACGAGCGTGGAGCGGTGCGGGCGGCGGCGGCGGGATTGGTAATTCTGCTGGCGTTTCTCGGGTTGCGATACAGGGGCGTGAGCGCGCGAAAGCGGACGGCGGAGTTGGAATCGCGCGTGGCGCAACGCACGGAGGATTTGGCGCATGCGCGGGACGACGCCGAACGCGCGCAGAAGCGAGCGGAAGAAGCGGCGCGGGTAAAGATGGATTTCCTGGCGACGATGAGCCATGAGATTCGCACGCCGATGAACGGTGTGATCGGCATGATCCAACTGCTCAAAGAGACGCCGATGAACGACGAGCAGGTGGGGATGATGGCCGTGATGCGCAGCTCGGGCGAGGCGCTGATGGGTATTGTCGACGATATTCTCGACCTGTCGAAGATCGAAGCGGGCGCGATGCAGTTGGAGCGAACTCCATTTTCGCCGGAGGCGATGGTGCAGCATCTGAACCATGTGTTCGCGCTGCAGGCGAGCGTGAAGGGCATCTCGTTTGAAGCCAGGGCGGCCGATGGCGTGCCGGCGTGGGTGGAGGGCGATGGCAACCGTGTGCGGCAGATTCTGACGAACCTGCTGAGCAACGCGCTGAAGTTCACCAGCGAAGGTTCGGTAAGCCTGATCGTCGAGCGGCGGGAACGGGACACGATTTCGTTCCGAGTCCGCGATACGGGTATTGGGATTCCGGCCGACAAATTGGACGTGATTTTTGAAGTGTTCACGCAGGCCGAGTCTTCGACCACGCGGCGGTATGGCGGGACGGGCCTGGGGTTGGCGATCTGCCACAAGCTGGCGAAAGCGATGGGCGGTAACATTTCCGTGCAGAGCGAGGCCAGCGGTGGAAGTGAGTTCACGCTGGTGCTTCCGCTGCCCGCTTGCGGCGCGCCGGCGGTGGGGTCGGCAGAGGCGAAGCAGGCGAGGCTGCGGGACGAACTGCATGTGCTGGTGGTGGAAGACAGCGCGATCAACCGGCTGGTGGCGGCGAGCTTGTTGAAGAACCTGGGGTGCCAAGTGAGCCTGGCTTGCGATGGGGAGCAGGGTGTGGCGTCGGCGAGGCGTGTTGCCTTCGATCTCATTCTGATGGACTGCCACATGCCGCACCTGGATGGGTACGAAGCGACGCAAATGATTCGCGCGCTGCCCGCGCCCTATGCGAGCACGCCGATTGTGGCGTTGACGGCGAGCGCGTTGCCGGAAGACCGCCAGCGTTGTTTGTCGGCGGGCATGGACGGATATCTGGCCAAGCCCATTCGCATTGAAGAGCTGCGGGCGGTGGTGGAGAAGGTCGGTCAGGCAAGCGGCAGTTTGAATCCGGCGGAACGGTAAGGGCGTGGCGGACGCGCTGGGGGGCGAGTCGAGACAAGCGGTTCGGCAGGTTGCCATGCTGGCGGTTCAACGCGTGGTGCAGATCGCGGCCGACCTGTTGTACGTGGCCCTGATCCCACGGGCGATGGGGGCCGAGGGGTTTGGCCAGTTTTCGACGGTTCAGTCGATCTCCATGTGGTTCACGATGATGAGCGGCCTGGGCGCTGTGTCGCTGATGACGCGCTATGTGCCGGAATTCCTGCAGGGCGGCGACATAGCGGGGCTGCGCAAGCTGACGGGATCGCTATTTACCTTGCGGCTGGGGACGGGCGCGCTGGGGGCAATCCTGTACTTCGCGTTCGTGCGGCTATGGCTGCGCGAGCTGGACGGGATGGCGATTGCGATTCTGGCGTTCACCATCACCGTGCGGATTGCTTCGAGCTTGCCTTTCACGCTGCTGCTCGGACTGAATCAGGCGGCGCGATGGGGAGCGGGCGAGCTGGTGCGGCGGTTGCTGATGCTGCCGTTGACCTACGCGGGGTTCGCGTGGGCGGGGCTGCGCGGGGCGTGCGCGGCGCTGGCACTTACCGAGACTGTGGTGTTATGCCTGGGGTTGTGGTGGACCCACGCCTACGTGGCCCGGCCGTCGCTACCGATTGACCGCGAATTCCTGAAGCCGTTCCTGAAATTCAGCGCGGTGTTCTTCGTGGGCAACATACTGATCGTGTTTTTCAATCAGGGAGGCGCGCCGCTGGTGCGGCTGTTGTCGGGCGAGTACGCGGAAGCCGGATATTATGCGGTGGCATTCGGATCCTATCAGGCGGGAGCGTTCGTGCTGTGGAACCTGGTGAACGGATTTGGAGCGCTCTTCACGTCATTCAAGATCAAAGGAAATGCCGAGGCGGTTCGGGTGTGGACGTCGCGGTTGTTGCGGATGCTAGCGGTGTGCGGAGTGCTTGCCTCGGGGTTGTTGTACTCGTGCGCGGATTTGCTGGTGACGCACGTTTTGGGGAAGACGTATGCACCGGTGGCGGTGTTGTTGCCGGTGTTGGCGCTGGCGGGACTGGCTTCCGGGCCGGGGAGCGTGGCGCGAATCCTTCTGGTGAGCTACGACCAGGGTGTGATGTCGATTCACGGCGCGGCGGTGCAGTTGGTGTGCTTTGTGGCGTTGAGCGCATTGTTGATTCCGCGGTTCGGGAGCCTCGGGGCCTGCGTTGGGATTGCGGTGGCGACGATGGTGTTCAGCCTTTACAGTACGTGGCGCATTCAGGAAGCGGTGCAGTATCCGCTGGGGCCGTGGGCGGGGGCGGTGCTGTTGGGTGTGGTGTGTTCGCCGCTGCTATGGGCGTGGAGCGGTTTCGGCCCGGTGCGGTTCGGGCTATTCGCCGTGGTGTATGTGGGGGCGGCGACGGTGTTGGGGGTCGCGCGGCTGTCCGAAGGCCGGGCGCTATTGCGGGCGGTGCGGAGCGGAGCTTGATGATATTCTTTTACTCCGCGCAGGCGGGATAGGAGGGTAATGGACGGCAAGGTGATCGTGGTGACGGGCGGGGCGAGCGGCATTGGCGCGGAGACGAGCGCGCGACTGGCGCAGGCGGGGGCGCGGGTGGTGGTGGCGGACCTAACCGAGGTACAGGCGGGAGCGGAAGGGCTGGCCGTGGTGTGCGACATCACAAAGCCGGAGCAGTGCGAGCGCGCGGCGGAGGCGGCTGTGGCGCGATTCGGAAGGATCGACGGGCTGGTGAATTGCGCGGGAATCAGCAGGCCGCACGATTCGATTTCATTGCCGCCGGCCGATTGGGCGCGGATGGTGGATGTGCAGTTGAACGGTGCGTTCTACATGGCGCAGGCGTGCGCGAAGGGCATGTGGGAGAGCGGCGGGGCAATTGTGTTCATCACGAGCACGAATGCGGAGGCGGCGTTTCCGAGGCGCGCGGCCTACTGTTCGGCGAAGGCCGGCGTGGCGATGCTGACGAAAGTGCTGGCGATCGAGTGGGCCGAGAAGGGCATTCGCGTGAATGCGGTGGGCCCGGCGTATGTGAACACGGAGATGACACGGCGGAATATCGAGGCGGGCAACGCGAACGAAGCGCAGATCAAGGCGCGCATTCCGCTGGGGAGGTTGGCGCAGCCGGCCGATGTCGCCGACGCGGTGTCGTTCCTGTTGAGCGACCAGGCGAGTTTCATCACCGGGCACTCGCTGTATGTGGACGGCGGGTGGCTCGCATACGGGTATTTCTGAATGCTGTCGCGCGGCTCGCTGGTGGTGTTGATCGCGCTGCTGCTGGGCTCGACGACGATCAACTATATCGATCGTCAGGTGCTGTCGGTGCTGGCTCCCGTGCTGCGCGATGAGTTTGCGCTTTCAAACGAGCAGTACGCGGGGATTCTCAACGCATTCATGCTCACCTATGCGTTTGCGCTGCCGGTGGCGGGGTGGGTGCTGGATCGCATTGGCGTGGGGCGCGGGCTGACGCTGGCGGTTGCCTGGTGGTCGATTGCGGGCATGTTGACGTCGTTGGCGAGAGGGCCGGTGAGCTTGGGCGTGTTCCGGTCATTGCTGGCGGTGGGCGAGAGCGGGGCCTGGCCGTCATTCGCGAAATCGGTGGCGATCTGGGTGCCTGTGCAGTGGCGGACGCTGGCGATCGGGATTTGCAATAGCGGTTCGAGCCTGGGCGCGACGATCGCGCCGCCGCTGGTGGTTTGGATCACGCACCGGCATGGCTGGCAGAGTGCATTCCTGGTGACTGGCGCGATGGGGATGGCGTGGGTGGCCGCGTTTCAGGTGTTCCGCTACTTCCATCCGCAGTTGCGCGGGGCGAGCGGGACAGGGGAGACTGTGGACGGTGCGGCCGAACCGTGGAGAGAGTTGTTGCGGCATCGGCAGACGTGGATTGTCTTCGTGTGCCGTTTCCTTGCCGATCCGCTTTGGTACTTCTACGTGTTTTGGATTCCGGAGTTCCTGACGCGCGAGCGCGGGCTGAGCCTCGCCGCGATTGGCGCTGTGGCGTGGATTCCGTTCCTGGTCTCCGACCTCTCGAATTTCGCGACGGGAATTCTCGCGCTGCGGCTGGAGAAGGCAGGCTGGAGCGTGAACCGGACGCGAAAGTTTTTGATGCTGCTGGGCGCGGGCGTGTCGCCGATCGGCGTGGCGGCTGTATTCGCGCACACGTTGTTCTGGACGATGGCATTCATCTGCATCGCGATTTTCTTTTGGATGATCTGGTCGGTGACCGTGCAGACGCTGCCGGGCGACTACTTCCCGCCACGCGCCGTGGCATCGGTGTATGGGGTTGGCGGAATGGGGTCGACGCTGGGGTCGGTGATCAGCATCTGGCTGGTGGGGCGCACGCTGGACTTGACGCACAGCTACACCCCCGTGTTTGTGGGGCTGGGGCTGATGATGCCGGTTGCGTTCGCCGCGGGCATGTTGCTGATGGGCCGTGTGGAGCGGGTGGACGGCGATTATTTGCGCGCGCGGTAGCCCTGCCAGACGTACTCGAGGGCTTCGGGCAGCGTCTGTTGTTTCACCATGCGGTCTGTGTGTCCAGCGTTGCGAGCGAAGACGAACTGGTAGTGGTATCCCTTGGCGGCGAGGACGTGGGCCATCTTCTCGTTGGCTAGAACCCAATCGTGATAGCCGTCGCGCGAGTTGAGGTTGTCGCGATCGCTGACGTGCATCCAGAGGCGGATCTTTTTCTTGGGACTCTTCGGGATGATGCTGTCGTGGAATTCCCAGGCGCCGTGCGGCATTGCGGGGTTGTACGGCCACTGCTGATTCACGTAGGTGCCCGAGTAGGTGAGCACGCGGTGATACCACTCGTTGTGATACCAGGCCATGATGAGCGCGGCCGAGCCGCCGGAGCTGCCGCCCATGGTGGCGCGGCCGTCGGGGTCTTTCGTGAGCTTGACGTTGCACTTCGATTCGACCAGCGGCAGCACTTCCTTTTCGACGAACTCGGCATAGAGGCCGGACATGGTGTCGTATTCGAGTCCGCGCTGGCTACCGGGCGCGTCGCCCGAGCCGTTGCCGATGGAGATGGCGATCATGACGGGCACGCGCTTCTCGGCGATGAGGTTGTCGAGCGCGGTGAACAGGAACTTGTCGGGGCCGTCGGCGCCGACGATGAAGGGAGCGACGGTGCCGGGGACATACTGTTTGGGGACATACACGGCGACCTTGCGCGTGTAGGGCGCGGGATGGCTGAAGACAATGGACCGGGTGGGGTCGGCGGGATCGGGCCTGGGGAATGTGCCGGCCTCGCGGGCGATGCCCGGATAGATTTTGCTGTCCGTGGACTCCATGGTGAAGTTGATGACTTCGCCTTGCGGCACGCTGGCCTTCACGGTCATCTCCGGCGCGGGCTTGTGGGTGGGGCCGATGATGAAGTTGCCGTCCTGCTTAGGGGAAGGCACGGCGCCATCGGGTAATTCTTTGGCTTTCACGTAGCCGGGCGTGTGGGGATCTCGGGTGGGCGCCGGTGGGCGAGGGGGGCGTCCGGAGGGCGCGGCGGCGGGGGCTGACGGCGTGGACGGCGTTTGCTGGGCGATTGCCGGAATTGCGGCGGCGACGGCGGCGATGCAGAACGTGGCGCTGAAACGACGGAACATGAAGAACTCCTGCGGCCAAGCGGGCCGGGCCCACCCAGCATATCGCGGAGGTGCCGGTTCGCCGCCGAGTGTTCCAGGCAAATCCTCGCCGGGATTCCTGTAACGCCAGCGCACGCGCCGTGTCTCCCACTCAGAAGCGAGAGTTGCCATGAAAAAACTAATTGGGATGTTCGTGCTGGCCGGACTGGCAGTGGCTGAAGTGAGGACGATCGAAACGGGGACGACGATTTCCATTCGTACCAACGAGTCGATCAACGCGAAGAAAGACGACGGCCGGGTGTTTACCGGTGTTGTCGATCAGGACGTGACCGACGGCCGAGGGAACGTGGCGATTCCGAGAGGGTCGAATGTGGAGTTGATGGTCAGAAAGATGGAGGATAGGCAACTGTCACTCGATCTGGAGTCGGTAATGGTGAACGGGCAGCGGTATGCGATTGCCGCCGGCGAAACCGAGTTGAGCGCGACGCAAAAGGACAGTGTTGGCAAGAATGAGCGGACCGCTAAATATATGGGCGGCGGCGCGATTTTGGGAGCGGTGATTGGCGCGATTGCGGGCGGTGGTAAGGGAGCGGCGATCGGCGCGGCGGCGGGGGCCGGAGCCGGCGCGGGCGCTCAGGTTCTGACTCGCGGCAAGA
>JBDTVQ010000374.1:0-6890 GCA_040007195.1 Acidobacteriota bacterium | reverse complement strand
GCTCCGCGCATTCGCCGATCGACCACCGGTCCGGTCCCGCCTTGTAGTTCCACTGCTCGACGGACAATCCTTCAACCGACTTCGTGAACATCGCCGTGCTCTTGGTGAAATTGCTCAGCAGAGCGTCGCGGTCCGCCGTGGTCAGCGAAGCGCCCCACACGGGGGCCACCGCCAAAACAAACGTCAGTAGTCTCCGCCTCATTGCGTCATCCTCCTTGCCACTCTCGGCCCTCGGCCCGCCGCCTTAAGCCTGCCCCGCCGACAGTTGGGCCAATACCTCCATCGGCCCACCCGAGCGGTTCACGACCTCGCGGAAAACCTCGCGGCATCGTGCGATGTCCCGTTCGGCGATCAGCCGCGCGGCCTCGCGCTTGGTTTCGTTGCCCGGAGTATTGTTCAAAGACTGCAACCGCAGTATGTTGGCCCGCTGAATGCTGTTCACCCAGTCGTTCAGCATTTGGTACAGCAGAAAGAGCAGGTAGAGAACGATCATGATCGCGATCACCGCTAGCAGTATCTCCGCCGTCGCGACGAGCGCGCCCCAGAGCAGCGCCACCGCTTCCGAGCTGACGAGGAATGCCCGCGCGAGGCCGAGGTAGCGGGCGATCGCAAACATCGGAGCGCCGGCGTATTGAAGCATCTGTCGCAAATACGGCATCGCTTGTTGAATCATCATCCGCATGCTGGCCGCAATGTTATTCAATATCGGCATCAGCGGATTCTGCGTTTGCGCGACCGTCTGCAACTGGCGTGCCTGCTGCGCCAATGAATTCATCTGGCTTGTGATCGCTGACTGTTGGGCCGCCGAAAGGCCCGTATTGCTCAACGATGAGTAAAGGGTTTGCCACTGGTTGACGATCCATTGCGGCGCGTCGGGCGGAAGCAACATTACTGTAGACATAAATTAGTTCCCTCGGAGTTGCACAGTATTCTACCGCAAAGAGTGCGGCTCAAATCACTCCTACAGCTACATGTTCAACCGCGGCACTCCGGCTCCAGGAACCCTCCTCGCCTCCGCGCTACACCACTGATCAGACTCGGCGAACTGAATAGGATGGCCTCAAAACAGTTCAGGCGGCAGTTACGTGCCTGTAGGCCGTGCCCATGCCGCCTGAACCAGTGGTCTCGATGTTATCTCAATGCGAAAGGGTCAGGCCAATCATCGCGAGAATTGGCCGGAGTGGCCCCCGGAACCCTCTTATGCCAGCGTCTTCACCGCCGACATTACCGAATCGTAGTTCGGATGCTCCGACATCTCTTTCACATACTCCACGTGCTTGATCGTGTTGTCCTTGTCCAACACAAAGATCGCCCGCGAGTGAATCCGCAGCTCTTTGATCAACGTTCCAAACGCCGCGCCAAAATTCCCCTCGCGATGGTCGGATACCATCTTCACTTTGTCCACGCCATACGCCCCGCACCAGCGCTTTTGCGCAAACGGCAAATCCATCGAAAACGTGTAAACATCCACGCCCGGCATATTCGCGGCTTCTTCATTGAAGCGCTTGGTCTGCGCGTCGCATACGGGCGTATCGAGTGAAGGCACCACGCTAAACACCCGCACGTTGTGCCCCGTGCCCTCCAGCGTCACCGGCTTGAGCGAATTGTCGATCGCCTCGAATTCCGGGGCCTTGTCGCCCACTTTCAATTCAGGCCCAATCAGCGTGAATGAATTCCCACGCAATGTCATCGCTCCAGGTCGTTCCATGTTCAAAAATCCTTTCCGGTCTACGATTCTAGCAACGCGTCCAATGCCGCCAAGGTCGTCACGGGCGCCTGGCAAGCGAAGTTTTCGCACACATACGCCGCCGTCTGCCCGTCCACCAACGGCATCGCCGCAATCTCCTCGTGCCACCGCGCCAGCGCGGCTCGTTCGTCGTCATCACGCGCTGCCATCAACGTCACACCCGGTAGAAATCGTAAATCCACCGCGCCCCGCATCGTCTCCGCCACTGGACCCACCAGCACCACCTGCCGCGGCTTCATCCGCGACAGCATGTGCGCCGCCACCATCATCGGCGCCACCACCGGCTGGCTGTTCAATCGCGAAGCGAACGCGCTCAGGGCCCGCATCGCCGACTGCTGAAACGCCTCGTTCCCCGTAATCGCCGCCAGCCGCAGCAACACGGTCACCGCCAGCGAATTGCCCGACGGCTCCGCGCCATCGTAGTCTTCCTTCATCCGCAAAATCAGGCTCTCGTCGCCCTCCGCGCTGCTGTAAAACCCACCACCCTCGCGGTCTTCAAACTTCCCGCGCATCACATCGGCCATCTTCCCCGCCGCCTCGAGATACCGGAGCTCAAACGTCGCTTCATACAAATCCACCAGCGCATTCGCGAAGCCCGCGTAGTCATCGAGGAACCCGTCAATCGCTGCGTCTCCCGCACGATACCGGCGCAGCAACCGCCCCGACTGCGCATCCCACATCGTCTTCAGGAGAAACTCCGCCGCCGCCACCGCCGCGTCGCGATACCGCGGTTCATGCAGCGCCCGGCTCGCCAGCGCCAGGCCGCTGATCATCAGGCCGTTCCAACTCGTCAGGATCTTATCGTCGAGGTGCGGCCGCACACGTCCCTTGCGCGCCTCCATCAACCTCGCCCGCGCCGCATCCAACATCGCCCGCGTCACCTCAACCGTCAATCCGAACTTCTCCGCCGTCTCCTCCACTGTGTGTTCCTGGAACAAAATGTTCCGCCCCGTGAACTCGCCCTGCGGATCGCTCTGCACATTGCCGCTTGGCCTCACCCCATACCGGTACGCAAACGCCTCCGCCGAAGCCCCCAACAACCCATTCAACTCATCTGCCGTCCAAATATAGAACGCCCCTTCGCCCTTCTCATGTGGATCTGCCGCGTCGATCACGCTATCGGCATCCTCGGCCGAATAGAACGCCCCACCTGCATCGCGCATATCGCGCAGCACATACTCAATCACATCGCGCGCCACATCGGCGTACTGTTCTTCGCCCGTAATCTGATACGCCTCGCATAAGCTCGAAACCAACTGCCCCTGGTCATACAGCATCTTTTCAAAATGCGGAACAAACCAATGCTCGTCCACCGAATAGCGATGGAACCCGCCGCCCATCTGGTCGTACATTCCGCCCTTGGCCATCTCGCGCAACGTGTGCAGCGCCATCTCGCGCGCCTCGCCGTTTCCGGTCTGCGCGAAGAACCGGACCAGGAAGTGCAAACTCACCGGCCGGGGAAACTTGGGTGCGCCCCCGAACCCGCCCAGTTTCGAGTCGTAGCTGCGCCGTAAGTGAAAGAACAGACTCTCCGCCGCGCCGTCATGTACCACCGCCCCGTCCGCCGCGGTCACCGCCGCGTGCTTGGTCAACTGCTCCATCACATCGGCGCTCGACGCATTGATCTTCGCGCGATCGTCTCGCCAAACGTTCGCAATGTACTCCAGCATCTGTTTGAACCCCGGTCGCCCATACCGCGCGTCCGGCGGAAAATACGTTCCGCCAAAGAACGGCCGCAAATCCGGCGTCAACCATACCGACATCGGCCAACCGCCCGATCCCGTCGTCGCCTGCACAAACATCATGTAGATGCGATCGACGTCAGGCCGCTCTTCCCGATCCACTTTCACCGAAACGAAGTGCCGGTTCATCACCTCGGCCGTCTCTTCCGTCTCAAACGATTCCCGCTCCATCACGTGGCACCAATGGCACGTCGAATAGCCAATCGAAAGGAAGATCGGCTTGTCCTCGGCCCGCGCTTTCGCGAACGCTTCTTCGCCCCACGCGTACCAATCCACCGGGTTGTGCGCGTGCTGCAGTAAATAA
Source organism: Acidobacteriota bacterium (assembly GCA_040007195.1). Classification (GTDB taxonomy): domain Bacteria; phylum Acidobacteriota; class Terriglobia; order Bryobacterales; family Bryobacteraceae; genus JAFLBB01. The sequence continues at coordinate 3,097 of JBDTVQ010000374.1, read as the reverse complement.
GGAGATTGCTCCTGTGCGAGTCGATTCGTATGCATGGGAACCTTCATGCTAACAGTGCAGGTCCCCGCCAGCCGCACAGGCGCGCCAGCCGTCTTCGGCCAGAGTCCGTTGTGCGGCCTAAAAATAACGTGGCATCCTGAAGCCATGAGTCCTTCCCAACAGGCCGTGCTCGACGGCCTCTTCGAATTCCTCCGCATCCCCAGCATCTCCACCGACCCCAATCACAAGGCCGACGTCCTGCGCGCCGCCAACTTCGCCGCCGACGCCCTTCGCCGCGCCGGTCTCGAAGAGGTTCGCCTCATCGAGAAGGAAGGACGCCACCCGCTCGTCTCCGCCGAATGGCTCCACGCCCCCGGCAAGCCGACCCTCCTCTTCTACGGACACTACGACGTCCAGCCCGCCGAGCCTCTCAACGAGTGGCTCTCCCCGCCCTTTGAACCCACCGTCCGCAACGAAAACGTCTATGCCCGTGGTGCGGTCGACGACAAAGGCCAGGTCTGGATTCAGATCCAGGCCCTCACACAACTCATGGCCGAAACCGGCAAGCTCCCCATCAACGTCCGCGTCCTCCTCGAAGGCGAAGAAGAAGTGGGTGGCGAGTTCATCGAAGAGTACGTCGCCTCCAAGCCCGCTCACCTCAAAGCCGACGCCGCCCTCGTCTGCGACACCGAAATGTTTGCCCCCGGCTTCCCCACCATCTGCACCGGCCTCCGCGGCATGGTCTACGGCGAGCTCCACGTCGAAGGCGCGAAAACCGACCTCCACTCCGGCGTCTACGGCGGTGTCGCGCCGAACCCAATCATGGCCATCGCCGAAATCCTCACCAAGCTGAAGGGCGCCGACGGCCACATCCTCATCCCCGGCTTTTACGACCGCGTCCGCCCGCCCTCCCCTGAAGAGCGCGCCGCCTGGGCCCGCCTGCCCTTCAACGAACAGGAGTACCGCGAAAAAGAGATTGGTTCATCCGAATTAACCGGCGAACCCAACCTCCACGTCTTCGATCGAACCTGGGCCCGCCCCACCCTCGAAGTCCACGGCATCCGCGGCGGCTTCATCGGCGAAGGCGCAAAAACCGTCATCCCCGCCCGCGCCGTCGCCAAAATCAGCACTCGTCTCGTCGCCGATCAGGACCCCGCCGAATCGCTCGCCCAAATCCAGGCCGCCGTGAAAGCCGCCACGCCCAAAGGCGTGAAGGCCGAGTTTAAATTCCTCCACGGCGCCGCGCCATCGCTCACCGATCCCTCCAGCCCCTTCATCCAGAAGGCCGCTGCCGCCATGGACGAGTTGTTTGAAAACAAAACCGTCTATATCCGTTCCGGCGGTTCCATCCCCATCGTCGGCCTCTTCCAGAAGCACCTCGGCATGCCAAGCGTCCTCATGGGCTTCGGCCTCCCCGACGACAATCTCCACGCGCCCAACGAGAAGTTCCACATCCCGAACCTCTTCAAAGGTATCGAGAGCGTCAAGCACTACCTCACCAAGCTCGGCGGATAGCTTACTTCGGCGGCGCACCGCGGAATTTAGGGCCCGTATACGGAGCTTCGTCCCAGAACGCCGTGCGCCCGTTCGCGCGCGGATCGCCTGTCGCCCGCATCCATTCGTCCACCTGCGCCGACAACCGCGCCTTCGCCGCCGCGAACTTGGCCTCGCCCGCCACATTCCGCACCTGCCCCGGATCGCTCTTCAGCTCATACAGCTCCTCCGCCGGACGCTTTCCCATGCACAAACTGAAGAACGGCTCCGGCTTCGCGTTCATCAAAAGCTGCTTGGTCGGCGAATCGTCAATGTCCCCATACCGCCCCACTGACCAAACGAACTCCGGATCGCCCGCCGGCCACCGGTCCGGCTCCAGATTCCGCAAATACAAGAACTCCCGCGTCCGCACCCCGCGCACCGGATAGCTCAAGTTCCCCGCCCTCACATTCGCATGCCGTTCCCGCTCCAAAAACACGGCCTCGCGCTTCGGCGGCTTCAGCAGACTCTTCGCCGTCACCGCCGCCGGCACACGCACACCCGCCGCCTCCAGGAACGTCGGACACAAATCCCCAACCGTCACAAACCCATCGTGCTTCGTCCCCCCGCGAAACGCCTTCGGATACCGCAGCACCATTGGAATCCGCACACCCAGGTCGTAACAGTTCCCTAAACCGCGCGGTATCTGCCACCCGTTATCGCTCGTCATCGCAACGACCGTGCCGTCCAATTCCCCCGCCCGCCGCAACTGCTCGACATGCTCCCCCGCCTCGGCATCGAACTGCTGCACCTCGGCATAGTAGTCGCGGATATCGCCCCGCACCGTCTGGTTGTCCGGCAAATGCTTCGGCACCTCGATCTTCGCCATGTCGATCCCAGCACGTCCCGCCTGTCCTCGATTCCACGGCACATGCGGATCGTGCGAACCAAACCAAAAACAGAATGGTTTGTCCTTTGGCCGTTCGTGCAGAAACGCCTCGAAGCTCGGAAACTCCCGTCCCACCGGATTGCCCGAATACCCCCCGTCCGCCGGCGTCCCCGGACCCCAACCCTTTTCCGCAAATCCCACAAAGTAGCCTGCCTTCTCCAGCAAACCTACGTAAGTCGGAATCTCCGCCCGCAGCGTGCCATACAAACTCGCCGCCGCCCCCAACCGGTGCGTCTCCTGCCCCGTCAACAGCCACGACCGCGATGGCGAACACGATGGGTTCGGCGCAAATGCGTGCGTGAACAGCATCCCCTCCGCCGCCAACCGGTCGAAAACAGGCGTCTCTACAACCTTGTCCCCGCACGCCCCCGCATGAGGCCACGCCCAGTTATCCGCCAGCATTAGCAGGATGTTCGGCTGCTTCCCACCGTGTGGAGCCGCCAGCCCGGCAAGCAGTGATCTTCTACTGATTTTCTCGCTCATCTCGGGCGATTCTACCACCGCCTCTGGTACCGCGCCGCGTAGCCCGTACTAGTACTAAATCTAACCATTCAGCTATTCCCATGTAACGATCCGAACGCTACTCTAGGATCACTCGTTGCGAACGTCACCTCCACCTAAGAAGACGCTCGCGACACTATAGGATTTCAGATTGAGTCTCTGAATCCTCCGTCCCTAGGGCGTATGGCAACCTCC
>JBDTVQ010000373.1:0-6895 GCA_040007195.1 Acidobacteriota bacterium | reverse complement strand
CGTTTACACAAACGGTTTTACACCCTCAGTTGCGCCGGTGGCGGCGCAAAAGCTCTTCTGGCACCGCGCACCCTCACTTTCAAATGCTACCTCTCACGCTGACTCAACATGACGATTCATCGATAACACTGCAGCTCACGTCCGCATCGCAAGTGGCTGCAAACAATCACTGAGCTCGCCCACACGCACAACTGCCAGAGGCCCACCCCGCGGACTGGACAAGCAGAGCCGCCCGAGGCGATAGAATATCTTTAAATAGTGAAAGCATTATTGGCAGTGACGCTGTGCGCAGCTGCGCCCATATGGGCGCAACCCGCCCCACGTGAGCCGTTACGGCAGAGTCCCGGAGCCAACCAGCCGCAGGATATGGACGAGTGGCGCAAGGCTGAGAAGCGCGGAACGTTGGAAAAGTATCCCAATCATCCGGCGGGAACGCTCAACCCGTCCGGCGGTCTTTGGCGCTATGGCGGAAGCGGCACGGACTCCTACAGTTCTCCGACGTTGCCGGTTCCCTTCGCGGATTGGGTAGTGAGATTGAAGCGCGACCGTCCGGCGGTGGACAGTGCGGCGAAAGCGGAACTGGGGTCGCGTTACGAGCTCAACTGCGGCGCGCCCGGGCCGCTGGCAAAACTGCCCGCCCCCATAACGAGCTGGGACGAATACGCCGCCCTGCGGCCCGAAGAGGTGCAGGCCCTGGGTTCGTTTCCCTACAGGCCGTTGGACCATCCCATCCACTCCACGGCGCACATGCTCTTCCCGCCGTCGTGGACGAAGGTGCATCCGGAGCACGAGCGCCTGGACGCCGGCATGGACATCCCCGATTGTTTCCTGCCGCAATCGCCCCCGCCGCTTTATCTCACCACGCACAAGGAACTGGGTGACGTCACCCGCGGCGTGGAAATCACCTACAGCAACTACTTCAACATGTTTAACGGACTGCTCACGCCGGAGCAGATGGAAGGCCTGCGGCTGATGGTGACGCCCTTCCAGACCACGTGGTTTAACATCACGAATCACAGGGTGACGGCCGAACCGTCACAGGGAGTCTCTTGTTTTTCGTGCCATGTGAACGGGCATACAAACGGCGCGATCGAGCTGGCGCCGGACAGCCGCCCGAACTATGCCCGGCTGCGCCTGGACACGCCGACGATGCGGGGCAACTATGCCCAATTGATGTTTTCCGCCAAACGCTCCATCCGCTCGATGGATCACTTTGCCGAGGTCGAAGAATACTTCGACGGCGATTCGACGCTGCTCACCTCCATCGGCGGGCGCACTCTGCAGAAATCGCAGACAAACCGCATGGGCGATTTCAACGCGCTGATCGACTTCCCGCCGGCGCCTAAACTGGACGTGCTGAACCGGCTGATTCCAGAGCTGGCGTCGCCGTCCGAGCTGCGCGGCGAAAAGCTGTTCAACGGCAAGGCGCAGTGCGCGCAATGCCATCCGGCGGCGACGCACTTCACTGACAACACGATGCACGATCTGCAGGTGGAACGATTTTACGGAGGGCGCCCTGAGGGGCCGATCAAGACGTTTCCCTTGCGGGGAATCAAGGAATCGCAGCCCTATCTGCACGACGGCCGGCTGTTGACCCTCGAAGATACCGTGGAGTTCTTCAACCTGATCCTTCACACCTGTCTCACCACGGAAGAGAAGAAGGACCTCACCGCTTTCCTGCGTGCACTCTGACGCTCATTCCGCCGTGGCAGGCGAAGCGCCAGACGCCTCGGGCGAGCGGATCAGGCCCGACACGCAATGAATGCCCCCGTTATAGAGCAGTACGTGGCGGGCATAGATGGGCACGACGCGGTACTTTGCCGGGATTCGCGCGCGAATGCGGTCAAACAGCGCCCATTCGGCTTTGCCCAGGCCGAACTCCGGCATGAACAGCGTATGGTCCACCAGCGTTGCGTTGACATAGCTGATGCCCGGCCATTTGGGTTTCAGTACGGGATCTCCGGCTAGTCTCGGCACGCGGATCACGCGGAACCCGAGCTGTTGCAACTCTCGTACATTGCCATCCACGATGTGCTGTACCGAACTCTTGAAGTCCGGAAGCTGGCTCTCTACAATCGCCGCAATCCTGGGCGCGAGCACCTCGCTACTGAGTGCGCCGATAGCGCTGCGGGACCAGTCGCGCAGCAGTGAGCGGTCCGTGGCCAGTAGCTTGGCGATACTGGCGGGCGTGGCGCAATCGGTGGGCCGGCCCTTGCACGACGCTTCGGCATAGGCATCGATGCGTTGTTCGATTGCCGGATCCATCGGCGCCGACCAACTGCTCGAACGATCGCGAATGGCGTCGAGCGCTGCGTGGATGCGCGGCAGGTTGGGTCCGAAAGCCTCGTCGCGCACGGCGAGCAAACGCTGTAGCTCATCGATTTCCCAGTGCGGTTCGGCACGGAAGTGTTGTGCCAGCACTTCCGCCGCGGCGCGGGCGATGTCGAAATTCTCGCGTTCGGGCTGCGAGACGAGCGCGATATTGTCTTCGGCGAGGAAGCTGACGAAATAGTCTACGTGCGAGGTGACGTCGGTGAAGTCGGCTGCGTCGTCGGCGCCAAACTCGACTTTCAGCGTGTAGGCAAACTCGGCCTCGGAGAGCATCTCGCCCCAATATTTCCGCGCTGACTTGCCGTATACCAGAAGCAGCCGGGCAGGGTTGCGCGGGCTGCGCACGAACTGCAGGTCGCCGCCGTCCCAGGAAAGTTTGGACCGTACGAAGCGTTCCTCGCGAATGGAATCGAGCATCGGCTTCATTACTGGGCCGTTCTCCGGCCGCCCCTCAAAAGCGAGACGTGTGACGAGAATTTTCAGTTGGCCGCCGGCCGAGCCCGACTTGAGGTAGTCCTGGACCCAGGGGTTTTTCTGATCCCACTGGTTTTCGCGAAAGCCGAACGTGTGCTCTGCGCTGGGAAAGTGGAATTGAAGTGCCTGGTCGTAGAACCGCCGTTCCTGATTTTGCGGCATGCCCAGAATCACATGGATCGGCCTGGGTACCAAGGGCAGTAATTGGCGGGCGATATCCAGCGGATCTCCGTAACGCTCCGAGCGCAGGGACAGAAAGCCGGGAAGCAGCAGGTCGAGAAAGAGTTCCGAAACCGGGGCGTTGTCCGGTAGAGCGCGAAAGCCCGGCAGCGTGGGCTCGTAGTACAAGTGGCACGGCCGCGACGCGGACCCGCGGACCATCCCCGGCTCGAAAGGAAGGTGTTTCTCGCCAAAAAACGCCGCAAGTTCGGATTGGGTGGCAGCGCACGCGAAACGGAAAGCCTCCGGTGCTGCGGCGTCGGCAAACTTCTGGCCGATGGGCAGCGGAGTGAGAGTGACGGCTGCGAATGCGGCTTGGGCCGCACACAGGGCGAAGATGGAAAAAAATGATGGGCCCACTACTGTGATTCTCGGCGAGACTCCGGCGGCTATGGTTACGGCAACTGCCGCAAAAGGTCCTTTGCCGGCTGATGATCGGGATGCTGTGTGAGCAATTGTTCCAGTATGCGGCGGGCCTGTGCACCGTGGCCGGCTTGAGCGTGATACAGCGCCAGGTTCATTTGCGCCGCGAGGTCCGAGGGATCGCTGGCGGCGGCGCGCTCAAAGGCGGCAAGCGCCTGCGTGGGGCGATTGGCCTGCATATGGTCGATGCCCATGTCGTTGTAATAGGAAGAAAGTGTGCGCCGGGAACGGGCGTCGTCGGGCTGCAACGCGATTGCCTTTTCGAGGAGCGGAATTGCCTCAGCCGGCCGATTGGCATCCATCAGCAACAGGCCGAGATTTGCGTTGGATCCGGCCTGATCCGGATTGTCGCGAACTGAGGCGCGCAGCAGCTTTTCCGCCTGCGCACGATCCCCTGCTGCGATAAGCAGTCCGGCAAAATTGTTGTAGATCTCATAGCCGGCCTGCCCGCGGGCGAGCGCTGTTTCAAAAAGTGCGCGTGCTTCGGGCTGGAAGCCACGTTCGGCCATCGCGGTGGCGAGATCGTTGAAGTTGCGCGTGGGCGGCACCGAGTAGCGCGTTCCGGCAAAAGGCAGCGACGGATGCGCGCTTGCGGCAGTATCGGCCGCGATGTCTTCGATGGAGGCTGGACCCTGGTAAAACTTCAGCAGGTTCCCCTTCTCGTCGATCAGAAAACTGATGGGCAGCGCCAGGTCGCGCCGGCGGTCGAACAGGTTGCGATACAGCACCGAGTAGACGCCGATGGTGCGGTTGTCGGCTTTGAGGCTGGGGAAGGGCAGTCCCGGCGGAACGGGCTTGTCCTCTTCCACGGACAGCAGCACGACTTGCACGGCAGCCTTGGTGAACTCGGCCGCGCGCTTGGTGAACTCCTCCAATTCCGCGCGGCACGGCGGGCACCAGGACGCCCACAGATTGAGCAGCACCTTCTTGCCCCGGTACGGCTTCAGTTGCGCATCGATGATGGCCACGGGTTCCACCAGCCACGGCCGTTCGGTGAACGGCTCATTGGAGGCGGCGAGCGCCGGCGGTTTGGGCGGCGCAAGCGCCGTGAAGTTCTCGCCTTGCTTGAGGCGAATTGTTCCCGTTTGCGGAGGTTGCGCAATCACCTGGCGCCCGCCGCCGGGCCATACGATTTCAATCGACTTCGCCTGCTCCCCTTGCGCCAGGCCGAATTGGAGGCGGCGGCTGGTTTGCGATGCGAATCCCGAACCGGAGCGAACCACCCGCAGTAGACGCCGGCCCCGGTTGGTGACGAGCGTAGCGGCGGCTCCGACGGCATCGCGGTTTGCGGTGGTGCCCTGCAACTCCACGATCAGCCCATGATTGCCCGCGGGCGAATCGTTTCGCATCATGCGCAGTTGCGGGCCGGTGCGCGATTTCAATACGAGGTCGAGATCGCCGTCCGAGTCCAGATCGAGCGTCACCCACGCCCGGCCGTCGTCGGAAAAGTCGAGGCCGGAGACAAAGCTCACATCTTCGAACCGCCCGCCGCCCAGGTTGCGATAGCAGACATCGCGCTCGCGTCCGGACCACGAACCGTCAGAGCGAATCAGTTCGTTCACCGCGCGCCAGCCCTCTTCATACGCCTGCGACCCGGATATTTTTTGCGGCGATTGCGGCACGACCTGCCGCCAGAAGAAACTTCACAAATCCCGCAGGTCCGGCCCGGTGATATAGCCGTTCTGGATAAACAGGTCGAGATTGCCGTCGTTATCCAGATCGGCGAAATCACTCGACCAGGCCCAGCGGCCCATCTCCACGCCTGCCTGCGTCATTTCTTCGAAACGCCCGTTTCCAAGATTGCGGAACAGCGAATTCCCTTTCGCCTGGCGTTGAAACGCGCCGCGCACGCCCTCTGCGGCAACGCCCGCGAATTGAGAATTGTTGGTCACGCGCTGCCCGGCTGAAGACCACATGTTGCTCGTATATAAATCCAGCCGGCCGTCGCCGTCGAAGTCGCCCCACGAGGCCGACATACCGGCGCCGAGATCGTCCACGCCGGCCTCGGCGGCCACGTCCCGGAACGTGCCGTTGCCCTGATTTAAATAAAGATTATTTCGTCCGAAATCGTTGGCGACGTACAGGTCCGGTGCGCCGTCGCCATTGTAATCGCCCCACGAAGCCGCAAAGCTGTAGCGGTTGTTGTTCTTCGAAAGCCCCGAGGCGCGCGTGGCATTGGCGAATTTGCCGCGGCCCACGTTGCGAAACAGGAAGTTCGGCGGACCGTTGGTCGCGTCGTAATACGGGGTGGGCGCGTTGTATTTGCGGCCCGGATGCCAAAAGTCGTAGGAGCAGATATAGAGGTCGAGCCAGCCGTCGTTGTCGTAGTCGGCAATCGCGGCGGATGTGAAGCTGCCCGCTTCGGCTTCGGGAATCACCAGGCCGCTCTGGCGGTCGAGCGTGAATCGGCCCGTGCCATCATTGCGGAACAGCAGCGGCTGCGACGCCGTGATGAGAATCAGGTCCTGGTCTCCGTCGTTGTCGATGTCGGCAAACAACGCCGAGCGGGTGTCGTCGAGAACGGCGAGCCCGGCCGCCGCCGTCGCGTCGGTGAACGTGCCGTCTCCATTGTTGCGATAGAGCCGGTTGGGCAGGCCGGAGGGCTGGCAGATGTAGAGATCCTCCCATCCGTCGCCGTTGTAATCGCCGACGGCAAGCCCATTGTGCCCGTAGATGTCGATGCCGGTGGCCTCGTCGAGCAGGCCGCGCCAATGATCGGTGGATTGGGCCAGTTGGCGTGTATAGCTGGGGTTGGCGCCGAAGGCTGCCGCGGAGATATCGGTGAAGGCCAGCGCCCCGCCGCGCACCTCGGCGAGTTTTGCCGGAGCGATGGAGGCAAGCTTCCAAGCACCGCCCTCTTTGCGCCAGCGTGTTTCCCAATGTCCTTGCAGCGAGAGCCGCCCGCCCACTTTCGCTTCGCCTGCGATCTCAACCAAAATGCGAATGGCGGCGTCCGGGTCGGTGGCCGAGGCGCGGCCGCTGGCGATCACCTTCAGCTGAACCACGGCCAGCTTCTGGAACCGCGCGGCCAACTCATCCAACCGGGCAAACGTCGGCTCGCCCAGCTTCAGGCGCTTGGCCGATTCCTCGAGTTGCTCGTGAATCTCTTCGTAGTCCTGCTCGCCCACCCAGGAGTCATTGCGGGCATCGACACGGGAAAATAGCTCGTCGATGGGCAGCGTCTTCTGATAGCGGGGATCGACGCGATAGCCGGCCTGTTGGGAAAAGGAAACGGCGGCGAGCAGGAATCCAAGTGATAACTGCCGCCGCCGCATGCTTAAAACTTATCAGCTTTACCAGGCCAGCCGCAGGCTGAGCTGGATTTCTCGCGCGGTCGTTCCCGTGGCGATCGAGCTGATGGTGCCGAAGCCGCCCGAGCCGTTGGCCAGATTGGGCAACGCGAAGGCGGGGTTGTTCGGCAGGTTCACGATGTCGGTGCGGAAGGTGA
>JBDTVQ010000372.1:0-6905 GCA_040007195.1 Acidobacteriota bacterium | reverse complement strand
TGGCGCTTCCGCGACTACGTCATCCGCTCCCTCAACGCCGACAAGCCCTACGACCAATTCATCCGCGAACAACTCGCCGGCGATGAGATGGACCCAAACAATCATGAGTACCTAATTGCCTCCGGGTTCCAGCGCCTGGCCTCGCTCCGCAAAAACGCCGGTAACCAGGAAGTGGCCAGCTCTCGTAACGAAGTCCTCACCGAGATGACCAACATCGTGGGCTCCGCGTTCCTCGGTGTCACCCTCGGCTGCGCCCGTTGCCACGACCACAAGTTCGACCCCTTCCGCCAGCGCGACTACTACCGTATGCAGGCGTTCTTTGCCCCGGTGCACGAGAACAACTACGTCACCGCAACACCTGAAGAGCGCCAGGCGTGGGAAGCAAAGAACAAGGCGTTCGACGAGCAGATCGCCAAATACAAGGCTGAGATGAAGGAGCTCAAAGGCGAAGCGAAAGGGCGCATGCTCCAGAAAATTCGCGACACCGAAGAGCTGAAGCCCGGCCCGATGCCCGGCCTGTATGGCGTGAAAGATGACATGGAGCACCGCTCGCCGATCCACCTGCTGGCGCGCGGCGACTATCAGCACAAGGGCGAGGCCGTCGGCATGCGCACCCTTGGCGTCCTGCTCCCCGACGGTGCGCCCGAGCTTGACCCCAACACCGCCAAGCCACGCATCGAGCTCGCCAAGTGGGTCACCAGTCCGGATAATCCACTCACCGCTCGCGTCATGGCCAACAGGTTGTGGGGCTATCATTTTGGACGCGCCCTCGTCGCCACACCGAACGACTTCGGCCGCATGGGCGCGCGTACCAAGCATCGCGAATTGCTCGACTGGCTCGCCAACCAGTTGGTCGACGGCGGTTGGAAACTGAAGCCGCTGCACAAGACCATCGTGATGAGCAGCACCTATCGCCAGGCTTCCACGGCTCCGTCATCGGCGCAGGGCATGGCCAAGGACCCCGACAACGAACTGGTGTGGAAGTTCTCCCGCCGCCGCCTCAGTGCCGAAGAGGTGCGCGACTCCCTGCTCGCCGCATCGGGGCGCCTCAATGAAAAGGCCGGCGGGCCCAGCATCATGGTCCCGGTCGACGAGGAACTCACCAAGCTGCTCTACAAGCCGACGCAATGGCAGATCGCCGGCGACAACACCGAGCACGACCGCCGCAGCATCTACCTCATCTACAAGCGCAACCTGCACCTGCCCATCATGGAGGCATTCGACGCTCCCGACTTGCTCCTCTCCTGCCCCAAGCGCGAGCAATCCACGCACGCACCGCAGGCGCTCGAACTGATGAACGGCGCATTCTCAAACGACATCGCCCGCAGCCTCGCCGCCCGCCTCGACCGCGAAGCCAAAACGCCCGACGCGCAAGTGGCGCTCGCCTACCGCCTCACCGCGGGACGCGCGCCATCACCCGAGGAGAATAAGATCGCCCTCGCGTTTCTCAAAACGAACCCACTCAGCGAGTTCGCCCTCGCCGTCCTAAACCTCAACGCATTTCTCTACGTCGATTAGGAGAGCCGTTATGTCTGAACACGTTCGTTGGTGCCGTTCCCGCCGCGACTTTCTCTCCGACGCTTTCTGTGGCATGGGCTCGCTCGCCTTCACGCAGATGCTGTTCGAAGAGAAACTGCGCGCCGCCACTCCGAGCAGCGCCGCCAATCCGCTCGCGCCCAAGCCGCCCCACTTCGAAGCCAAGGCGAAAGCCGTCATCTTCGTCTTCATGGCCGGCGGCCCATCGCACCTGGAAACGTTCGATCCCAAGCCCCTGCTGAACAAGCTCGACGGCCAAACCCGCCCCAAAGAATTCGGCGAGGTGAAGTATCAGTTCGTCACCAACAACGCGAAGATCCTCGGCACGAAGCGCACGTTCAAGAAATACGGCAAAGCCGGCATCGAAGTCAGCGACCTGCTGCCGCATCAAGCCAGCATCATCGACGACCTCGCCATCATCCGCTCCTGCCACGGCGACATGGTGGTCCACTCCGCCGCGCAGTATCAGCTCTTCACCGGCCGCATCATTCCCGGGTTCCCCAGCATGGGTTCATGGGCGCTCTACGGGCTCGGCTCGGAAAGCCAGTCTCTGCCCGCCTACGTCGTCAGCCCCGATCCCGATGGCGCGCTCGAAGGCGGCCAGCCGATGTACATGCACGGCTTCCTCCCCGCCGTCTATCAGCCCACCATGCTTCGTCCCGGCAAGAAGCCCATTCTCAATCTGGACCTCCCCCCCGGCGTGCAGCTCGACAACCGCCGCAACACGGTCGACCTCATCCGCAAACTAAACGAAGCCAACCTGAAGGCCAGCGTCGAAGCCGAAGACGACGACTTCCGCGCCCGCATGAACTCGTACGACCTCGCCTTCCGCATGCAGACCGAAGCGCCCGAAGTCTTCGACATTTCCAACGAGCCGCAGGAAACCCTCGACCTCTACGGCGTCGGCAAGGAACCCACCGACGACTACGGCCGCCGCTGCCTGCTGGCCCGCCGGCTTGTAGAAAAGGGCGTCCGTTTCGTCACGCTCGTCCATGGAGGCGGCCCCGGCAACATGCAGTGGGACGCCCACGACGATATCGAAGAGAACCACATCCGCATGGCCGCGCAAGCCGACCAGCCCATCGCCGCGCTGATCAAAGACCTCAAACGCCGTGGCCTGCTCGACTCCACGCTCGTGCTATGGGGCGGCGAGTTTGGCCGCTCGCCAGAAGCCCAGGGCGGCAAGGGGCGCGATCATCACAACTACGGTTTCACCATGTGGATGGCCGGCGGCGGTATCAAGGGCGGACAAGTGGTGGGCGCCACCGACGACATCGGACTCAAGGCCGTCGAAAAGCCGTACCACTTCCGTGACATTCACACGACCATCCTGAACCAGCTTGGCTTGAATCAGGACGCACTTAGTTATCTGCACCAGGGCCGCAAAGAACGGCTCACGGAAGTCCAGGGCTCGGTGATCAAAGAGATCGTTTAGCCGAGCCCCGCACGCTCCGGTTTAAAAGAACACCTTCACTCCGAGCACCAACCGCCGCGCATCAAGCGTCGCTGTGTACTGCCCGAAGCGCGCGTTCACCTGCGCGCCCGCGGCGTCGAAGCGTCCCGTCGTATCCACCGCGCTGAAGTTCGCGTGGTTGAACGTGTTGTAGGTCTCGATGCGGAACTGCAGTCGCCGGGCTTCGTTTGAGCCAAGCGGAATGTTCTTAAACAGCGAGATGTCCCACATATTTACGCCGGGCAGACGGATAAGGTCCTTCGCCGCCGTGCCGATGCCCAATTCGCCGGCGCCCGTGGGCGGACGAACCACGCTCGTGTTGAAGTGCTTCAATTCGGTACGTTCGCCCTTGGGCAGCACCGGGTCGCCCGTCAGGTTCACACGGGAGTCGACGCCCGCGCCCGACGCGCCGGTAAGATCCGCGCCGCTCACCAGGCTGTAGCCAATGCCGGAGGGTGCGCCGGAGAGGAACGACGTGATGCCGGAAAGCTGCCATCCGTCGAGTACCCAGCGCGAGAAGCCGTTATTCCATGTCGTGCTCGCCTTGGGGATGTCGTAGCTGTAGTTGAGCACGAAGTTGTGCGTACGGTCGATGTTGGCGCGGCCGTAATTGCGTACGCGGAAATCCAGGAATGGATTCACCGCATTATTGTTGCCGTCGACGAAGTTCATCGCCTTCGACCACGTCCACGACACGCCGAATGCCAGTCCGCGTCCAAAGCGCTTGTTCAACTGCGTCTGCAGCGAATGATAGTTGGAGTTCGATGAGAACTCGGAATACTGAATATCGCCGTGGCCGCGAATTGGGCGCAGGAAGTTCACCGGCAGCGGGCTGGTCGTCGTCGGGTCTTTGGAAGACGCCAGGAAGTTCGTGCCATAGTTGGTCGCGTTCAGGCTGCGGCGCTGCAGCAGATGGCGGCCCACGTTACCCACATAGGCAACGTCGAGCACAACGCCCGCGCCCATGTCGCGTTGCACGCCCAAGCTCCAGTTATACACGGTGGGCGGATCGTAGTCGCGCTGGATGGCGCTGACATTGGCCGGGCTCTGGTTGAGCGGCGACCGCAGAAGGTCGGTAATCGATGAAAACACCACCTGGTTCGTCAGAACGTTCGGCGGCTGCTCCACGAAGATGATCACCTGGTCGTCGTTGAATCGGTCGAAGAAAATACCCGCGCCGCCGCGAATGGCCAGCTTGCCGTTGCCGAACACATCGTAGGCGAAGCCAACGCGCGGTGCGGGCTTGATGCTGGGCGTGTTCAGCACACGCTCCTGATACTGCGTCATCCCCTGGTAAAAGGTTCCGCTTCCCGCCGCCAGAGTGCCGATGAGCGGCTCCGGCAGCAACGCGCCCGTGGCTGGATTGCGCCCCATACGCGCCGATGTCGGCGTTTCGCGGTAAGGCTGCACCAGTTGTGCCGCCGTCGCCGGATTATACGCCCCCGGATCGAACACGCTCAGCGTATCGCCGTGGCTGAAGGTCGGCTCCACCCAGTAGAAACGCACGCCCACGTCTAGCGTCAGCTTGCGTGTGACCTTGAAGTTGTCCTGCGCAAACCACTCGAAGTTCTTATAGCGGGCATGGCCGTGCGGGTGAGCGTTCGATTCCGAATAGCTGTTGAAGTTGCCCAGCAGCGCATTGGAGAAGGCGTAGTTGGAGTCGAGCGGGTTGTTTACGTTGCGGCCGAAGTCAAACGTGCCATTGAACGCCGTCGAACGCGATGCGTTGCGCGAGGTGCGTTCAAAATAGAAACCGAACTTCAGGTTGTGCGCGCCTTTGATCCAGCTCAGATTGTCCGACCAGTTCCAGATGTTGTTCGTCCCGAAGAACGGGAACCGCTGTTCGATGTTGAGCTGCGGAGCGCCCACTACGCCGCCGAACGTCGCATTCGGAACCAGGTTCAAGGGATTCGAACCGGGGAAGAACTGCGGCAGTCCCAGTCCTAGCTTGTTGCGGTCGTTCTTGTCGATGGACGCTTGATCGAGTGGCGATACCAGCTGATAGGCACGATTCACGCCGAACGTCGTCTCGTTCACAAGGTTGGGCCGGAACGTATGGATCAGCGTGCTCACCACGCCCGCGCTCTGAATCGTATAGGCGATTCCGAATTGCGGCCAGACGCTCGATGCGAGTACGAAATTGTAGTCGCCTTTGTAGGCCTCGTAGTCGCGAATGGCCCGGGCATAGAACACTGTCTTCGGTCCGACGTTCCAGTCGATGCGCAGCAAGTCTTCGTCGCGCGGCTGGTTCACGTTGCTTTGAAATACGTTATTGAACGAGCGTGCCGGATCCACCGCGTTCGGAAGCGGAAAGATTCCGAGCATCTTCTGCCCGGAAGGATTGATGCGGGCGTTCGGCACGACGTTGCCGGCGAACGGGGTCTTGTTATTTAGCGGATCGTTCACGACAATCAGCCGCCCATTCTGGTCGAGCGTCTGAGAAAAATCGCCGTTGCGTTCCAGTTGTGTCGGATACGTCAGGCGGCCCACCTGGGTCGGGTAGTTGCGCGGCAGAAACTCCTGCGACCAGAAGAAGAACAGCTTGTTGCGGTCCTTGTTGAACTTGCCCGGAATGTAGAGTGGCCCGCCGACGTTGTAGCCCGGATAATCAAACCGGTATTGCGGGCGCGCCAGGCCGTCGCGGTTGCGGAAAAACTCGTTCGCGTTGAACGCCTCATTGCGCTTGAAGTAGTAGCCCGTGCCATGGAAATCGCGCGTGCCGCTTTTGATCACCGCATTGATTGTGCCGCCCGACGAACGGCCGTACTCGGCCTGATAGTTCGTTAGCAGCACTTTCAACTCGCCTACCGCATCCACGCTGGGCGCCAGGTACGGCCCGCCCATCGAACCGGTGTCGAGGCTCGAAATACCGTCAAGTGTCAGGTTGATCGTGCCCGAACGGTTTCCGTTAATCGTGATGCCGCCCAGATTGTTCCAACCCGGCGCGTTGCGGTTTGCCGTGTCGATCACGCCCGGCAATAACTTTACCAATCCCAAGTAGTCGCGGCCCTTTAACGAGAGCGACTCGTATTGCCGCGTCGAGATCAGCCCGCTGCGCTCGGCGCTTTGCGTCTGTAAGCGCGCCGCTTCGGCTTCTACTGAAATCGTTTGCGATACTTCGCCTAGCTCAAGGCGGATCTCACGTACCACTACGCGTTCAGTCGCCGTCAGCTGAATGTCGCGCTGCTCGTATTTCTTGAAGCCCGATTGCACGACGGAAATCGTGTAATTGCCAGGCAATAACTGCGTAAATACAAATGCGCCGCTGCCATCGCTCGAGGTCTCGCGCGATTGCGCGTTGTTGTTATTGACCACCGTGATCTTTGCGCCGGAGATAATTGTTCCCGACGGATCGGCGATCGTGCCCGATATCTGTCCGGTAAGTCCCTGTCCCCACACGGCTGCGCTCGACAAAAATAGAGCGCACACAAACTGAGTGCATGTTCTCATCGCGAACCCCTTTCCCAACCTTCCACACAAAGGGCCCGTCCAGCCTAGTGATCCGGACGGGGGATCGATTCTGGGGAGAAAGTCTATCACTTTGGAACGTCGCGCGCCAAATTAAACGTCTAATGGAAAGAATGAGGTATCGCCGCGCGTTTTTGTTGCCGTTGTTTGCCCTCGCGCTTGCGGGCCAGACTACGCAGCAGACTGCCCCGGATGCACGCGCTATCATTCGGCAGGCATTTTCGCGCCAGGAAGATTTCTTCGAACAGGCCCGCAACTACACCTACATCCGCACGCAAGAGACGCGGAAGCTCGACAGTTCGGGTAAAGTTACCGAGACCGAGTCGACCGTTCACGAAGTCACCATCCTCTACGGCGAACCCTACCGCAAGCTGATCAAAAAGGACGGCCGCGCGCTCGACGAGAAAGAAGCCGCCAAAGAGCAACGCAAGATGGACGACGAGATTGC
>JBDTVQ010000371.1:0-7002 GCA_040007195.1 Acidobacteriota bacterium | reverse complement strand
GGCGTTGCACGTCCTGCTGCTGCTTCTGCTCGCGCTGGCGTTGCACGTTTTGCTGTTGCTGCCGCTGGACTTCCTGCTGTTGCTTCTGGTCCTGCTGGCGTTGCACGTCCTGCTGCTGCTTCTGCTCGCGCTGGCGTTGCACGTTTTGCTGCTGCTGCCGCTGGACTTCCTGCTGTTGCTTCTGGTCCTGCTGCCGTTGGACGTTCTGCCGGTCTTGTTGTTGTTTCTGTTCTCCTGCCGGCACATTATTACGCTCTGTTGCCCGGGGTTGAGGAACATTCGGTTGCTGTCCGGCCTGCCGTCCGGCGCCGGCCGTTGGTTCGACGCGACGGACCTTGCCCATATCGACCACACGAACCGGCGCGCTGCGAGCCGGCGATCCCTGTCGCATCTGCCGGACCTCCGTTTCGGGAAGCGGGCGGCCCGGGTTCCTCGCTAGTGCCGCTTGTTGCCGGTCAAATGGAACCGGTGCCGGAGGAGGTGCCGTTCGCGCCAAAACCGGCCGGCTTCTTTCGTTGGCCGGGGGACGCGCCGCCCGCGAAGGTGTGTCTGCCCGTGCGCCGAGAACGCTCGCTCGAACAGGTGCAATTCGCGGATCGGATGCCACCCGCACCGAAGCCAGTTGAGCCGCCGGCACCGCGCGCGCATACTGGTTCACCCTGCGCCCACTGGCAAAAGTGTTTTGTGGAACCGCCGTGACGCCGTTCTGAATCCTCTGGTTTGCGTAGGTGATCGCTCGGCCGTTGGAATTCCTATTTTCGTAATAATTGTTGATCACGGTGTTATTGATCACCGTGTTGGTGTTGTTCACGCGAGTGAAGTAACCTCGGCTCGCCTGGTAAGGCGGAAAGTACGGCTCACGGTGGCCCAAGGGAAACCATCCCACTGCCGCCGCATTACCGATAGAAAAGCTCAGGCTGAAACCCGAGCCCCCGCTTCCTCCCCCAATCCACCCCACCAGCGCCGGCGCATAGACGGGAGCTACTCCATAGGGTCCAGGTATCCAGCCCCAACGTCCGCGAATCGACGCCCAACGGCCGTAATGATAAGGTGCGAATCCCCACGGCGCGTCGTCCACCCAAGTCCACCCCCAAGGCGCGATCCAGGCCCAATGCCCGTCACGATACGGAGCCCAGCCTGCGTCGACACGGCTCGGCATCCAGACCTGACCATAACCCGGTTCATCTCCCCAACGGCCGTATTCGTCCAGGTCGTCGTAGCCGGGAATTTCCCGTGAAACATAACGTGCGGACTGCGATTGGTCTTCGCTGCGGTCACGCGACGAGCACCAGTCGTCGAAATCGTCGGTCCCGCCGGCCAACGTGACATCGTAGTTTGCCTGGCCTTCGTCTCTTACCGCCACTCGCTGTCGTGCGTTGATCGTGAACGATTGGCCACCCGTGGTCACTTCTCCCGTGCCCGCGCGCACCGTGATGACGGTCGTCTGCGAATCCGGATTTGCGTCGATGCGGTACTCGCCGGGCCGCTCCAGCGTGAAGGCAAGGTTCGGTGTATCGACTTCGAAGATCTGATTTCCCGATAGATTGCGCAGCCGAACCGTCATCGTCCCTTCAGACAAGCGGATCTGAACGGTCTGATCGTCCAGATTCAGGAACTCAAAGTCCGAATTGGCGCTGAGACGCACGGCCGTCGATCCAATGTGCAATTCGGCTCGCCCGCGGTCACCTGCCCAAATGCCGTCGCCTGTCGTAAGCGGCCGGTTGATGTCGGCATCTACCCAATCATCGATTCCAGCCGGTTGGAAAGATACGGGACCGCTCCGGTAGTTCAGACGGGCGACCCGGCTCGGTGGGTCTTGCGCAACCACGATCACGGCCGACGCCGCCATCATTACCATACTCATGCCTATGCGCCACATAGAATTTTTCTCCCGCTGGACACTGTAATCGCTTGCCCATCAGTAGTCCCAGTGCACGCATAAGGCCATTTCCAGGCGCGATTCGCCTCCCTGGCGGCAAAGCTGCCAAATCCCGGCTATCTGCCTAACCCAAATCCCCCCAGTTATTTCACCCCAACACTTGCCCGCCGCCCGCGCTACGCATATCCTCTAGCAATGAATCTCAAACTTGCCTCCACCGTGGCGCTCGCCGCCATGTTCCTGATGACGGTCCTGCTCGGCTTCGATCTCCTCGGCACATTCATCGGCATCATCCGGGGTTTCTACGCATTCACTTCCATCTTTCGCGCCGGCTTCTATCTGGTGGTCAGCCTGTGCCTGACGTTCTACTTCTTCGTCTCGATGCGCTCACACTCCTAGCCTGAAAAAATTCGAGCGAGTGGCGTTGGAATACCCGCAGTCCGCAATCGGCCGGGCTGCGGCCGCCGCTAGCAACATCACCGCATGAAAATTCTCGCCTATGTGATCTTTGGCCTGATGCCAGCGCTTGGCATCCTGGCCGCGGTCCGGGTTTGGCTGTTCGTTCGCGGCGCCATTCGACAAACCGTCAAGATTTCCGGCCACAAATCACGCAAGACCAGCCAGATGCTCGACAGCACGGAGATGACGTACCTGCCCATCGTCACCTTCCACGATGAAAAGGGCATTTGGCGGGAAGTGACGCTGTCGTCCGAGCGCCCCCTCCGGATGCGAGGCATCCGCGACGACGAGGTCAACATCATCTACCGCCCGGGCCGTGCGGCCGAAGCGAAGCTCGACCATTGGTCGCTCGTCTGGATCGTTCCGCTCTTCCTCTGTGCCCCCGCCGCCCTGCTGCTGATCGCCCTGTTGTTCCTTTACATCACTGCCCGGCTGGGGATGTAAGTCTGCCTCTACTTCCTCTTTCCCTCGCCACCGGAAGGAACCCGCTGCATCATCGGCACGCCGTCTTTATTGGGCAGACGCGCCACTTTCGGACCGCTGAAGCGTGCGATCGTAATCTCGGCGCGATAGAGCACCTTACAACCGGGCTCAATGTGCCCGCCCATCGTCTGTCCCTGATTGTTGCCGAGTGTCATGTGGAGGTGTGGCTCGCCCGCCGCGATAATACCGTTTAGGCTCAAAATCTCCAGCGGCCCCTGCCGCGTCATCATCTTGTCCGCAGGCGTTGCCGCCATGTTCGCCACGGCGTGGAACGTGCACACCTGCAGTGTCCCTGCCGCCGTCAGCACGGCCCCGTCTTCAATCTTGTACTTCTTGATCGTGTCTTGAATCGACTCGAGCAGCAGTTCGTCGCGGTCGAGCCGCAGACGGATCACCTCCGCCACCTGCCCGCCTGTGAATGCTTCGCTGCCCCATGCCGCCGCCGTCGTCGCGGCCAGTAGGGAAACCAGACCAATTGTGCGCCTCATGGGCGCTGAGTCTATCGCAGAGTCGCGCTTACTGCATCGTCTCCGGACCATCCGCCGCGAAACGGATCAGGTCCTCAAACGGAATCAACTCCAGGGCCTTCTCGTGGGTTGCCTTAAGGAACACCGGCGCGCCGACGCCCGCGTCCACGGCTTCTTTCCAACGCCCGGCGCACACACACCAGCGATCGCCCGGCTTCAAGCCCGGGAATCCGAACCAAGGCGCGGGCGTCGACAAATCATTCCCCGTGGCCTGCGAAAATGCCAGAAATTCCGCCGTCACCTTCACGCAAACCGTGTGCGAGCCCACGTCTTCCGGGCAGGTGCTGCACCCGCCTTCGCGAAAGAATCCGGTCACCGGATCGTTGCCGCAAATTTCCAATGCGCCACCTAAAACGTTGCGGTCGGGGTCGCGATGAATATCGGAAGGAGACATGACTCCTAATATAGCCAGCCGCACTCGAATCAGTCACAACCCCTCATAATTTATTTCGCGCTCATTCTAAAGCGGTACGCCCTTGCGAGCCACCCAAACCCAGCGCCGCGCATGCTATTCAGTGGACATGAAGTACGGCACACCCACTTGGACGCCCACTCCGGAACAGCGCTTGCGAATGCGCAAAGAAGCGGCAGCAGCCGCCCGCCGTCTGGCGAAGAAGAATGGCATTGTCACCACCGACGACTGCTTGAAGGACCCGGCCCTACTGCGCAAATACATGCGCACCATCAAAGAAAAGTACAAGACGGAGGCCGAACGCATACCGCGCCTCCGCGACGTCCTCGGCATGCCTCGCGAATTGCTTTAGGCCCCTCTCTACATCGTTCTGGGGTTGGCCGTGTTGTAGGCCCCCGGCGTGATCGTAGACGGATATCCGGAATCGTGATCGAACCGGTACACCGGACCTTCCCACGCCCCAAAGTCGATTGTGTTCTCCACGCTCCGGCCGCCCCCGTAACTCGCCGTGCGCTCGTTATAGAACTGTGTATCGCGCGCCGCGATCACGTCCGCGCCCGACCACAACGCCAACTCGCCGCACAGCCGTTGGCCGTCGCCGCGCGTGCCTTCATTGCCCGGAGCGGTGTCGGCCGTCGCGCAGGCAAACACGACGATGGTTTTGACAAGCCCTTTCCACTTGGTCGCCTGGCTCACATTGCTCAACGACAAGCCCTCGCGCCCCAGTTGCAGGCCAAATCCGCCATGCTCCACGCCCGTGCATACTTGACCGGTGAGATCCCAATCCGCCTCGAATCCGTGACAAAAGACGTGCAGCATATCGAGACCTCCGCATGACCGGGCATGTCCCGCAACTCCACCAATAATCGCCGAAATGCTCCGGTGCGCATTCACGAGGTAAACGAAGTTATAGTTCAGGGGCGTGCGCCCCTCCAGCCGCGTGTCGTGCAGAATCATTGTCCGTCCCATTGCCGCATAGCCTCCTAACGCCATACGCGACAGGGCGGGGCGGGCCGGATCAGCGCACGTAAAATATGCTGTATCGCGGCAGCGCCGTTCGCTCAAACACCCAGCGGTCCAGGAACTGCCGCTCCAGGCGCGCCAACTGATCGGTCGTGAACTTCGAACGGTAAGGGCGTAGTTCGCCCTCCATTGCCGCGCGCGCCTGGAACAGATCCTCATCCTTCATCCGCGCCCGTGCGATTGCCAGCGCCTTCTCCTCGAGCGCCGTCAGCCTTTGCTCCAACTCTTCGAGCTTCGTGTAATGCGCCGCGGCCTCCGCGCCGATCGCATCGAGCGCCTGTGCCACTGCATCGAATTCGGCCGCTCCCGCGGCTCTCGTCTCCGCCGCAACACGCGTCAAGTGTGCCTGCAGCGATTCGAGCGAAAACGGAGCTTCCACCGCCGCGCGCCCACCCACCGATGCCTCGCCGATTGCCGCCGCCTCTTCCGCCACAGCCTGCGCGCACCACGCCAGCCCATTTACTTGCCGCTGCGTCTTCTGCTTCTTCGCACGCCACTTCTCAAACGCACGGTCGATGCCGCGCAGCACCGCTTCGAGAGGGATCTCCGCGTTCTTCCACGTTTCAATCAACGCCCAATCGAGCGGCGACAAAAGGAACAACCCCGTTCCCCGCGCTCTCTGGAAATGCTCCTCCACCTCGGTGAAGTAGTTGAAGTAGTTGGCGTGAAATTGTTCGGGCGATTCCGTCAACGCGTGCGCTCCCAAATCAGCCGCAGCCCTTCCAGCGTCAGGTCCTCATCGGCCTCGGTCAGATAACGCGATCCCGTCGTGATCAGCCTCGCCTGGCCGCCGGTTGCCACGGCCTTCGCGCCAGGTCCCATGTCGCGCATGAGCCGTTCGAGAATCCCATCGATCATTCCCAGCGCTCCATAGTAAAGGCCGCTCTGGATGCTGCCCACGGTGTTCTTTCCTATCAGCCGTTCCGGCTCGCGAAAATCCACCTTCGGCAGCTTCGCCGTGCGAGTGAACAACGCGTCAATCGAGATTCCAATGCCCGCGCAGATAATGCCACCCAGGTACTCCGCCTTCGCCGAAACACAGTCGAACGTGATCGCCGTGCCGAGGTCCACCACCACGCACGGGCCACCATATTTCGCGAACGCCGCCACGCTATTCACGATGCGGTCCGCGCCTACCTCGCGGGGATTGTCGTAGAGAATCGTCAGGCCCGTGTCCATGTCGGAAGTGACGAAACGCGGCTCGCGGTGAAAATAGCGCTGCGACATTGCGGTCAATGTCGGATTCAACGGCGGCACCACGCTCGACGCCATCACGGCTTCCACTCCATCCAACTCCAGCCCGCCTAGCGAAAACAGATTACGCAGCAGAATGCCCCACTCATCCTCGGTCTGTTCGTGCACGGTGCGCAGCCGCCAACGGTGCGTCAGCTTCGGGCCCTCGAAAACGCCGATCGTGATGTTTGTGTTGCCTGCGTCCAATGCGAGAAGCATGTTGTTAGAGAGGGCGCACACCGCCAGCGAGAATCGTAACAAGCTCGCCCGCATCGGTGCGCAGCCGCAGGAATCCGCGCTCGTCCAGCCCCGCCGTCGTGCCCGTCACGGCGCGATTGTCAAGGTCCACCGTCACGCGCCGCCCGCTCACATACGACGAGGCCTGCGTGAACGCATCGAGTATGGCCCGCTGTCCCTCACTCGCCAGTAACTGCGCGTGCCGCTCCACACTTTCGATCACCCGCACCAGAAGAGGTTCGCGCGACAACTCGCGCTTGCCCGCCAGGCGCAGCGAGGTTGCCAGCCCGGCGATGTCGCCGGGAAACCGCGTGTGATTCACGTTGATACCGATGCCCGCCAGCACGGCCCCGGAATCGTATGTGAGCAGGATTCCCGCGACCTTCTTTCCGTCGATGAGCAAATCGTTCGGCCATTTCAAATCGACCTGGACACCTACGATGGATTCCACCGCCTCTTTTACTGCCAGTCCGGTCGCCAAGGTCAGCAGGGGCAGGGATTCGCCGCTCATTCCCGGCCGGAGAATGAGTGTCGTGTAAAGTCCGATAGCCGGTTCGGAATACCAGCTATGCCCGGCGCGCCCCTTGCCCGCGGTCTGTTCTTCGGCTAACACCACTGTGCCTGCAGGCGCGCCGGCGGCGCTCAGCTTCGCCGCAACGGTCATCGTGGAGTCTGTCACCGCCAGGCAGTGCAATTCGCGATCCGGCATGCGCCGTTTCAACCATTCCAAATCCAACGGCGAACCAGGC
>JBDTVQ010000370.1:0-7006 GCA_040007195.1 Acidobacteriota bacterium | reverse complement strand
AAGGAGACGACGGACTCCGTGATCGCGACGTCGATGGAACTGGCTAAAAAGCTGAAAAAGGTGGGCGTGCTCGTGGGCAACTGCCGCGGCTTTGTGGGCAATCGCATGTTCCACGAGTACATGACGCAGGCAGTGTTCTTGGTGGAGGAGGGAGCCGAGCCGAAGTTCGTCGACGATGCGCTGCATGAGTGGGGTATGGCGATGGGTCCACTGGCGGTGGGGGACCTGGCAGGCATTGATGTCGGGTGGCGGATTCGGCAGGAGTTCCGGCACCTGGAAGTGCCGGGTGTGCGGTATCCACAGGCAGGCGACCAGTTAGCCGAGTTGGGGCGTTACGGACAGAAGACCGGCAAGGGTTGGTATTTGTATGATGCCGATCGCAAGGCAACACCCGACCCGGAGGTGACGCGAATTGTCGAAGCCGTGGCGGCGGAGCGGGGAATTACGCGGCGGGCGATTACAAAGGACGAGGTGCTGGAGCGGATTCTGCTGTCGTTAGTGAACGAGGGCGCGAAGATTCTGGAGGAGGGTATTGCCCTGCGGGCCGTGGACATCGACATCATTTACGTGAATGGCTATGGTTTCCCGGCATGGCGCGGCGGACCGATGAAATGGGCGGAACTGGAGGGACTGGCGGGTGTGTGTGACCGCATTCGCAAATTGGGATGGGAGCCTGCGCCGTTGCTGGCGAAGTTAGCCGCAGGAAGCGGGAAGTTCGATGCGTGAGATAGGGTCGATCGAAGAACTTCGTGGGTTGGCGGGCACGGAGGTTGCGGTGGGGGAATGGGTGGAGATTACGCAGGAGCGCATCGACGCCTTCGCCGATGCGACGGGAGATCATCAGTGGATTCATGTGGACCGGGAACGGGCGCAACGGGAGTCGCCGTTCGGGACGACGATCGCGCATGGTTATTTGACGTTGTCGCTGTTGCCGATGATGTTGCATGAGAGCGTGGCGATGCAGGCGCCGCTGAAGATGACGATCAACTATGGGTTGAACAAGCTGCGCTATCCGACCCCGGTGAAGAGCGGCGCGCGGATACGGAACCGGACGAGCCTGGTGTCGGTGGAGGACCACGACGCTGGTTGGCTCGCGGTGTGGCGGCAGGTGGTGGAGATCGATGGCGAAGCGAAGCCGGCGCTGGTGGCCGATGCGGTGACGCTGTACGTAAAGGCGTGACGGGGACCGCATCGGATTGAAACAAATCGGCAGCAGGCGCGGTCTACTTCGCGGAGAGGTAACCATGCCCGCTTCGGTTTGGAAGGGTTATATCAGCTTTGGGCTTGTATCGTTCCCGGTGCAGCTCTTCTCGGCCGCGCGCGCCGATACGGTTCACTTTCATCTGCTTCATGCAAAGGACCGCTCGCGATTGCGGCAGGTCTGGTATTGCGTGGAGGAGGAGAAACCAGTCGACCGGTCGGAGATCGTAAAGGGCTACGAAACGGGGAAGAACGAGTACGTTGTGGTGGAGGATGCGGAGCTGCAAAAGATCGCGCCTGCAACCGCGACGAATATGGACATCCTGCAGTTTGTGGGCAACGGAGATGTGGATGCGATCTATTTCGAGCGCTCCTACTATGTGGCGCCGAACGAGAAGATTGCGAAGCCGTACAACCTGTTCCGCGCCGCGCTGGAGGAGACGAAGCAGCATGCCATTGCGAAGCTGGCGATGCATAATCGCGAGCACGTGGTGTTGATCCGGCCGGCGGAGGAGGGCATGATTCTTCACACGCTGTACTACCCGGAGGAGCTAAACGAAGCCAATAGGAGCGGAGCGCCGGAGGCAAAATATTCGGCCAAGGAACTTCAACTGGCGAAGAGTCTGGTGGGGCAGCTTTCGGCCCCGTTCCATCCGGACGAGTTCCAGGACACGTATCGCGAAAACGTGGAGCGGATGATCGAGCAAAAGAAGAGCGGCCGGAAGATGAGCATCGTGAAGCAACCGCGTAAGGCCCCTGTGGTCGATTTGATGGAAGCGCTCAAACAGAGCCTTAAGTCGGGAAAGACTTCACCGAAGGCGGTGGCAAAGGGCGGACGGAAAACCGCGCCGCGCAAGCCGCCCGGACGGACGCGAGCGGCCTAAACGGGAAGGACGAAGGTGGCGGGGGCAGTCGAGGCGGGTTTTTTCCGCTTCAGGCGCTTTTGCACGGCTTGCATCGAGAACTGATTCGCGGCGGTGAGGCCTTTCAATTCCTTCCATTCGAGGGGAAGGGCGACGGGGGCTCCGGGGCGGGCACGGACCGAGAAATCGGCGATCGAGGTGGCGGTGTAATCGTTGCGGAAGTAGTCGATGAAGATCTTTCCCACGCGTTTGGCTTTGCTCATGGTGGCGATGTAGGCCTCCGGCGCGGCCTGCACCATTTCGGCGGCGAAGGATGCCGCGAAGGCTTTCACCTCCGGCCATTTGTCTTTGCCGGCAAGTGGGACCGTGATGTGTAGTCCCTTTCCACCAGTGCACTTGAGAGTCGACTCCAAGCCCCGCTGTTTGAGCCGCTGGCGCATGTCCAGGGCAGCCAGTTTTACGGCTTCGAATGGAACGTCTTCGGCGGGGTCGAGGTCGAAGATCAGGCGGTCTGGGAAGTCGATTGCATCCACGCGCGCGCCCCACGGATGAATCTCAATGACGCCCATTTGGACGAGCTGCAAGAGTCCCTGTTCATCGTCGATGTAAAGGTATTCGTACGATTTGCCTTTGTGGCGGAACTTGAAGGGATGAACATCCTTGCCCAGACCCTTACCAGGGCTGCGCTGGAAGAAGCACTCCTCATCCACACCGGACGGACAGCGCAAGACACTGATGGGACGCCCCGCAATGGCAGGCAGGAGGAACGGGGCGGCGGCCGCGTAGTATTTGGCCAGGTCACCCTTTGTGATGTTGGCCGCTGCAAAAATCACCCGGCTAGGATGCGTGATGGTAACGCCGTTCAAAACCAGATTGGCGGCTGGTGCGCTCATGGGCGTCTCCTTGTTGACCTCGCCGGGATTTTTATCTTCTCGCAAACCCTGGAACGACGGGTGGCGGGCGCGTCCATCGGCGGTCCACTCGGTGAAAGCCACTTCGCAGAGCAACTCGGGGCGGAGCCAGTGGATCGACTGCCATTCCCTGGTGGGGACGCCGTGCGTTTCCGCCGCTGTCAGGAGTGGGCGTGAGGCGGCGAAGCTATCGAATCGTTTCACGAGCGCGCGGGCCTCTTCCATCGAAAACCCGGTGCCAGCTTTTCCGGCATATTGGATGGCGCCGTTCTTGCGGTAGCCCAGATAGAGCGCACCGAGCGCGCGGCCGCCGGAACGGGCGTCGCTATAGCCCAGGATGATGAATTCCTGCCGGAGGCCGCACTTTGATTTGACCCACGTCTTTTGCCGTCCAACGGAGTACGGAGCATCGGCGCGCTTGGAGATTATTCCTTCCCAGCCCTTGGCGCAGGCCATGCGGAAGATCTCGTCGCCTTGTCCGGCGATATCGCCACTGAAATGAAGCGCGGTTGCGCTCTTCGATTTCCGCAGTAGGTCCTTCAGACTCTTTTTACGCTCGGTGAGGGGGAGCTTGGTGAAGTCGTTGCCATCCAGATAGAGCAGGTCAAATGCATAGGCGATAATACTGTCCGGATTTCCGCCCGCCCCCAACGCGTGTTGCAGCGCCTGGAAGCTGCTTTGGCCTTTGTCGTCGACCACGACGGCTTCCATGTCGATGACGGCGTCCGTCGCGCGCAGGTTTTCCAGGCCGGCCGCGAGGGTAGGGAACTTGCCGGTCCAATCCTTTCCGTTGCGCGTGCGAAGGCGCGCCGTTCCGGCGGACAGGAAACCAAGCAGGCGATAACCGTCCATCTTGACCTCATGTAGCCATTCCGGCCCGGCGGGAGGGGAGGTGACCAAGGTGGCGAGTTGCACCCCCGGGTAGCGGTCCATCAATGGCCGCAGAGATTTGTTGGCGTGGGGGGCTTGGGGCGTGGCGGTGTTGGACTTGGCTGAGTTGGCCTTCGCGGAATGGGTCTTGGCCGATTTGCTTTGAGCTTTCGATGCGGGGCTTTTGGGAGCGGACTTCGCGGGACCGGCGCCATTCGCGGTGTTCCGCTTTGCAGACTCGCCGCGGCGCTTGATGAGCAGCCAGTTCTCGCGTTTCCCTTCCGTGCGCATGCGGACGAGATCCCATTCGTCCTTCAGGCGCTTGCCGTGAAGAACGAAAGAGAGATGACCCTTTTTGAGGCCGGCGCGAGGGTCTTCATTGGGCTCCCATGTACCCGTGTCCCAGAGCTCGACCGTTCCGCCGCCGTACTGTCCTTTCGGAATCGTTCCTTCGAAGCTGCCGTAAGAAAGCGGATGGTCTTCGGTGCGAACGGCGAGGCGCTTCACTGACGGGTTCAGGCTGGGCTTTTTGGTGACGGCCCAACTGAGAAGGACGCCATCCAGCTCCAGCCGGAAATCGTAGTGCAGCCGCGTGGCGTGATGCTTCTGGACAACGTAGGACAGCCCGGTTTTGCGGGGAGAACCGGGCCCGGCCGGCGGTTCGGGAGTTTTTGCGAAATCGCGTTTGCGTTTATATTCTTCGAGCGGCATGCGGGTCCTACCGCGGGGGGCTTACTCCACTGCGCGTTGCGGATCGTTGACCGCGGAGGCGGGTTCAGGCAGCCGGGTTAAGTTGGCAGGGACCGCCGCGGCTCCTACGCATTGGCCGCCGGCCATGCGCAAGATGTGCATCGCCTCGTTGAGGTGATCCTTGGACACCTTGATGTCGAGGAGGACCGAATTGGGGCTGGCGTTACCGCCGATGACGGCTCCGCCGAGCGCACCAAGAGTCGCGCAGGCTGCTACGAATGCGCCCAACGTGAGCCACGGAAAGCTAAACGGCGCCGGCGGCAGCAGTAGCGCCGCGAAGATCACCGAGACGGCAGCACAACCCGCGGCGCTGGATCCGATTCTCCAGCGGCGTTCCGCTTCCAGGAAACGATCCAGGCGGGCTCTGGCATGGGCGCCGATGACGACGGTGGCGCTATCGACGTTGTAACCCGAGCGCTTTAGAATTTCGATCGCCAGGTGAGCAGATTCAGAGTTGGAAAAAAAGCCGGTGAGTTCCATCGACAATTCCGGGCAGGGCGGTTACGGAGTCTTGTCTTGCAAGATCTGGCCGCAGGCGATGCGGTCTCCCGAAGCGCCGGAGGGATCCGTTTTATTGTCGTCGGGTCCGGAGTGAATAACGACAGAGGTTCCACCAGTCTTCAGCAAGGACGAAGCGCCACCGGGAGTGAGGTCCGCGTTTATCTTTTGATCTTTAATCATGGCCCTGCCGTTGGGGTCGACGCTGATGTTGGAAAGGTCGCCGGCATGAGGGCCCATCGGATTTGAGGTTCCGTGCTTCTTGTTGCCGGGATTGAAGTGCCCGCCTGCAGATTTGAAATCAGGGGCGTCGCAGTGGCCGTTTTCGTGAACGTGAATTGCATGCATGCCGGGGGGCAGGTTCATTAAGGTTGCGTTCATCATGACGCCACTGGGGGTAGTGGTAAAAGTCGCGCGGCCCACGGATTTTCCTTTGGAATCGCGCAGTTCAGCCGCCGCTTTGATGTCGCTGGCCGCCCAGGCTGAGGAAGGAGCACATCCAGCTACGACGGCCAACGACACAATCGCGAGGAGAGATTGGAGGGTTGGATTGAGTATTGCCATATGGGTAAGACACTTGGGCACCCGGGATGTTTCACTCGAAAAATGGACCGGGGGCACAGGGGAGCGCACAGGGGAGCGCCTGGGGAAGCGCCTGTTGGGGCGGGGCGGGCGCCGGGGGAGGTCCAGAGCGTATGCGGGCATCAATTGCGGCGCCCAGCCCGGAGGCGATGCGGGTGTTGGTGGAAATGAGGTCGTGGACTTCGAATTCGTAAACTGCCATCTGCTGAGCGGGAATAGGCCGAGCGGGGGCAGGGAACAAATGCGTGCCATGGAACTCCCCTTGGTGCGCCTATTCGAGACAATTCCGGCAGTGAACCTAAAGACTTCGGAGCTGTGCACGATGAGCTAGCTAGTACGGATCGGCGTCGAGGAGCACGCCTGACAACATGACATGGCAGTTGACGGTGGGGAAGAAGATTACGGGGTTGGCGGCAATTCTGGTGGCGTTCCTATTGGTGACCGGCGGAGTCGCCTTCGTCACGTCGGCGCGAATCAGCCGCGATCTGCACGAAATTACCAGCGACGCGATGCCGGGATTGCAGCACGTCGGTGCAGTGAGCTACAAGCTGTATCTGTTTCGGGGCGATGCCTGGAAACACGTCGCAACCGCCGAAACGGGAGCCATGCAGACCATCGAAAACCAGATGGCGAGCGTGCGCAAGGAGACCGAAGACGAGATGGCCGAATATGAAAAGGCCATCACGATGGAAGAAGACCGGGCCAACTTTGCGCAATTGCGAACGCTCGAGGAACGGATGTTTCAGGCTTGGGACAAAGTGGCGCCGGAAAGCCGGAAGGGGCGGAGCGAGGGGGCCTATCAGAGCTATCTTACGCAGGTCGAACCGGCGTTTCAGGACCTTCACCGCCTGCTCACGGAAATGCAGGATTGGAATGAGAAGTATGGTGACAAGTTAGCCGAAGAGGCGGTCGGGAATGCGTCGTTGGCGCGGACGGTGACGCTCGCGTTGCTGGTGGGGTCGATGATCGTAGCGGTGTTCGTATCGGTCTTCATCATTGGCGGAATCAACCGGACTCTGCGCGAAGCGGTGGCGGAACTAAGCCAGGGGGCGTCGCAGGTGGCGAGCGCCGCGGGACAGGTTGCGGCGGCGGGACAGTCGCTGGCGCATGGAGCGTCCGAGCAGGCGGCGTCCCTAGAGGAGACCTCCGCCGCGTGCGAAGAGATCAACGCGATGGTGCGCAAGAACAGCGAGAGTTCCGTTGCGGCGGCCGGGTTGGCTTCGCAATCGCACCAGCGGTTCGCCGATACGAATGATTCGCTGGACCTGATGGTGACGGCGATGAGCGAGATCAACGCGCAGAGCGGCAAGATCTCGAAAATCATCAAGGTCA